>DAOMPL010000049.1:0-22741 GCA_035444785.1 Edaphocola sp. | reverse complement strand
CACCTATACGCAAGCAGGGGTTTCGTGCTTCGTAGGACAGGAAAGTGGTAAATTTGAAATTCAGTTCTTCGTAGGAAGTTCAGTGGTAAAATGCCCTGCCTGCGTATAGCTGAAAAACGTTATATGACATTTCTAAACAAATTATCGGCCTAAATGAAAATATTGAAAATTTTAGGAATTATTATTCTCGTAATTATTCTTTCATTAATTGTTTTGTTCTTTTTTGCGAAAAATAAATTAGCCAGAATGAAAGACAAAGGTGACTTAGCTAAAGTAATAAATGAAGAGTCAATTAAATTTATTAACAATGGTAACTCACTTGGATTGGTAGTAGGAATTGTGAAAAATGGACAAGTCTATTTAAAAGGTTATGGAACTATTAAAAAAGGTGAAAATATTGCACCTGATTTAACAACAATTTTCGAACTTGCTTCCACTAGTAAATTGTTTACCACATCTACTTTGCAAATTTTATCGGATCATAATAGAATTGATATTGATGAAAAAATACAAAATATTTTAAAAGATAAGGTTACTTTGCCAACAATTGCTCAGAATACTACATTGCAAAATCTTGCAACCCACACTTCTGGTTTTCCCTCGCTTCCAAAATCTTTTATAGCTAAAATGACTGATGCAGGAAATCCATATAAAGATTTAGTTAAAAAAGACATTTATAATTATTTAATTAATTGTGAAGAAAAGAATCCAGAAGGAACTTTTGAATATTCAAATTTTGGTATGGGTTTGCTAGGTCACTTATTAGAAATAAAAACAAATAGGAATTATGAACAATTAGTAAAAGAAACGCTTCTTGATCCACTTGAAATGAAAAGCACTTTTATTAATGTTGATATTTCAAAAAATTATAAAATTGCACAAGGATATAATGAGAATAACGAACCTACGCCAATTTGGATAGATAATGTTTTAACTGGAGCTGGTTCTTTTCTGTCAAATGGTGAGGATATGATTAAATTTATAAAAGCTAATCTTACCGAAGAAGCCTCTACAATCTCGAGGTCCTTGATAAACTCACATAGAAATCAATTAAATAATCAAACTGGTTTAGGATGGTTATATCCTGAAAATATTGATAAATTAATGGGACAAAAAAGTATAGTATGGCATAATGGTATGGCAGGAGGCTATTCAAGTTTTATAGCAATTGATAAAACAAATAATTATGGTGTTATAATTCTTTCAAATAAATCTGTAGATATAACAACTTTTGGAATGAAATTAACTATGTATGCTAGAACACAGTCATGGAAGAATTAAGAAACGTCATATAACATTATGACGAATAGAAGAAAGGCCTGGTGAAGCGAAAGCCCTGTGTGTTGGCACAGGGCTTTTTGCTATTCGTTGTACTTCGACAAGCTCAGCATATCATTCAGCGACACTTTGCAGCAAGACGCTCTTTTGTAGTTGGTTTTGTAGCTTTTTAGATCTTCATTTTTGTGGTACTCTTACTTCTTTTTCGTGAAAATATAGAGCTGCACTTCCAAACTTTGACGAGTGTTTGCATAGTTCCCCCTACCCAAAAACTAAGTGGTTTTAGGGAGAAGGAATTTTGCAAAACTGGTTTCATTTTCATACTGCGGCTATTTGTAGTTTTCTGGGAGAACCTCGGTTTTGTAGCTCGAACAAGGGCTTGGCGTAATTGGCTTGCTAACGCTCAAACCCAACCGCACAAAAGCCAACTTCGCCAAGCTACCGAACCGTTATTCATAAACTTTCAAGTAAAACAGAAACAATAAATTAGTTATTATACCGGTAGCTTTTTTATTCAAATGGTCAGCTTCCCTTTTTTGAATAATTTATTTAAAAACGTAATACTATTGTCATTTCTTGAATACTAAAGCTTTGGTGCTATAATATTGTGGAACTTTGCTTTTGAAAAATAAAGTAAATTTTCAAAAAATATTAAAATATGAGCAAAGCAATCATTCATAGTGAGCAGGGACATTGGATATTAGCCAACCTAGGCAAGAGAGTCCTTCGCCCTGGAGGAAAGGAATTAACTGAAAAATTAGTAAATACCCTTCAAATAAACTCAAAAGATGATGTGGTAGAGTTTGCTCCCGGTATGGGTTTTACCGCTGATTTGTTGTTAGAAAGATCTCCTAAATCTTATAAAGGTATAGAGTTAAACGAAGAAGCAGCAGACCGATTGCAAAAAAGAATAAACTCTGATTCTAGAAAAGTTATTCAAGCAAGTGCTTCTGATACCGGTTTAGAGCCAGCATCTATTGATAAAGTAATAGGTGAGGCTATGTTAACCATGCAGGCAGATCATAGAAAACTGGAAATAATCCAAGAAGCGTATAGGATTTTAAAACCAGGTGGATTTTATGGCATTCATGAATTGGGCTTGACACCGGATAATATCAACACTGAAATAAAGAAAGAAATTCAACGCAGCTTAGCAGTATCATTAAAAGTAAATGCCCGCCCACTTACTCAGGAGGAATGGTGCAACCTTTTAAAAGAAGCCGGATTTAAAATTAAAACTATTTCTTTGGCTCCCATGCATTTGCTGAAACCCAAAAGAGTAATAAAGGATGAAGGTATTTTTAGAACTTTAAAAATTGGATTCAATTTATTAAGACAACCTAAAGCAAAAAAGCATGTTTTAGATATGCGTCGTGTTTTCAATAAACATGAAAACAATATGATGTCTATTGCCATAGTAGCTGAAAAATAAAAATATTTAAATTTTTAAAAAAATCAGAAACATAATCAAACCTATTACAATTACCGTTTGAAACGGTTCGGATTAAGAAGGAGCTGGAACATTGAGTGCTAAAAGTAAAATATTTAAAGCGCACAACTATTCATTTAAAGCAAGATTTATAAAAAGAAACCAACTCTGATAAATTTATCGTAAATTAGAGGTCTGAAAAAATAAATATATAAATCATGAATGAAAATAATGAAATGTTTCCACACTCAAGTGTTGAAGACTCAAAACGAAAAGCAGCATTAGCTCCGGCTCAAGTTGAAGCCTGGAGAAATTTTAGCAGAACCGTTTTTAAGGAAGGCGTTCTTGATGAAAAAACAAAGCAGTTAATCGCAGTAGCGGTAGCACATGTCACTCAGTGTCCATATTGTATCAGAGCCCATGTGCCACAAGCCATGCGTAAAGGGGCTTCAAAAGAAGAGATTATGGAAGCTATATGGGTAGCATCTGAAATGAGGGCCGGTGCAGCTTATGCTCATGCTACCATTGCTATGGATGCCATGGATGAAGCCGATAAAGCAAATAATAAATAATACTCTTTAAAAAGTTTAATTGCTTTTTTCTAAAAAATAATTAATAATGAAACAAAGATTAAATTACGGTAAAACCGCTCCAGAAGCTATAAAAAGCCTTCTGGATTTAGAAACTTATTTACACCATTCTTCTTTGGATAAGATAATTTTTGAGTTAGTAAAAACAAGAGCCTCCCAAATAAATGGCTGTGGTTATTGTATTGATATGCACACTAAAGATGCCCGTAAAGCCGGCGAAACAGAGCAAAGGCTTTATGCCCTTTCTGCTTGGCGGGAGACTTCTTTTTATACAGATAAAGAAAGAGCGGCTTTGGAATGGACTGAAGAACTGACCCTGATTGCACAACATCATGTTGCCGACGAATTATATAATAAGATGTTGCAGCACTTTTCAGAAAAAGAATTAGTGGATTTAACAATGGCAATCGTTGCAATTAATGCCTGGAATAGATTGGCAATACCATTCCGGTCAGAAGCCGGCTCTTATAATCCTTAAAATAGCTATGAATTTATTAAATAAAATTGCGGTGGTTACGGGTGTCAGTAGTGGTCTGGGAAAAGCTCTTGCTACTGCATTAATCCAAAAAGGAGCAACAGTTTATGGTCTTGCCCGAAGAAGAGAAAAATTAGAACAACTCCAATCAGAATTAGGAAGTAAATTTTTCCCTGTTGTTTTAGATATTGCACAAAGCATAAAAATTCAAGAATGGATACAGTCCACATTCAACAAAGATTTTTTGCCTGATCTTTTAATCAATAATGCTGGTATTGGCGGTTTTGCAAAGATTGATGAGATGCCCGAAGAAGATTGGTTGGCTATGATTCAAACCAATATCAATGGAATGTACTTTATCACAAAATATCTGACTCCATTTTTTAAACAAAATAATACCATTAGTCATATCATAAACATTGGTTCTATTTTAGGCACTATGGGTAGAACTGAAGCCGCTGCTTATTGCACTACAAAATATGGAGTAAATGGGTTTTCAGAAGCTTTGTTTCATGAGTTACGATCGTTTAATATAAAAGTTACTGTAGTCAATTCGGGTTCTATTGCAACTGATTTTTTTGCTAATTCCGGCATCTCCCCCAATGAAAACATGATACACCCAGAGGACTTGGCACAAACCATAATCCATATTTTAGAAACTCCGGATAATATGCTAATCAATGAATTAACCGTGCGGCCATTAAACGCGAATAGTGTAAAAAAATAATTTTTTATTTTCAATAATCATGAAAACGATAACCATAAAAAGAGTGTATGACTCTGCTGCTACTGCTGATGGATATAGGATTTTAGTGGATAGACTATGGCCAAGAGGTATTAGTAAAGAACATGCTGCCGTGGAAGAATGGCTGAAAGACTTAGGCCCTTCAACAGAATTAAGAAAATGGTTTAACCATGAACCTGAAAAATTTCCTGAATTTAAAAAACGATATGAAGTGGAATTGGAAGAAAAGAGAGAACTTTTGCATCATATCCTAACCATAGCCCAAAAAGAAAAAGTATGTTTGGTGTATAGTGCCAAAGACGAGGTGCATAACCAAGCAGTAGTATTGCAAGCAGTCCTTCAAAATCTTAATGATAAAATATGAAAGAGCATAACCCTTTTTTTTCAATAATTGTTACTGCTTTCAATAGAGGTTATCTTATTCAGAGGGCATTAAACAGTTTGTTGAATCAAGATGAGAAAGATTGGGAATGTATCATTATTGATGATGGCAGCACCGACGATACTACAGAAATTGTAAAACCATTTTTAGAAAGTTATCCTTTCATTCAATATTATAAACAAGAAAATCAAGGTTGTCCAACAGCCAAAAACGAAGGAATTAGAAGATCTTCAGGCAGCTATATAACTTTTTTGGATTCTGATGATGAATACGGTCCACAACATTTATCTTTTAGAAAGCATTTATTGATGAGCCAGCCGGAAATAGACCTTTTGCATGGGGGGATGGAAATCATAGGTTCCCCCTTTGTACCAGACCGTTTTGACCTGGTTAAGAAAATACATCTAAAAGATTGCGTGGTGGGGGGTACATTCTTTATTAAGCAACAAGTATTTGAAAAAATTGGAAATTTTGAAAACATTGCCATGGGGCATGATGCCGTTTTTTTTGAGAACGTAGAAAAAGCCGGATTGAAGGTTGTTAAGATAGACTTTCCTAGTTATATTTACCATAAAGACAATACCGATGCCATGACTTATATTGCCGATGATGAATAAATTTTAAGAAGCACCCCGAGATTGAATTTTTACTTTTTTAATAAAACTAATTTCTTCTTGATGAAATGAACTAATTTTGAAAATTGAAAAGAATTAAATTCTTGCAAAAGGGAGTTGATAGTATGAATCAGAATAAAACTATTGTAATTATTGGAGCCGGAGCTGCCGGTTTTTTTTGTGCAGCAAATATTAAAAGGGACAAGAACACCAAAATTATTATTCTGGAAAAATCACAAAAAGTATTATCAAAAGTAAGTATTAGTGGAGGTGGGCGTTGCAATGTTACTCATAATAATAAAAGCATTCCCGAAATGGCAAAATGTTATCCTAGAGGAGAGCAGTTTGTAAAAAAAACTTTTCATCAATTTTTTGTTCAAGATACAATACAATGGTTTCAAGAAAGAGGCTTGGCACTAAAAACGGAATCTGACAACAGAATGTTTCCCGTTTCAGATTCCAGCCAATCTGTAATTGATGTTTTGCAGCTGGCAGCAAAAGCTAATCAGGTGGAATTACGTTTAGGCCAGCAGGTAGAACATATTAAACCCATAGAGCATCAATTTGAATTAACGATTAAAGGTCAAAAAAGCGTAATTGCTGATCAACTGGTAATAGCCACAGGTGGATTCCCGAAACTGGAACAATTTAATTGGATGGCTGCATTAGGCCATACTGTTGTTCCACCGGTGCCTTCCTTATTTACTTTTAATGTCAAACGACACCCTATAACCGATTGTATGGGCTTGTCCATTCAAAATGCCAATGTAAAAATTATGGGTTCCAAGTTTCAAGAAAAGGGGCCTTTGTTGATCACACATTGGGGTTTGAGCGGTCCGGCGGTATTGAAGTTAAGTGCGAAAGCAGCATTGTTTTTAGCCGAAAAAGATTATCAGTTTTCTATTTTGGTGAATTTTATTGCCGATAAAAATGAAGAGGAGCTGAGGGCATATTTTTTAAGTTATCAAAAACAACATCCTAGTCAAAAAATTTCCAATACTAAAGGTTTGGAAATCCCACAACGATTGTTAGACCTGTTTTTGATGCTTTCTGGTATTGAACCTGAACAAAGATGGACAGACCTCTCCAAAAAGCTTTTAAATAAATTAATCAACCAAATTTCAAATGCTGAATTTTCGGTTTCAGGAAAAACTACTTTTAAAGAAGAGTTTGTAACGGCAGGCGGGATAGATGTAAAGGAAATTAATCATGAAACCATGGAAAGTAAGCTCCTTCCTAATCTTTATTTTATTGGAGAAATACTGAATATTGATGGTATTACCGGAGGTTTTAACTTTCAAAATGCTTGGACTTCGGCTTTTATAGCTGCAAAATCGTTAAGGTAAGATGGTGGTCTTGGCTTAATCCCTTGATTTTTACTTATTATTTGAAAAATATTTGTTTGAAATAATATTAAAAAAGCTCCAACGATATTTGAATAATAGCTGTCTATTGAATAGGACGTGGTATTTAGAAATTTTGCCATTCAAAAATAAAGAATTAATTTTAACACTTAATTTAAGAAAAGTAATATTTACTGTTTTATGAAAATAGGATACAAGAATTTATTGTCACTGTGTATTTTATTGATTCTTAGCAATATAACTAAGGCTCAAATTGCACTTTCTGTAAAAGATACTACCATTTGTAGAGGGGGAACAGTTACTATGAGTGCCTCTGTAACAGGGCAGGTAGGTAATATCTCTCAAGATGATATTTACAATAATGCAATTACCAATATCGGGTTTCCATTTCAGTTTTATGGAAACACTTATACCCAATGTGTAATTTCTGCTAATGGATATATTTCTTTTGATTTAACAAAAGTAGGTATGTTTAGCAATTACAATTGGAATTCTGCCATTAACTCTACCGATGCCAATAATATGATTGCTGTTGGTTTTCAGGACTTATGGCCTACCCCAGCAAATGGAGGGAGTATTCGTTTCCAGACATTCGGTGCTCCCGGTTCTAGAAGATTTGTGGTAGAGTATTGTGATATTGCAAAATATGGTTCTAGCTGTTCTCAATTTAGAGTAACCCAACAAATGATACTCTATGAAACTTCTAATGTTATTGAATTTCATGTAACCAGTTTGCCCGGCACTCCTAGTTGTCCTGGAGTTACACCAGGAGAGGCTGTTCAAGGAATAAGATGGGTTAATGGTGCTACTATTAACCAGCTTTATACGCCCAATAGAGGTCCCGGTCAAAACTGGGGAGCCACAGGAGCTACTAACTCTGCTACCAGATATACGCCAATGGCTGGAACACCTTTTTATACCATAGATACCACAATAGCTTTCAATCCTTGGAAGATTATTGAAAATATTAATAATCCGCTTTTGAAATGGTATGATGCTCAAGGGAATTTTGTGCATCAAGGAGCTTCTTATACTGTTACTCTAAACACCCCACCTCCTCCTGCTACCGGTACTTTTTTTGTAGTAGATTATAGTGGCCCTGCCGGATGTTCTACACCTCCTCAAAACTTTACTTTTAAGGATACGGTCTTTATTCACTTCCAAGATGTGAAAACTTATATGACCGAATCAATGTGTGCAGGACAAACCTATGATTTTTATGGTAAAACCTTGTTTAACCCAGGCGTTTATGATACTGTTTTCAAAACAATGTTAGGTTGTGATAGTACTATTATACTGACTTTAAATATTAATCCACTTCCTGATGCAGAAATTTTGAGTGGCTCAAAAGAGAAAATGTGCCAAGGTGAAACCTATGTTTTCCGTGCCAAAAAAGGAGCGGGTTATCAATACCAATGGAAGCGAAATGGTGCCAATATTGCAGGAGCAAATCAGGATACTTATGAGGCTTTGTTAGCCGGTAAATATACAGTAGAAGTTACCTCTAACTTAGGTTGTAAGCAACTGTCTAAAACGGTAGAATTGGTAATAGCACCTAACCCGACAATTAAAATCAACTATGTAAGTAGTTATGATATTTGTGCCGGAGATACTATCACGATTAATGCATCGGCCACCGGAGAAAATATTGAATATGTATGGTCTCCTGCTGAATATTTTTGGAGAACTCCGGGTTCTCAGACTTTTTCAAATGTTAAAGCTATAGTACCACATTCCGGATATATTTATGTGAGAGCCATAAATAATGATTTGTGTAACGCCTATGATTCGATTTTTGTAAAAGCAGAGCCATGCTGTGATATGCCTATGCCAAATGCCTTTACGCCTAATAAGGATGGTGTGAATGATTACTTTGTGCCAAGTCTAAATATAGGACAACAAATAGTTTTCTTCCAAGTGTATGATCGTTATGGACATTTGGTTTTTGAAAGCAATGGTGCCGGACGTGAAATTAGAGGATGGGATGGTCTGAACCTTAAAGGTAAAATGGTAAATGCAGGTGTGTATAATTATGTATTAAGATATACCTGTTCTGATAAAAAGATTCATGAAAAGACCGGAGATGTCATTCTTATGAAGTAAAAACGCTTAAAAAATAAAAAAGGCTTGAAACAAATTAATTTCAAGCCTTTTTTATTAAAATTTTTAAAAAAATTAACAAAAAAATATATCTTTACAAAAAAATATATAACTATGAAACTTACTGCATTATTAATCATTCCTATTGCAGCATCCACACTATTACTTCAAACCTCATGTAAAAAGAAGGTTTATGATGATGCTCCTTTAGCCAGTCAATGGCTGTTACCTATACTCAAAGGTGATATTTCTCCTTTGACTATCACCACTTTGAAAAATAAGAAATTTAGTCTAAGTATTTCCGGTGATGATTTAGGAATCTCTTCTACTACACCAAGTTCTAGCTCCATACCCATGACCTACAATAACATTAAATCCGGAGCAATTCAGACTAACGATTTGATTCATTCCATTGCTTTAGATACTTGCCTAATAGAATTAACTATTACTAATGGATTTCCTACAGCCATTTTAGCTGGCACTAAATTTATTTTAAGAATATCAGGAGGGGCTGAAATCGCAAGTGTTACCCTTACAAATGATATTGGAAAAGGTCAAAGTGAAAACTTTACTATAGACCTTTCAGGAAAGTATTTAGAGAATCAATTTGAAGTGGAAGTGGAAACATTGAAAATTGATAGCTATTCAAACGAAACTTTTGACCAAAACATTGACTTTGATTTTAATATTAAAAATGTTTCTGTCAATGAAATTAGCGTTTATACCGATAAAGAATACCTCAATATGAGAGATACCTCTGATTTTGATGGTAGCGATATTTCTTTTGAAGGCTGGGAACAGAAAATTGATGACAGTACCGTTAATGCAACTTTTAAATATTTAGCAACTAATGGTCTGCCTATAAACGCAAACTTTCAGGCTTATTTCTTGGATAATACTAATCAGGTTATCGATTCAATTTTTGCTCCTACGGCAGTCATGGGAGGGGCAGTTTATAATGGTGGGACATTAGTCGATAGTACCAACTCGGTGGGTAGTGTTTTTGTGTCTAAGAACAGAGTGGAGAAAATAAAAAATGCCAAGAAGATTGTTTATGCAGTAGGTTTAAACTCTTTTGGCTATTCCGGATCATACGTCACTATCAATAGAAACCAAAGTTTGAATTTAAAAATTATTGGTGATTTAAAGATTGTTCTTAACTCTAATATTTTAAAATAATAAACCTTATCAATATGAAAAAAATAATATTAACCGGCATAGGTCTGTTTGGAGGCCTGCTGACATTTGGACAAGCCCATATTAATACCCTTACACCAAGCCCTATTTGGAGTTCGGAAGCAGCTTTTTTAAATCCTTCTTATTTGAAAAACAACCATAGGATAAGTATTAATATTGCCCCATTGATGGGAATGAATTTCAATTTGAAAAATAATTTTATTTCTGCCGGAGGCATTATAAAATTATTGAAACAAGTGGATAGTGGGCAAGTTCAAAGCTTTGCTCCGGTGCATGAATTGATGGATAATCTTCAAGAGCAAAATTCAGTAGAAACAGCTACTGACCTAACTCTTTTGCATATTGGATTTAAAATAGGGAAACCTCAAAAAGCTTTAAATTTCGGACTTTCTATAAGACAACATATTTATGCTAATGCCACTTTAAACGATGATTTTTTTAGACTGATTTATAATGGGAATAAGCAATTTGCCGGAAAGACCATAGCCCTCAACCCTCTGGTTAGTGCCATGGCATATACAGATATCGGTATTGCAGCATCTAAAACATTTAATATCAGTAAATTTCAAATTACACCTGCTGTAAGGGTAAAATATTTGCTGGGAGAGGCTTCCGTTCATTCAAAAGGTACTCAACTTAATTTGTTTACACAAGAAGATGGCGAGTATTTGGAACTTACAGGACAAGTAAAAGGACAAGCAGGAGGTGCCTTGGATTTTGACAAGTTAATTAAGGGCGAAACGGATAGTCTTTTTGACTATAAGGATATTGCTAAGGCTTTGGGTAAAGGGGTAGGCATAGATTTGGGTGGAAATGTTACTTATAAAAACATATCTTTAAGTTTGGGTTTAGTGGATATCGGTTCCATTACTTATTCAAAGAAAAATGCTGTTTCAATAAGCTCCTCAAATCCGGTAGTCAGATGGGATGGCTATGATATTGTAGGTTCGCAGGAAGGAGTGGATTATGAGGGTCAGTTACCTTCTTTAGATTCTTTGAAATTGACAACTGAAGCACAGGAGTTTACTACCGCTTTGGGGGCTAAGTTAACCTTCAATGGTAATTTTGGATTGATAGAAAAAAAAGATAAAAAGGGAAATCCTTACTATAGACATAATTTTGGTCTAAGCTATATTCAAGGGTTTAACAATCAATACAATTCTTCCTCAGACCCTTATATTTCGGTTTATTATCTTTTCAATATTAAAAATAATTTTACGATAGGAGCCAATTTTAACCATTTCCGGACGATTAATGACTTAGGTGCCAATATAGGATGGCGTTTAGCCGGGTTGAAAATGGCTTTAGGAACCAATAGCTTAATTGGTGCTTTTGGTTTGGACTATACGAAACAAGCTGATGTGTTTTTGTATTTAGGAATTGGATTTTAAGAAAAAGTATTTATTGAAGCACAAGACCTCTGAAAAAATTTAGAGGTCTTTGTTTTTATTATTATTAAGATTGTTTCATTCGCTTCACTTCTACACAGTAGCCAATTAATAAATTACTGATAGTCTTCCAGTCAAATTGGGTGCGGATAACCCCAACGCCCACCTGACCGACTTCCTTACGCATTTTAGCATCTGATAATAAGCAGATACAAGCCTGGGCAAAAGGTTCAGTATCCATAGCTACAATGACTCCTTCGCCTGAAAAGATATTTAAACCTTCAAATCCAATATTGGTACTCACTATTGGAATACCCATAGACATCGCCTCTAAAACTTTATTCTGGGTGCCGGCGCCAAAACGTAATGGCGACACTACTATTGAAGCCTCCTTATACCAATCTCTTAAATCTTTTACAAATCCGGTTACAATGATTTTGGCACTCTGTAAAGCTAAGATTTCTTTTACAGGTCGTTGTCCTGCAATAATGAATTGTGCTTTTGGATGTTTTTCTAATATTATTGGGAAAATTTCTTTTACAAAATACAAAACGGCATCTACATTGGGGGCATAGTCCATGTTGCCGGTAAAAAGAATTTTATTTCTATTGGTATAATAATCGGGTGTTGGATTATTAAAATATTCTGCATCTACACCATTAGGTAAAAGGGCTACATTATTTAGTTTTGATTGTGTTTCCAGCCAAGCTAAGTCTTCCCGGGAACAAACTAAAACCTTTTCAAATGCTGCTAGCTTTGGTTCATAAGCCTTTACCCGTTTATATTCTAAGGTGTTAAACCATTTTTTTATCCCTGTGCTTGCATCCTTTCTTCTCATCCAATATAAAGAAAAAGCATCCGGAAGGTCTAATATTCTAGGAACTTCTTTATGGTCAATAAAATATTGAGCCATTCTTAAATGTTGTATATGAACCGCATCGTAATTTTCTTCTTTTAAAAGCGTATTTATTTTTTTTGCCATTTTAGAAGACTTGAAATATGCCGATTGCAAAGGTTCGGAGCCTAAGAATCCTTTTAGTACATTAGTATAAGATTTCATCTTTCCTAACCTTACCAAATGGATATGCTTGAAAATACCATCTAGGTTTTGAAGGTATTCCAAATCGCTTTCGTCTTCCAAAAAGGTTAATAAATGCAGCTCGTGATCCTTACACAATCGTTTCGCCAAGTTGTAAATTTTTAATTTATCTCCACGGTAGGGTGGGTAAGGAAAACGGTTGGCCGCAAATAGTATTTTCATCTAACAGTCTAAAAATGGATAAAAGTAAAATCGTATGTATGGTTTCAAAAATAAAATGGATTATTCCCATTCAATAGTTGCAGGTGGCTTAGAGCTAATGTCGTAAACTACTCTGTTGATTCCTTTTACTTTATTAATAATTTCATTGGAAACTTTTGCTAAAAATGGATAAGGAAGATGTGCCCAGTCTGCCGTCATGCCATCAACAGAGGTAACAGCTCTTAATGCAATAGTAAATTCATAAGTTCGCTCATCTCCCATTACACCAACACTTTGAACCGGCAATAGAATAGTTCCTGCCTGCCAAACATTATTGTATTCTCCACTAGCTTTTAAGTTACCCACATAGATATCATCAGCATCTTGCAGCATTCTTACTTTTTCAGGAGTAACTTCTCCTAATATTCTAATGCCTAAACCCGGTCCAGGGAAAGGATGTCTTTCTAAGAAAGAAGCCGCAAGTCCTAATTCTTTTCCTACTCTTCTTACTTCATCTTTAAACAAGAATCGTAAAGGCTCTACCAATTTCAGATTCATTTTTTCGGGTAAGCCACCCACATTGTGGTGCGATTTGATGGTAACAGAAGGGCCATTCACAGAAACTGATTCTATCACATCCGGGTAAATAGTACCCTGACCTAAGAAAGCTACATCTTGCAAGTGGTGAGCTTCTTCTTGGAAAATATCGATGAAAAGTCCACCAATGATTTTTCTTTTTCCTTCCGGATCGCTTACTCCTGCTAGTTTTTCGTAAAAGCGGTTTTGAGCATTGATGCCTTTTACATTTAAACCTAATACTTTATAGCTTTCTAAAACTTGTTCAAATTCATTTTTGCGAAGCAGTCCATTGTCCACGAAAATGCAATATAAGCGGTCTCCAATAGCTCTGTGAATCAATGTTGCCGCTACTGTGGAGTCCACACCGCCACTTAATGCCATGACCACTTTTTCGTTGCCTATTTGCTCCTTTAAAGATGCAATGGTTTGGCTTACATAAGCGGCAGAAGTCCAATCCTGAGAACATTCACAGATATCGACTGCAAAGTTTTTTAAAATAATTTTTCCTTGTGTGCTATGCGTCACTTCCGGATGAAATTGGATGCCATAAACCGGTTTCTCAAATTTATTTACCTTAAAGGCCGCAACAGGAATGCTGTCCGTATCTGCCAATAAAGAAAAACCTTCAGGTAATGCTTTGATGCTATCACTGTGGCTCATCCAAACTTGAGTGCCATTTTCAATACCATTAAGGAAAACATCTTCTGATTTTAAATTGATATGAGCTCTGCCATACTCTCTACTACTGGATTTGCCCACTTCTGCACCATATTGAGAGGCTAATAATTGGGCACCATAACATATCCCTAATACCGGAACCTTTTGAGCCCAAGCGGCTACTTCCGGTTTGGGAGCATTAGCATCATTCACCGAAAAAGGACTTCCGGAAAGAATGACCCCCTTAATGTCATCGGTTAATTCAATAGGTTTAAGGCAAGGAACAATCTCACAATAAATATTCAACTCTCTGATGCCTCTAGCTATAAGTTGAGTGTATTGGGAACCAAAATCTAAAATCAGAATTTTTTCGGCCATTAGTAACTAATTTAATTTTTATTTTATGCTTTTGAACGTGTGCAAAATTACGTTGAAAATCTACATTAAAAAAGAAAATGACTATTTTAGAGATAGTCATTTTCAGGAATTATGATTTTTTTTATTAAGCTTGACCTGTAGGGCCTCCAAAGTTTAAAGGAACACCACCGGTTTCATTAGGCTGTTCGTCTTTGATTAAACCATTTTGTGTTTCATAACGTTTAACGTTGTCTATTAAAGCTCTCATTAATCTTTTTGCATTGTGAGGGGTCATTACGATTCTAGAACCTACTTTTGCTTTAGGAATTCCAGGCATAATGCTGATGAAATCAAATACAAATTCAGAAAAAGAATGTGTAATGATTGCTAAGTTAGAATAAAGACCATTAGCTTGCTCTTCTGTCAATTCGATATTAATACCTTGTTGCTCTTGGTTTTGTTGATCTGCCATTATTACTTTTATTTAAAATTTTTAATTAGATAATGTACAAAGATAGGGTTTTTGGCTAAAGAATAAAAAGTATTATAAAAAAATTTTGACAAGAAAAAATTATGCTTATCTTTGCACTTCTTTTAATAAGAATTGTAATTCTTATTGGGTCCTATAGCTCAGTTGGTTAGAGCACCTGACTCATAATCAGGGGGTCCATGGTTCAAGTCCATGTGGGACCACAATCTTAAAAAGCAGTTACTTCATGTAGCTGCTTTTTTGTTTCTATAAATTTCCTAAAGTATTATTGGTAAGGGGTTTTGAAGATTATTTCAGATTTTCTTAATTATCAATATTAGCAGTGTGTGGTGATACTTTTTGATTAAGGAAAGGTGCACTTAGAGGTGCACACACTAAAATCTCAGAGGTGCACTTTTTAACCTTTTAAGTTGTTGAAAATCAACTTAATAATGAGTAGTTCAATTCAAGTCAAAATACTTTTCTTTTTAATTAAATCAAGATTGAACTCTAATGGAGAAGCTCCTTTGTTTTGTAGATTAACTGCTAATAAATCTAATAGTAGATTTTCTGTAGGAGTGTTTATTCCTCCAAGTGTTTGGTCTCAAGATAAACAACAGGTTTTAGGGAAATCTGAATTTGCTAAAGGAACAAATTTGAAAATATTATCAATCTCTAAGAAGATTAGAGATGTTGAAGCACTTTTTATTAAGAGTCAACAAGAGTACTCAATTTTGGACATTGTAAACAAGTTACAAAACAAAAATAATCAACCATTCAAAACACTATTACAAGCCTATGATTACAAATTCAAACAAATGCAAGGCTTAGAGGGTAATACCTATTCAAAGGGTACTATCATAAAAGCTAAGCAACTACAACATAGTGTGGAGCAGTTTTTAAAGCAAGAGTTGAAGATTAATGATATTTCAATCAGTAAGGTAAATAGTCAGTTCCTTTTGGAGTTGGAACACTTTTTGAAAATTAAGAAAAACTTCTCTACAGCTTCACTCAATAAAACCCTACAAAAGCTAAAATCTATAATGAAGTTGGCTTTTGAGTTTGGAGTAATAGAAACTCCTGCATTTCCTAATCATAAGTTCAAACATGAAAAACCTAAAATCATTTTCTTAACTATAACAGAATTAGAAAAATTAGAATATTATCAATTTGCACAAAATAGACTAAACCTTATAAGAGATATATTCCTATTCTCTGTTTACACAGGACTTCATTATTCTGGTGCAATGAGTTTAACCAAAGCTAACTTGATAAAGGGAGGTGATGATAAAGATTGGATAGTTTATACAAGAGAGAAAACAGGAGTAGAAATTCATATTCCTATTTTGGATAAAGCACAACAGCTTATTAATAAGTTCCAAAATGAAAATGAATTAGAAAATAAAATTATTCCAAAATTCAGCAATCAAAAAATCAATAGTTACTTAAAAGAGATAGCTGATATTTTAGGCATAGACAAGCCATTATCACACAAAATAGCAAGAAAAACCTTTGGTTCAGTTTTACTTTACTACAATGTACCTATGAAAGTAGTAAGCAAATTAATGGGTCATAGTTCTGTTTTAATTACAGAAAAACACTATGCTGATGTTGAGCTAAAGAAATTAGGGGATGAAATGGGAAGGATTGATAAAGTGTTGAAATAGAAAATGTCCACTTTTTATCTACAGCCTATATAGGTATATGGATAAAAATTGGACATTTTTGGTTTTGTAATTATGTCCATAATTTTAACTTTCCAAAAATTCACATTTTGTGAACTTTTGATTATCTTTGTATTGTTCTATGAAAATCCATTTGATAAAAGAAAAAACAATTAGGCAATATGTTGTCCAAAATAGTAGCAGTAAAGCATCTTTTACAGATTGGCTTTCAAAGGTAAAAATAGCAGACTGGAATACAACAGAAGATATAATCCAAACTTTTCCTTCTGCTGATTTCTTGGGTAAAGGTTCTGGTAGAGTAATTTTTGACATTGCAGGAAACAATTATAGAATGATTTGTCAATATTCTTTTGGAGCTTCAAGTATTAGGCTCTATGTATGTTGGATTGGTACTCATAGTGAATATGATAAGCTTTGTAAGCAAGGTAAACAATACACAGTCTTTGACTATTAAAATTTTAGATTATGGAAACATTAAAATATAAAGTAATAAAATCTGATAAGCAATATGATGAATATTGTGAGATATTACACAACTTGGATTTCTCTTCAAAAAGAAAAACTAAAGCAATAGAAGAAGAAATGGAATTACTTACTTTCCTTATAGAAAAGTATGATGAAGAACACAACACTTTTGAAGATTTAGACCCTATTCAAATTCTAAAATCATTGATGGCAGACCATAAAATGAAAGCTATTGATTTGGCTAAAATATTGAATGTAAGCACAGGGTTGGTTTCTGATATTTTGAATTATAAAAAAGGTTTGTCTAAAGAAGTCATCAGAAAATTAGCAGATGTATTTAAAGTATCTCAAGAAGCATTTAACAGACCTTACAAGTTAAAAGTAGCTGAAAATGCAAACAGGAAATTTGCCTTGTGATGAATACAAGAAAAAATAGTGCAATGGCTTAATTTTTGGAAACATATATTAAATTGATAACTATTTAAACAATGAGTGATAAAATATTAGAGAGTCTTCAAAATCCAATTTCATATTTGGAAACTTTTTTAGAGTTTGAAGAAATTAATAAAAATTCAAATTTCAATCCGTTTGATAATGACGAGTGTAATTGTGAGTGTTATTTTGCGTCAAAATATATTGCATTTTTAGAACAAACTAAAGTCTTGTATTACACGTATGTTTCTGGAAGGTCAAGTGATATTAAAATCGAAAAATTTAAAAAGTTAAAAGAATTTCACAAACTATTTTGTGTCTATGAGATTTTTGAAAATCGTCGTGTCTATTCTAAAAAAGATGGATTTGAAACCGTGACTAAAAATTATTTTGCTTTGTTTTTCAAAGACATAAGAGTTGAAGATGGCTATATAAAGTCAATAATAAAAGATACACTAGACGAACTTTATTTTGATAATCCAAATATTAGATATAAATATCATTTATCAATTGAAGAAACTGTCAATTTTCATAATAATTATAATTTAGCGAATCACTGCAATTTTTTAGCTTATTCTCTTAACAGTAAGATATTGGGAATGGGTAAGACAGAATTGCAAACAGTTTTTCACGAATTAGGACATATTTTAAGTCATTATTTGATGAAACATTTAGGATACGATTTGGGTCGTATTGAAAGAATTGCACTTTTGCCAAATGAGAGTAGCGTTAATTTGAAAGACAATCCATTTTGGCCAAAAAATAAAGATGATGGAGATGAGATAATAAAAATTAAACAATATCAACTTGAAAACATAGAACATACTCTATCATATTTGATTTATATATTAGGTGGAGGAATATTTAATTTTAATTTTTTCAATCCTAAACCAAATCATTATGATTTTAAAGTTTCTAAAGTGTTTAAACATAATCCTGATGGACTTCGCTTTGGAACTCCAGCTTATAGAGCTGGAGATGATTATCAAAAAAAAGCACTAAACTTATGGATGGATATAAATACAGATCGACCTTGTATAAGTCTTGATGATTTTATACAAGAATTATTTTATGTTTTTGATAATATAGGAATATTCAATATAGGAAAAAGCATCCTTGATCATTTTGATGAGAATTTCAATGGGAAAATAATTGAAAATAATGAAGAAATTGAAGCTTACTTTACAAGTAAAGTATCTTTTTTTCATAATACCAAAATAGAGATTGAAAATTTAATTTCGAAATATACAAAATTGTTAAAATCCTAAAATAAGCAAACAGAATACTTGATTTATTACCCAAAGCTACTTCCACAAGAGGTAGCTTTTTTATTTACCAAATAAATTACAATTCAAAATGAACTTTAAATTTTTACACATAAAACTGAATACCTATAAACAGGAGTACAAAGACAAATTGAAATTTCTGGATACTAATAATGGAATTACAATGTACTCCCTTGAAGAGTTAGAAAAAGAAAAGCTATTTGGCTATTTTATTAACTCAATTAAGCTCTATTTTCATCAACACTTAGTAAGTGTAAGTTATATACTTGAAATAGGTATAGATGAATACCCAGACTAGATAGATTGTATCAGTTTGGTTACAGGTCTAAATCCACAATTAAGTAATAGAGAAGATAAGAACTATCTCAAATGGATTAGCCAATATGAAATCTTATATTGCTTCCCAGACTTTGAGAATGGTAAAATCCAATTATATCATACATTGAAAGATTATGATATAGTGGAATAATATTTTGTGTCTATCTTATACTATGTTGTGGGATTTTGCATAAAATGGAATTATGCTGTATTTTCTTTGCTAAAGGCTGCTTACCTTTAGACTTATTTTGAGAAGGTTTCTCCAAAACAACAAAACCACTGAAAATAATATTAGAATTCTAATCAATCATTTTTTAACCAAGCAACTTAAAGGTGCTAAAAAAGGTGCTATAGTCATAGAACAAGAGGTGCTATTGAGTATTTTGCTAAGCCTTAGCTCAGTTGGTTAGAGGCTTTAACTCATAATCAGGGGGTCCATGGTTCAAGTCCATGTGGGACCACATCTTATCCGCAATTAGTTGTTCATCAATTAATTGCGGGTTTTTGTTTTAATTAATTTATGAATAAAAGTCAAGTTTTAATCTTTGTTTTTTTGTAAAATTTTGTATATTTAAGCAATTTATTTTATGTGATAAAAAGAAGATTGGAGATTATTATTTATCAACTTCAATCCATTGTAGCGCTACTGCTGAATAGAAGTTCAAATGTTGAATTTTGTGCTTCACCCCAGCTCTTGTAAAATTGCTTATTATTAACCGTTTTTCTATTTGTCATTTGTGCCAAATCGTTCAAAAATTAACGCTGTCAAAGTCTTTACATCACTTTCAATTGTTCCTTTCATATATTGTTCATAAATACTATTATTGTCAGGAGGGTTGAGATTTAGCTTAAAGCCTTTTTCTAATGCCAACAATCTTAAAAACTCTCTTTGTGTTCGTCCGTTTCCTTCTCTGAATGGGTGTAAATAATTAATGTGATCTAAAATTTCCGCTAATTTCTCGGCTAACAGTTTTTTATTGCTTTTCGGAATGTTTTTGAAGTCGGTAATTAATTGGTCAATGTATTTGAAAGCGTTGCCAAAGTGTGAAATTGGGAAGAATTGCTTACCGTCTTTGCTAATTTCAACTGTCCGCTTTTTGCCAGCCCAAATGTAAATATCTTGAAATAAATGTCTGTGAATTTCAAAAAGAGTGTCAATGCCCTTGACTTTTATAGGGTTTTCGTAAAGTTCTTGTAGTCGTTTAGTTATAGCACCGCTTTCAACAAAGAGTAACACATCGGGGTCTGCGATGTCTAGTAAATTCCTTAGAAGTCCTGTTTTGGGATCAGTATAGGTAAAGTCAGGGTCTATGTATTTATAGGAATTAGACATAGGCTTTTTGTTTGGCGAATGCCACAAGTTCTGTTAGTGATATTTTTCCAGTCACATAATCCCTTATTATTTCTATCCCTTTTGGTGTCGGTTTAAACCCTTCAAACATATTACTTCCCAAAGCGTTTGCGGTGCTTTCAAGTGTTTTCAAGTTCGAAAATTTAACGCCCATTATTGTCAGATTGCTTCTGTCTATTTCTATCGTGTTAAACATATTATTTGGTATTAAATCCTTTTCAAAGGTACAAAATATTTAGTTCAAATCGATTGTTAATATCGATTTTAAAAGGCTTATAAAGGCAGATTATCTAAAGAATTCTTTTTTGTGAAAAAATATATTTCAGATTTGAACAATCGATTTTAAGCGGCAATACGAGCAGCAATATTTTGACCTGAAAAATTTGTTTTAAAAAATGAACCCAACATCGGTGGAAGTTTCTCAAAATTGTCTTGTTGCAAGATGTCAATCCTGCCCATTGGTTAAAATATGTTTTGGATAATATTCAAGATGCGAAAATCAATAACCTGGAAATATTTTACCCTAGAAATTTTAAGAATATAAGCAAGACGAAGTTGGTCGGGGGGATACGGAGATTTTTAGTATTAAAATTCAATTTAGCATTACTTCTGAATGTTTGCTAATATTGTTTGTAAGCATTTTTATGTGCTTCTTTGATTTTATCTGCCAATGATTTTGGTTCGATTACTTTCATGGTGTCGCCATAAGAAAGCAATTCCATAAGTAAATCGTGGGTTAAACAAAGTTTGAGCTTAATTCTCGTTTCTTTATCATTGTCTGCTAAAACCTGTTGTGTTTCGTGTAACGGCAATGTCTTGATGTATTTGCCTTGAAATGGGTTAAATGATAAGATGATGTCTTGCGGTTCTTCATCATTTGGGCTAATAATACCAAAGCAGTAGCGATAGCTTTGCTCAATACTATAATTATCGGGATATTGATATGTTTGATTTGATATTTCAAGGTTTGTCAAACGGTCAAGTGCAAAACTCTTTATGTTGTTGTCCTTACTATCTTTTGCCATGATATACCAACGGTTCTTAAACTCCATTAAGGCATAAGGCTCTACAAAACGCTGGCTTAATTCTTCTTCCCAAAATTTCTGATAAGTGAATTTGATTTTAAGTTTGTTCTTAATGGCATGAAGTAAACCGTATAAATTCTCTGTTCCCTGTGGTCGGCGTTTTTCCAATTGAACGAAAGGCTTTAAGTCTTGTGCAAGATTTAGTGAATTGAATAGATCAAAAGCTTCAATCATCCTTTGAAAGTTCATATTCTCTGCCTCACTTTGGCTGATGTAATAACCTTTGTTTGTTTTTGAATATTCAATGTCAATTCCAAAAACGTTTCTAATTTCTTTTAAATCCCGTTGAAATGTCCGTTTGGAAAAACCAATATTAAGGGTGCCATCTTGCATTTGAATATACTCCAACTGGTTATCCATGTAAGATTGTAATTCCTCGTAAGTTGAGTAAGGTTTAACTTTCAACTTTTTTAGAATGAGCAGGTAGCGGGATATGTAGCCTCGTTTTGACATGGGGTTAAAGTGTTTTTATATTACAAGCATTGATAAAGAGGGTTTGTCCGTTTTGGATTTTCTTGTTGCCATGATGATGAATATGCCCAAAAATATGAAATGTTGGATTAACTTTTTTTACAAATTTTTTGAGGTAAGGGCATCCTAAACCATCGTCTAAAATTGACTTAGGCGGAACATGAGTTAATAGAAAATCAACTTTTCTTAGCGGAATATCAGGAATGTCATGTAAATTATATGGAGTGTAAAGACCCATAAAATTTATATTCTGAATGGTTGCTGCTTCATTATCCATGAAAATAACATTTTTGGGAATTAAATTGATTGCATGTATTGGCTCAAAAACAAAAGGGTAATCATGATTGCCGGATACAAACAACTTATGGGTAGCCGGTAGTACAGAAAACCATTTAAAAAAGTCTATGATTTGATTTTCATCACCATCTGTACATATATCTCCGCAATGAATTAATATATCACATGAGGGAATGTCTATTTCTCTGTGTTTACCATGTGTATCTGAGATAGCTATGATAGATTTTTCCTTATAAGTTAGTTGTATCATTTTTTTTATTAGGTAATGAATTTATAAGTCGTAGATTTTAGAATAAGCAAGTAGCGGTATATTTAGCCTTGTTTTGACATTTCTTTAATCATTAATATTTTCCAGGTTCAAAATTAAATAGATGCCCAATATCTAAGGTTTCATACCATTCTTCATAAATATTGCAAAGTCTATGAACTATTCTGGAGTTTCCTCAAAAAAAATCCTCAAACAGGGTCAGTTGTGCATTTGGTTTTT
>DAOMPL010000048.1:0-22862 GCA_035444785.1 Edaphocola sp. | reverse complement strand
TCTATTGAACTTTTGTGCTAAATTTCCGCCACATCGCCAAGCTACCGGACGTTGTGTGTAACCTTTTAACACCGCTCTCAAAAAAAATAAAATGATTAACTAAAAAAGAGAAGTTTATGGCAGTATTTGCAATTCCGAATCCTAAGAAGTCCACTATCGTTGACTTTCCAATTGAAAGAATAAAACAGAGTGTACAAAACATTAATCTTGTAAACAATAAATATAAGTTTACAAAAGCAAACGAAATCTTTAATCAATACACTTATGAAGCATTAGAATTCTTAAGTCTTGGTATTTTCGTTGACATAAATTTAAATGCTATAGAAGAAAATAAGACTGAAATAACAGTCGAAATTAGAAGGAAAATTGGGAGTTTTAATCAAGCACACGAGATTACCAAAGCAAACGAACATCTTGATAAAATTTTTA
The DNA here is from genome assembly GCA_035444785.1 of Edaphocola sp. GTDB lineage: Bacteria > Bacteroidota > Bacteroidia > Chitinophagales > Chitinophagaceae > Edaphocola. The sequence goes on along the minus strand of DAOMPL010000048.1, from coordinate 22,433 downwards.
CAAGTATTGCAGAGTTAACTGCTAAAAGCCCGAATGAAATTGAAGCACTTAAAGCAAATAATAACTTTTCAAAAGCAAATAAGAAAAAAGATGATAGACCTTTTTATAAAAAAAAGCGTTTCATTATACCATTAGCATTTTTAGTGCTTATGTTTTTAATAGGGGTGTTTAGTGACGACACATCAACGAATAACCCATCTTCCGAATCTAATAAAACTGAAGAAGTCGCAAATTCCAATAACGGAATGGACTTAAAAACGAAAATTGAAAACAATATTAAAAGCATTGAAGGTGGAGACGACCTTACGAAAAATGAATTAAATTCAGCAACTGATTTCCAAATTGCTATTGCTATATTTAAAGCATATGCTTTAACAATTAACGAAGGCAAGCAAAGTACAGATAAAGAAGTTTTAAAACTTACGGATGAACTTCAAAAGAAAGTTATAGCATCACAACAAAAAAATTTTCCTAAACTTCGTGCAGCGTACTATAAGTTTATTAAAAATACACTTTGGGAACACGATGTTGATGTCAATCTAAGTGGAAGTAATAATACTACATTGAAATTCACTGGAGCTTATTTCGCAGCCAATAAAAACATCAAAACTACACAGGAAGCACTTCACGAAATGTTAACTCTTCTACGTTTTAAACAAACTCAATATCGTTGGTATAAAGGAGAAGATGAATATACTTACTATAATATCGAATCACCAAAAGATAACGAAATAGTTGAATAAGGCTACACACAACAGCCAGTTTTGTGTCAGGCGGGTCGAACGTTCCCGTTCGACACTTTTTCGTATATTTAAGCTTTGTCGTTCGCCCGAGATTTTCTGCTGAAAATCCCGCCCGAACACAAAGCTGGTCAAACGTTAGCAGAAACCTTGAACAAAACACCGTTAAAAAGACAATTGAAAAACAAAATAAAACGTTATCCCAAATATTACTAATTTAAAAAATCACACTTATGAAGAAAATTGTGAAGATTATATTAATTAGTTTTAGCCTAATTATTTTAATAATTGCTGTCCTAATTTTTAGACCTGTTCCAATTGTTTTTGAAAAACAAACGATTTCGGAAAGTGGAATTGTAACAGAAATTTATAGTAATAAAGGAAATGACATTATTTTTATATTGGAAAACACTAAACGTAGATTTTACATAAATAGAGGACTGGAAAGTGGATTAGAATTGAACAATTTAAAAGAAAAATTAATTGGAAACTCAATCGTTGTGAAATACCCAAAATATTGGACACCACTCGACTGGAATAATAGTGTAAGACATATTTCTAAAGTTGAATTTGATGACGAAATAATATTTAACGAACTGAAAAAATAAAAAAATTGGCTATAACATCGGTTAGTAGAAACCTTGAACAAAACATAATTAAAAAGACGATTGAAAAATAAAACGAGATATAAAACGTTATCCCAAATATTACTAATTTAAAAACTCATTAAATTATGAAAAGAAAAATTTTAAACATTTTGACCGTATCTTCAATAATTACTACAATTTCACTTGTTATGGACGGAGACCCTGTTGAACCAAGTATGCTAATGAGATTCGTAGAATTCTTCTTAATGAGTGGAATTATTTTTCTACTTGTTTCATTTGTTTATTTTACTACTACATTTATCTTTAAAAATATTAAGAGAGTGTAATTCAAGTAAGAAAAAGTCTTAAAAACATATAAACTTTTAAGGCTTTTTTATTCAGTTATGATGAATTTTTAATTTAAAAATCAAGAAAATGTAATATTCAAATTGATTAAATTAAGTAATCAATGAAATAATAAAGGCTTCTGCTAACAAGGGTTTGGCGCAATGGCGGGTTAAGCCTAAAATTAAAGTTTCGGCATTCTATTCCGCAAATAGCCAATTATATTGACTTTTTTCTTAAATTTATTCAATAAATTGGCTTTTGCTTACAGTGTCGCTAAATTGAAACTTTTCGCTTCAATTTCCGCCACTGACGCCAAGCCCCGAAACGTTAGCTGTGATAAAATCGCGACCGCTTTTATATCCGAAATTAAAGTGGAAATTTTATTTTTGGGCTAGGACTTGAAAATGGGAGAGTAAGAACGATCAAATGTATTTAAGGAAATGAAAATTGTATTCTTTAAAGAATTTGACTAACCTTATGGCTTCCGGACCATAATAAATAAATGTAAGTTGAAGAAATATTTTGAAAATGTTTTTGCCTGTATTTTTGCTGGGTATAAGGAATCTGAAAAAGATGAACTTTTTTTAGCTAATACAACAATTTCCGTATCAAGAACTCTTCGTCTTTTGCTATTAGGACAAGCTGGAATTCTATTTGTCATTATTGCTGGCCCTTTTAAATTATTTGACCTAAATTATAATATAGATTCCAGTTATTTCTACACTGGTTTCTTAATTGCCTGTGTATTAATAGGAGCTTTAGATTTTAATTATTTTACTGATAAAAGAGCTGAAGAACTTTGTTCGCGATTCTATTTAAAAAGTGATATGCAAAGAGGTTTACTACGCTTATTAGTAGCTTTTCATTTGACTATACCAACTGGCTTATCTTTTTATATTCTTTTTGCTTAAAGTTCTTTTAGCTAAGATTAAAATATAACCACAGCTAACATTGGCTTGCTACAATGCTGGCAGACGAATATAAGTTCATCTTTTTATCTTTGTTTGGCATTGGTTTGGGCAGACGGAATTCTATTAAACATTTGTATTAAACTCCAACTTTTTATTTATAAATTGGGCTTCTGTTCCGGCAGGACAAGCTAATAATACCAGCACTGCAGCAAGCCTCTCCGTTAGGCGTAATTTTTTAACGACATTCTTAGACAAATTGAAAATAATATGAGACCACCAGAATTAACCCCAACAGCAGAAAAACTCGACAGAATAATCAACAGAATAAATTCAGGAGATATCCGAATTCCTGCTTTTCAACGAGCGTATGTTTGGAAACAAAATCAAATACTTGACTTGTTGGATAGTATAATAAAAAATTATCCTGTAGGTAGCGTTTTATTATGGAGTACGACAGAAAGATTAAATCATACAAGGAATATTGCAGGATATAAAATCCCAGACAATGCACTAGAGTACCCAGTAAATTATGTCTTAGACGGGCAACAAAGAATTTCGTCAATATACGCTACTTTCAGCGACAAGACAGAACAAGATGAAGAAACTGCAAGTTATAATCCCAACCTAGACATTTTTGAAATATACTTTAATTTCACTTCCAACTGTTTTTTACCCAAAAGTGATGTTGATACATCAGCTAATAATGTAATCTATCTAAGAAATTTTTTGAACGGCTCTAAACTTATAGAATCACTTCGCACATTAGACCCTCAATTTCATACTGCTGCCCAAGAGTTATATTCTAAATTTATTAACTATGAACTTCCTGTTGTTACTATAAAAAACAGGGAAAAAAGTGAAGTTGGAATTATTTTTGAAAGAATTAACAATACAGGTACAAAACTGACTACTCTAGATTTAATGACAGCTTGGACTTGGACAGACAATTTTCACCTACTGGAATCAATCAATGAATTACAAGAAGAACTTGAAGAGAAAAATTTTGGAGACTTAACTCAAAATATTTTGCTTCAAGCAATTTCAGGTGTGATTCAAAATAATACAACAACCAAATCCGTAACTGAATTAACTGGAGAACAAGTACGAGATAATTGGGAAATTTTTTGTGAGTCTCTCAGAAAAAGTATTGACTTTATTTCTGCTGACCTAAATTGTTCTCATATTGATTTCTTGCCATACCAACAACAGATTGTGGCTTTAACAAAATTCTTTAGCATTAGCGGAATGCCTGATGCAGCACAACTAAAAGAATTGAAAAAATGGTTTTGGAAAACTTCATTCTCAAATAGATATTCAACGGGACAGACAACTGACAAAATGAATTTTGACATTGAAAAAATCATTGAGATTAGAAACAATAATTTCGTTGAAGTTTCAAAATTGAAATACACAGTAAGCAAAAACGAACTTATAGAAACAAAGTTTTCAAAAGCAAATTCATTGACAAGAGCATTTTTATTATTAATGGCTCAACATCAACCAACCGACCTAATTAAAAACACTAAAATTGATATTGCACAATCTTTATCAAAATATAATAGAAAACAATATCATCATATTTTCCCAAATGCTTTTTTGAAAAAGCAAGGTTTTCCGCAAGGAAAAATATTTAGCATTGCTAATTTTTGTTTTCTGCCAGCAGACAGTAACAAGAAAATCTCAAAGAAAAGCCCATCGGATTACTTTTTTAATTTAATACCACAAATAGACTTTAATGAAATATTAGAAACTAATTTAATACCACTTACAAAAGACCTTTATCAAAATGACAATTACAACGACTTTTTGGACAAGAGAGCTGAATTATTAATTAATGAAATTGACAAACTAACGAATTAAAACTACGCCTAACAGCACCTACAAGAAATTGGCGGTTCAGTGGTTAAATGAAGCTTTGTACTTCGTATCAAGTTCATTGCTGGCTGACAGTTTAGTGCTTCGAAATCGCCAACTTCTTGTAGCCGCAAAACGTTGGTGGCAATTTTACAAACAGTATTCCGAAAAATGAATTTAAGAAAAATTAAAACAATCGTCATTAACTATTTTAAAATTTGGTGGATTCCAATTATTTCTTACTTTATCCCAATCGTAATTTTCTTATTGGGAAATCTGCTAAAAAGCGACTTAATTATTGACATATCATTATTGATATTTTTTATCAATTTAGTTTTAAACATAATCTCCGCAATTGTCCAAATTTTTATAAAAAAATGGTTTTACTTGATTCCACAACTACTAATTTCAGTTTTTTTATTCTTTGCAGTTTCTTTTATTTTCGCCTTTTCACCTCCAGATTATTATGGGGCGAACAAAAAAATTCCTGAAAACATAGAAATTTATGAACCATTGGAAAATGAACCAGCTGAAAACGATTTTAAAAATTTCAACTTAGCCTTGACGTCATCACTTCAACCTGGTATTTATAATTACTTTACAAATTACAAACCAACTGAATTGGGGAATTTTTACATCAAAGCATTTGAAATAACCTCTAACGAACATTTGTCAGCTGAAAGGATGAAAATTAGGTCAAAAGTAAAAGTAGAAAATCTTGAATCCAAATTATATTCAGGAGAGTTTACAATATATGAAGGTTCTTGGGGAGATAAATATGGAGCGAGGATTGAACTTTGGTTTGAACCCCAAAGCGGAAAATCAGACTATAAAATTACTGAAAGAAACTATATCGTTGAAGGTTGGATGAGATAAAAAACTGCCACCAACAAAGCCTTGGCGCAATGCGGGGTTAAGTGCAAAATTGAACTTCCCTCCTATTTTATACGCCAAAAGCCAATTTTATTGGCTTTTATTTTTAAATTAGCAAATAGAAATTGGCTTTGGCTTAGTTTCGGTCTGAATTGAACTTCCGCTCAATTCAAGCCCGCACTGACGCCAAGCCCCAAAACGTTATAGCCAATGCTACGAAACCATAAAACATAAACAAATGACATATAGAATTACTTTTATCGGAATATTATTTTTTTCAGTTCTGACTGTTTTCGGACAACATAGCGGAAATTCTGTAATTGAACAAAATTATAGCTACAATCAAACTCAAGGACAATCTGTAAACAAACTTTATTTATCAGACAGTTCTTTTGTTGTTCAGGCAAAAGTTTTGACAAACGTAATTGCCGACAGCTATGTAATTACTATTGGTGTTTCTGAATATGCAAAAACACTAAAAGAAGCAAATTCAAAAATTGACGACAGAATACAGAAATTTACTTCTGCATTGAAATCAAAATTTAATATTTCAGCTTCGGACATTTATGTAGATATGACCACACAAACACAAGTTGCAGATTACAAAGTAGATGGAAATTATGCAGAACAATTTATCAGTGGTTTTGAACAGAAGAAAAATGTAATCGTAAAGCTCAAAAACATCAAAGACCTTGACAAAATAGTTATTCTTGCTTCGGAATATGAAATATATGATTTAGCAAAAGTGGATTATATTGTTACCGATCTAAACAAAATATATACACAATTATTCCAAACCGCTATGAAAGTCATTAACGGTAAAAAAGATTTGTATGTAAAAGCAACCAACGTCAAATTAAAAACGGCTTCCCAAATTTATGGTGAAACTTTTTACAGCTTTGTTCCTGCACAACTTTATAAAAACTACACACCAAACATAACAACGGAATATTACAATTCTGGTTCTTATTCAAAAAGAAAGGACTTGAAAAAAAACACAACATATTATTATGACCACATCAATTATTCAGGTTTTGACAAAGTGATACACCCGATAGTAACAGAACCAACAGTTGAATATGTTCTCATACTTCATATAAAGTTTGACATTGACAAATAAAAATGAAAAAGCACTGGCTATAACAAGGTATTGCCAAAAGCGGGGCTGAACGGCTTCGATTGGACATTTGTGCAATGTTCAACTTTCGTTCTTCGATTGAACTTTTGTGCTAAAAATCCCCGCCTTCGGCAATACCCGAACCGTTATGCGACACCCTATTTGAACAGTCGTGCCAAAATTTAATAGTCAAACAAATGAAAGGACAAGCCAACGCTTCGGCAAAATCAAAAGAGGTGCAACCAACCGCACAAAGCCAACGCATTGCACCACATTTGCTTTTGCCCCAACCGCACTACATCTCACTCAACCGATTTGCCTATGACTAAATATCTATTATTTTCAGACAAACTAAGAAAAATTGGGTTATTTATTAGGCTGCAACTTCTAAAAATTGGGAGATTGCTGACAATTCTTTTTAAACGAAGAAAGAAACTTGAAAAAATATCATTTGGATATTACCAAAAGTGGCATTTCGACAATGCCTATTTATTTGTAGATTTTAAGTTTAAAAATGCGGTTTGGTTTAGAATAGGAAATTATAAGAGTTATGATTTTTCAAAGCAAATTGTTTTAGACCTTGAAAATATTCAAACAGAAACAGTTCTTTTTGAAGTTTTTGGATTTTTTCAAAAACAAGTATATGAAATCAATCTGAACAAAGAAAGTCGAATTAACACGCAACCATTTAAAACAAAAATTGACAATATCAATACTGTTGAATTAGCACAACAAAAAACAAGAACAAGAATACCCAAAATAGGATTACATATTGCTGATCCGACTTTTGTTTTTGAAAAAATTGCAGTGAACACATACAATTTGCAACTCGACTACAAACCATTTAAAATTCAAGACTATATATGAAAACAAGAGATTACTATACAACACCCAAAGCTGGTGCAGTAATGCGTTTCCTTTGGAAAGCCGCAGGTGGCGACCGCTACATTTTGGAACGGGCAACATACAGTGACCAAATAAAATATATGTGTTTGGGCGGAATTGTTTTTGCAACTGGAGCTATGGCAGGACTTGCAGGAGGTTATGCTTTTTATACCATTTTCTCGCCCAAAGGTTCTGCTCTTGAAGATAGTATTCATTATCCAACAGTCGCTTTATCATTTGTATTTGGTATTATTTGGGGATTGATGATTTTCAACATTGACCGCTTTATTGTTACAAGTACAGGTAAAGGAGACGGAACGGAAAAAATTACTTGGGACGAATTTAAAAGTGCTATTCCTCGTATCATAATGGGTGCAATTATAGCGATAACTATTTCCAAACCAATTGAAATCAGGATGTTTCAAACGGAAATAAATATTAAGCTAAAAGAAAAGCAGATTGAACAGCAAACAGCATATATTGAAAAAACAAAGAAAAATTTCCAAATAGAACTTGACCGAAATTCAAAAGACTTAGCAAAATATGAGCAGGAAATTCAAGATAAAATAGCAAGGCATAAATTTCTTGAATCGCAGTATATCGAAGAAGCCCGAATTATTACTGTTGGACCAAGAGCTTTGGCTCTAAAAGCACAAATGGATAAAGTTGATGAAGAAATTCGGAACGATAAACAAAATGCTGAATATCTGAAATTGATTAAGGAAAAAGAAGATATTGAAACACGTTTGAATAATGCTTTAAAAGAAAGTCAAAAAACAGCAGACGGTTTAGACGGCTTACTTGAACGTATAAAATTAGCTCACGAAGTCGCAGGATTTTGGATTACACTTTTCATTACACTTCTGTTTCTAGCCATAGAACTTACCCCTATTTTCTTTAAACTAATGCTCAACAAAACACCTTATGATTATTTGGCTGAAAATAGAGATGATTTAATCAGAGCTGAAAATGGTATAGAAGTTCGCTATGATTACTACAAAGACAAAGAAGGTACTGAACAACATTTGGTCATCAATCACGAAGCCGAAAAAATCATTTTTGAAAAAATGAAAGTTACGGAAATCCAGAAAGAACTCACAGAATACGCCATTGCTAAATATAAAGAAAGGGAAAAAGAAAAGATTGATGCCAATTTAGATGAATACATCAAAAAAATAAATCCTGATGAGTTATCTTCTTAAAGCAATAAGAGACCGTCTTTGCAAATTTTCGGGCGAAGACTATACAATAATCCAAAAATGTGGCAATAAAGTACAATTTTATTTTTCACTGATTGGCTTATTGGTATTAGTCATTTTGCTTTGCAGTTTTGCGAGCGCCTTATATTTTACTGAACATTTATTTCATAGTATTATTGTCGATATTGGTGTTGGAATTGTTTGGGGCTACATCATTACCAATATGTATTTATTGCTGCTTTACACCATTTCTCCAACACTTTTACCTACAAAAATCAGAAAAAAACAAGAAGTAAAAACAAATCAGTTTCAGCTTTCATTTTCAATGGGATTACGAATTTTTATTGTAATTCTGTTGGCTGTAATCATTGCTCAACCGCTGAATGTTTTAATCCTAAAACCCAATTCAACTACTTTGGCTTTCGATATTAAAGATTTGTTGTCTTCAAATCCTTTGGCGACAATTATCACATTAGCTGTTGTTGCAGTATTTCTTTTGCCTGTCTATCTAAAATACAACATTAGAAAGTTGGGAGAATTTTACGAGAAAAAAGCAGAAGTTAAGAAAAAAATCATCAAAGATGATTACGAAGATTTCAAAAAAGAATACAGGCAAATTTTAGAAAGTAATATTTCTAATTACAACAAATCTGTTTGGGGAAATTTGATGCCTTTTTTGAATAAATTAGAAAAAGTAAACCCAATTTCTTATCAAAAATATTTTGCTGAAATTGAAAAAGAGCTTAAAACTGAGAAAATAGAAAAATACGAATATTGGGAAAATCCACCTTATCGTACCATACACAAATCACGAACTAAAAACACTCTTTCTGAGCAAGATTTACTGAACCACATTTATCCTAAAACTGATTGACAGCCGTTATTATCATAATCATTATTGCAGTTATTCTGTATTTTCTGTTTTGGAACAAAAAGACAGACGATAAAACTATTGCTGTAAGTGAAGATGATAAAAACAAAAGCCAGATTAATCACGTAGAAGCAGAAGAATTAACGGAACAAGAAATTTACAGCGATGAAAACGGACAGTACAAATTAGTAGAAAAAATAAGAGAGAAACCTAGACGAACCTACATCAAAGCCGCACTCAATGGAAAATATTGGGGCGAAATTGATGAGCATTTTTCCAATCAATTTGCACAATCAAAATTTTTTGATTTTAATATTTACGAAGTAACAATTTATAAAGCTGAGCATTCGGAGTTCCCATTTAAGGTCAAAGAGGATTATAATTTTCCAAGAGAAAAACTACCTAAATTAATACACACGGTTTTACAAGAAAATGGAAAAGAATATGAAGTCAATTTGCACGAGCCTATTTTTGAATTAGGTTCAATAAAATTTAACCGAAAATTACATCAAGACGAGGGAAATGAAGTTTTCGGAACTATTGATGCTGTTGTTACAGGTTATATTCTCGATTTTACCAAAGAAATTTATTTTGAAAAAAAATACATTGTTCCGATTGCCGAAGTTACTCCTGCTCCAAAAGTTACAGAACCTGTTCTTACCCAAACCAATACGCCAACAGGAAATGTAGAACATAAAGGAAATTACAAACGAATAGAATATTTTTATTCGGATTATAAAAAAACGTATTGGGGCGACTGGAAGTACACCAAACCAGTAACCACAACAGATAATGAGGGCTGCTTTTCTTTTGTAATCGGTTTATTGGCAGGAATTATCGGTATTGCTTTCCTACTAATGATGTTGCCACAAATGGTGCTTATTTTGCCGTTTTTCCTTATTCTTTTTCTGCTAAATTTAATTCCTGCGAGATTTTTCAATTGGTTGTTCCGTATAATAGGCATTTTGCTTTTGTTAGGGTTTGTGGTAGGTTTATTTCATTTTTTCAATACTGCCACAACAAGGACTTACATTCCTAAACCAGTGGTAACAGAGCAACCCGAAGAACGAAAAACACACACAGAATCAATCATTGATACGCTTGACAATAAAGCCGTAAACGACACGATAATTAAGCATTTCAGAGTTTGGCAAGATTATGACGGCAACCAATATGAGGGAATAATTTGGACAAAGAAAAGTGATTTCGTAAATGCTAAACATTTCAAGAACAATCTAATCTTAAATTCAAATTCATCACGAGCTTATGATGAAATGATTTACCGCTTAAAGGAAAATGACAAAAATAATTTAAGCGGAGTGTATCAGCTATTTGACAGTATCAGACAAAAAGAACAACTGTCAAACGTGAAATTTGCAGAGCTAATTGTTTCCTTTGTGCAGGATATTCCATATACAGTGATTGTTCCTGATGACTGCAACCCAAATTTGTATGATGATGAATTTATCAAAGAATACCTCTCATCAGCCGATGCTCGTTGCGATGGTTTTGAAAAATTTGGCATTAATTCGCCTGTCGAATTTATGTCAAACTTAAATGGCGATTGCGATACAAGAACATTACTTTTATATACAATGCTCGCACATTATGGATACGATGTTGCTTTATTCAGCAGTGAATATTACGCTCATTCCATAATCGGGATAAATTTGCCATTAAGTGGCATTGCTTATCAATATCAAAACCAACGATATATACTTTGGGAAACAACAGCACCCAATATCAAAGCAGGTGTTTTACCCAAAGAAATTTCAAACTTAAATTATTGGAGAATATCATTAAAATCAAAATAAAATGGATACAACAAAAATAATCACGCTTACCATAATCGGAATTATTGCAATGGCAATATCTTTAACCGTTACACAGCTTTTCCTGCGAAAAGCAAAATCAAAATCGGAAAACGAGGGAAAAATAAATCTTGCTTATGGCATTTTATTTCTCGGTTGGCTCATATCTTTTTCATTGCTCAATGTGAAATCCATATCCATAATGAGCGAATATATTGATACCGTTAACAAAACCAATTCGGCTAATCATTTGGCAGAAATAGCAAAAACAAGTGTTCTGTTCATCGGCTTAACCAATGTTTGGTTAATACTTTGGTATTTTATCACACAGGCATTTTCTCTAATCATTGCAGGAAAAAGAACAGATGTAAACGAAATAGAAAACAATCATTACACTTATTTTCTGATGAAAGGCATTGTATTCATCGGCTTCATTTATTGCTTAATGCCTGTCTTCGAAATGCTTTTAAGAACATTTTTACCAACAATTGAAATCCCCTATTATCGTTAATTATGAAAAGAATATTTATTTTTTTGGCTGTAACACTTACTTTGAGTTCTTGTGTTTCAGAAAGTGAGCATCAAAGAATTATTGATGAGAAAAATGCACTTTCTACTGAAAACCAAAATTTAAAAACCGAACTCGAAGAGATTAAATTTGGAGCACCCAATTTGCTTTCTGACGGAAAAAAGTTTTATCAAGCAAAAGACTTTTCACAGGCAAGACAGAAATTCCAAACGCTTTTACAAAAACATCCCGATATGCCTCAATCTATTGAAGCTAAAAATTATCTTGCCAATATTGACGAAGAAGAACTTTGGCAAAAAGCATTTAATTCGGAAGAAATTAGTAATACAGAAGATTACATAGAGAAATATCCAAAAGGAAAATATATCAAAAATGCTGTTTCAAGAAAAAGTGAACTCAAAAAACTAATTATGCAAAAGGCCTATGATGATGCATCAAGTAGTAATTCGTCATATGCTTGGAAAAGATTTTTAGACGAATATCCCGACCACCCAAATAAAAGTTCTATCAATGAAAAGATTATACGCTTAGAAGTTGATGAAATATTAGGCGACAGAGAAACAGGACGTATGCCTTCATTCAATAGTTATAGCAGTAGCTATTCTTCAAATTCATCAGTAGAAATTACAAATAATACAGGTTGTAGCCTGACAGTCCGTTATAGCGGAGTTGAAGCAAAAATGATAGAAATTCCTTCAGGAGGAACAAGAACAGTTTATCTATCAAGCGGAACTTACAAAATTGCCGCTTCTGCTTGTGGTGCAAACTATGCAGGTACAGAAAGTTTACGCGGAAGTTATGGCTCAACCTTTTACATCAGTAGAACAAGATATTAACAATGGATAAAATCATAAAAATAGTTTTAGCTGTTTTATTCTTTCTCTGTTTAGCAGATATGCCTTATGGATTTTATCAATTCGTGCGGTTTGTGGCATTAATCGGCTTCGCAATTCTTGCATACCAAGCCAACCAACAAGAAAAACAAACAGAAATGATTATTTACGGGGCATTAGCACTACTCTTTCAGCCGTTTTTCAAAATTGCGTTAGGCAGAGAACTTTGGAATATTGTAGATGTGGTTGTGGGAATTGGGCTATTGATTTCAACCTTTTTAAAACCGAAAACAAATTAGAGTTAAAGCCAATCACTTTTGAACTTAAACAACAATTAATAAGTATAATTTTCGCAACTTTGCATTATGGCAAAAATCAATGTAAAAGATACGGAAATAACGATTATATCGGTTGAGGAGCGAGATTATATTTCACTTACAGATATGGCAAATGCCAAAGAAAGTGAAAGCCGAGCTGCCGACATTATCAAAAACTGGATAAGAACCCGTTATACACTTGAGTTTTTGGGAACTTGGGAACAAATCAATAATCCAAATTTTAAAGTGGTGGAATTTGACCACTTTAAAATGCAGGCAGGCTTGCCAAGTTTTGTTTTGAGCGTTTCGGAATGGATTGAGAAAACAAATGCCATTGGAATAATCGTTAGAAAAGGAAAATATGGCGGAACTTATGCACATAAAGACATTGCTTTTGAATTTGGTTCGGCTATAAGTGTTCCGTTCAAACTTTATCTGATAACCGAATTTCAACGGCTCAAAGAAGAAGAACAAAAACAATTAGGCTGGACAGCTAAACGAGAATTAGCAAAACTCAATTATCATATTCATACGGATGCGATAAAGCACAACTTAATTCCGCAAGAACTTTCACCTACACAAACTTCAATCATTTATGCCAACGAAGCAGACGTTTTAAATGTTGCTTTATTTGGAATAACGGCAAAACAATGGAGAGAAGCAAATCCAGACTTGAAAGGAAATATTCGTGATTATGCAACAATCAACGAACTGATTTGCTTGTCAAATATGGAAAACCTGAACGCCGTTTTTATCAACGAGAAAATTCCGCAAAAAGAACGATTGATAAAACTGAATAAAATAGCAATTCAACAAATGAGCATTTTACAAGATGTTGAGAAACGCAAACTATTGAAATAACAGAAAGAATTTGCCAACGCTTTTGGTGGCACATTTGCAATTCGCACAAGCCAACCGCACAAACCCAAAATTGCAAAAGAGCCACCAAGCCAACGCACCACGAAGCGAGTAAACCAAACTCAATGAAAAGAAGGGCGGTCGCATAACAAGGGTTTGGCGAAATGGCGGGGTAAGAGCTAAATTTAACGTCAGTAATTCTATCACCGCATAAGCCATTTTTATTTCCTTTTTTTTTGTAATTTAGCAAATAGAAAATGGCTTATGCTACTGTTGTGCAAAATTGAAACTTCGTGCTTCTATTTCCGCCACTGTCGCCAAGCCCCGAACCGTTAGGTGCAACCCTAAAAGACGAAACAACCGACGTACAAAATGCCAACCCGGCACAAAATAAAAAGAGCTGCAAGCCAACGCACAAGCCTACACAAATTGCAGCACATTTTATTTTCCCAACCTCACCCAAACCTACATCTGTCTACTGAATTTTAACGACTTTCAAAAAAAAGGTATAAAAAATTTGCTCATTAAAAAAGTATACTTACATTTGTACCGTTAAAACAGAAAAAATGTACAATTCAATTATTATTTCTTCTATTATTATTGCGGGTGTGATTTCACATACCGGGGAGGAATAATTTTGATATAATCTAAAAGATATATTTGAAAGCCTCCCGAGAAATCAGGAGGCTTTTTTTATTGACATTAAACTAAAAAGAACAAAATGAAATCATATAACAACACTATTATTATCAGCATTATTATTAGCTCGCCACCGTGAGAGATGCTGCTTTATGCCAAATTGTAAGCCTTTCTCATTTCGGGAAAGGCTTTTTTTATTCCCAAAAATCAATTATCAACTCAATAAAAAAAATAAATATGTATTCAAACAACGAAACAGTCCTTTTTTTGGACGGAAAATTTGTAAAGGCTAACGAATCTACAACCGATTTGTACAGTCAAACGCTTCATTATGGCTACGGTGCATTTGAAGGTATTCGTTCTTATGAAACCAAAAATGGAACTAAAGTATTTAAAGCCGAAGAACATTATGAACGCTTGAAAAAATCCTGCGAATTGGTAAAAATCCCTTTCGATTGCACTGTTCAAGAGTTAGTCCAAGCTACTTACGAGTTACTGGAAAAAAACAATTTAAAAAATGCTTACATCCGACCATTGGTGTATTGTGGACAAAATATGAGTTTGTCAAAACCTACCAGTGTTTCGGTGATGATTGCCGCTTGGGACTGGGGAGCGTATTTGGGAGAAAAATTACTACGATTAACGGTTTCCTCCTATTGCCGTCCACATCCAAAATCCATCCACATTGAAGCGAAAGTCTGCGGTCATTATGTCAATTCGATTTTGGCAACCAACGAAGCAAAAGACAATGGATTCGACGAAGCCTTGCTTTTGGATAGCGATGGATTTTTAGCCGAAGGTCCGGGTGCAAATTTGTTCTTTGAAAAAGACGGAAAACTATTCACGCCTCAATTAGGAAACATCCTTCCGGGCATCACCAGAGCCACTGTTTTGGAGTTAGCCGAACAATTAGGTCTGGAACTGCATCAAGGAAAATTTACCAGAGAAGATCTTTTTCAAGCTGATAGTGCCTTTTACTGCGGAACGGCTGCCGAGGTAGTGGGTATATTATCGGTGGACACTTATCAATTTCCAAAAAACTGGAATGATTCCTTAGGTAAAAAACTTCAACATGCTTATTCACTTTTGGTACGAGAACCTTTAAAACAGCTCAATTTAAACTAATGAAAACACTCAACAAATACAGTAGAACCATCACACAAGATGAAACCCAACCTGCAGCACAAGCCATGCTTTATGGAATAGGTTTAACCGAAGACGATTTGCAAAAAGCACAAGTGGGAATTGTGAGTATGGGTTACGAAGGAAATCCCTGCAACATGCACCTCAACGATTTGGCTAAAGAAGTAAAAGCTGGTGTGCAACAAGAGGATTTAGTAGGATTGATATTTAATACCATTGGTGTGAGTGACGGTATATCAAACGGAACTGACGGTATGCGTTTTTCTTTGGTTTCCAGAGATGTGATCGCCGATTCCATAGAAACGGTGGTGAGTGCCCAATGGTACGATGCTGTATTGGCGGTAGTAGGTTGCGATAAAAATATGCCTGGTTCTATCATCGCCATGGGAAGATTAAATCGTCCTGCAATCATGGTTTATGGCGGAACGATCCATTCTGGAAAATGGAAAGGAGAATCGCTCAACATCGTTTCAGCTTTTGAAGCTTTAGGTAAAAAATTCAGTAACACCATTTCCGATGAAGATTACAAAGGTATAATCAAAAACGCTTGTCCTGGCGCGGGTGCTTGTGGCGGTATGTACACAGCAAATACGATGGCTTCGGCTATTGAAGCTTTGGGAATGAGTTTACCTTACAGTTCATCCAATCCTGCGTTGAGCAGCAATAAAAAAATGGAATGTTTTGATACAGGAAAAGCCATCAAAGTGTTGTTGGAAAAAGACATTAAGCCCAAAGACATCATGACCCGAAAAGCCTTTGAAAATGCCATGACCATGGTAACGGTTTTGGGCGGCTCTACCAATGCCGTAATGCACCTGATAGCAATGGCACATTCGGTGGATTTGGAATTGACTTTGAATGATTTCCAAAAGGTAAGTAACCGTGTTCCAGTGTTGGCAGATTTAAAACCAAGTGGAAAATACCTCATGGAAGATTTGCACGAAGCAGGTGGTGTTCCAGCAGTAATGAAATATTTATTGAAACACAATTTATTACATAGAGATTGTTTAACTGTTACAGGAAAAACAATTGTTGAAAATTTGGAAGCTGTGGAAGATTTAACCGAAGGTCAGAAAGTATTTCTTCCATTGGAAAATCCAGTGAAAGCAAATGGACATCTGCAAATGCTCTACGGAAATTTAGCTACCGAGGGAAGTGTAGCTAAAATAAGTGGCAAAGAGGGCGATTATTTTGAAGGAACAGCCAAAGTATTTGACGATGAATATGCAGTGATTGATGGTGTGCGAAACGGAGAAGTAAAACCCGGGAATGTGGTAGTAATCCGTTATTGCGGACCAAGAGGCGGACCGGGAATGCCTGAAATGCTCAAACCAACTTCAGCAATTATGGGTGCAGGATTGGGAAATTCAGTGGCTTTAATTACCGACGGTAGATTTTCGGGTGGAACGCATGGTTTTGTGGTAGGACACATCACTCCGGAAGCTTTTGTAGGTGGAACAATTGCCTTGGTAAATGATGGAGATTTGATTGCGATTGACACAAAAAATAATACGATCAATTTAAAAGTATCTGAACAGGAATTGGAAAAACGAAAAGCAGCATGGAAACAACCTCCATTGAAAGCAAGTAAAGGGGTTTTGTACAAATATGCACAATGCGTTTCGAGTGCTTCATTGGGGTGTGTAACCGATAAATAATTAAAAAATGAAAACAACGGAATTAAAAATAACAGGTGCAGAAGCGGTGATACAAAGCCTGAAAGCCGAAGGTGTAAAAACGATATTTGGTTATCCAGGCGGTGCTATCATGCCAATTTATGATGCCTTGTTTCATCATCTTGAAGAAGTAAATCATATCTTGACAAGACACGAGCAAGGTGCTATACATGCAGCTCAAGGATATGCTAGAACTTCAGGAAAAACAGGGGTTGTATTTGCTACTTCGGGTCCGGGAGCCACCAATTTAATTACAGGTTTAGCCGATGCCCTGATTGATTCTACGCCCTTGGTTTGCATCACCGGACAGGTGGCTTCTCATCTCTTGGGAACTGATGCTTTTCAGGAAACCGATGTCATGGGAATTTCGATGCCGGTAACCAAATGGAATTGTCAGGTAACCAAAGCAGCAGATATAGCACCCACTTTAGCCAAAGCATTTTACATCGCCTCGTCTGGTCGTCCGGGGCCGGTTTTGGTGGATATTACCAAAGATGCCCAGTTTGAAAAACTGGATTTCTCTTACGAAAAGTGTACATCGGTGAGAAGCTACCAACCTAAGCCAAAATTGAATGTAGATCAAGTGCAAGCAGCAACCAAGTTTTTGAATGAGGCAAAAAAACCTTTGATGATTGTCGGACAAGGAATTATGCTTTCCAATGCAGAAGAAGAATTATTGGCTTTTGCCGAAAAAACGGGTATTCCGGTGGCTTCTACGCTTTTGGGATTAGGAGCTTTTCCAAGTCATCACCCTTTATTTGTTGGAATGGTAGGCATGCATGGCAATTATGCACCCAATGTAAAAACCAATGAGTGCGATGTGTTGCTTGCCGTGGGAATGCGTTTTGACGACCGTGTTACAGGTGATGTTTCCCGGTATGCAACACAAGCAAAAGTGGTTCATGTTGATATAGACACTGCCGAAATCAATAAAATCATAAAAGCCGATGCTCCTGTTGTAGCCGATGCCAAAGAAGCACTAACCGTTTTAGCAGATTTGGTAGAAAAACAAACTCATCAAAATTGGTTGGATGAATTTCATCAAGCGAAGCAAAAGGAATTACAGGTACTTTCAGAAAATAGAGAAAAGGAATTTTCAGATGAACTGAGAATGGATTTGGTGATTGATTTACTTTCTCAAAAAACCAAGGGCAATGCAATCGTTGTAACCGATGTGGGACAGCACCAAATGATGGCGGCACAGTTCTATCAGTATAATCAAACCAAAAGTAATGTTACATCTGGCGGATTGGGAACGATGGGTTTTGCACTTCCAGCCGCTATTGGAGCAAAAATGGCAAATCCGGAAAAACAAGTCGTAGCTATCATTGGAGATGGTGGTTTTCAAATGACCTTGCAGGAATTGGGAACCATGATGCAGAATAATATCGGCGTGAAAATCATCATCTTAAACAATGGTTATTTGGGAATGGTGCGGCAATGGCAACAAATGTTCTTTGAAAAAAGATATTCGTTTACCGACATTCAAAGTCCTGATTTCACGGCTTTGGCAGCCTCTTACAACATCAAAGGTCAAAAAGTTGAAAGACAGGAGGACTTGAACAATGCGTTAGACCAACTTTTAAACACAGAAAATGCGTACCTGTTGGAAGTGAAAGTTGCCAGAGAAGATAATGTTTTTCCGATGGTGCCAACAGGTGCTTCGGTAGCTGAAATAAGATTACAATAATTATAAAACGGATAAAATGGGAACAATGAACAAAACATTTACCGTATCCATATTTACGGAAAATACAATTGGAATGCTCAACCGCATCACCATCATATTTACAAGACGACATTTGAATATTGACAGCATCACCGCTTCTGAAACAGAGGTTAAAAATGTGCACCGTTACACTATCGTTTTGAGAACAAACAGAGAACAAATAAATAAAGTTGTTGGGCAAATCGACAAATTAATTGATGTTCTGAAAGCCTTTGTACACGAAGATAATGAAGTAGTACATCAGGAAATTGCGCTATATAAAATCAAAACAACAGAACTTAAATCCAATAATGTAGAGCAAGTGGTTAGAGAAAATAGTGCAAAAGTTCTCACCGTAGATCCCGATTTTATCGTCATTGAAAAAACAGGGCATAAAGCAGAAACACAGGTTTTATTTGAGAAATTGAAACCCTTTGGTATTCTGGAATTTGCCCGCTCAGGAAGAGTAGCAGTTACCAAACCAATGAAAGAATTAAGCACTTATTTAAAAGAATTAGAAATCAATTAAAAAAAATAATACAATATAAAATGGCACAATTAAATTTTGGCGGCGTAATGGAAAATGTCGTAACACGAGAAGAGTTTTCATTAGAGAAAGCAAGAGAAATATTAAAAAACGAAACTGTTGCAGTCATTGGATACGGCGTGCAAGGTCCGGGACAAGCCTTAAATTTGAAAGATAATGGCGTAAAAGTAATTGTAGGACAACGAAAAGGGACAAAGAGTTGGGACAAAGCACTTGCTGATGGTTGGGTAGAAAATGAAACTCTTTTCGAAGTGGAAACCGCTTGCGAAAAAGGCACTTTACTCATGAATTTATTATCAGATGCAGGGCAAATACAAGCATGGGAAACGATGAAAAAAAATTTGACAACAGGAAAAGCCCTGTATTTTTCACATGGTTTTGGCGTTACTTTTCATGAAAAAACAGGTATCGTGCCACCTAAAGATGTAGATGTGTTTTTGGTGGCTCCCAAAGGTTCGGGAACTTCGTTAAGAACATTATTTTTAAAAGGGCAAGGTTTAAATTCCAGTTATGCCGTTTTTCAAAATGCAACCGGAAAAGCTGAAGAAAAAGCATTGGCATTAGGCATCGCTATCGGTTCTGGTTATTTGTTTGAAACCACATTTCAAAAAGAAGTATACAGCGATTTGACTGGCGAACGAGGCGTTTTGATGGGAGCTATCGCAGGTGTTTTTGAGGCTCAATATAATGTGCTTCGTCAGCGAGGACATTCGCCAAGTGAAGCGTTTAACGAAACCGTAGAAGAATTGACCCAAAGTTTAATGCCTTTGGTAGCCGAAAACGGAATGGATTGGATGTTTGCCAATTGCAGTACCACTGCACAACGAGGAGCATTGGATTGGAAAGGTAAATTTAGAGAAGCTACCACTCCTGTTTTTAATGAACTGTATGATGACGTGCTTTCAGGTAAAGAAGCAGCCATCGTTATCGAAGCCAACAGCAAGCCAGATTACAGAGAAAAACTCAACGCAGAACTCAAAGAAATACAACAAAGTGAGTTGTGGCAAACTGGAATGCAAGTTCGAAAATTAAGACCTCAAACCAAATGATACATTTAGCAAAAATACAAGAGGCAGCCGAAAACCTGAAAGGTGTGGCTGTGCATACGCCTCTTGTGAAAAACGAAAACCTGAGCGAGCGATTTGCTGCTCAGGTTTATTTGAAACGGGAAGATTTACAACCTGTACGATCCTACAAATTGCGTGGAGCGTATCATAAAATAAGTTCGCTTTCCGAAAATGATATAAAACTAGGCGTTGTATGTGCAAGTGCGGGTAATCACGCTCAAGGAGTGGCTTTTGCGTGTAGAAAACTGAACATAAAAGCCGTTATTTATATGCCTATTACCACGCCTGCACAAAAAATAAAGCAGGTAAAACTCTTTGGAAAAGAAAATGTAGAGGTTGTGTTGAAAGGTGATACTTTTGACGATGCCTACAACGAAGCCCTTCTTTTCAGCCAGAAGAATAAGGCAGTTTTCGTTCATCCGTTTGATGATGAATTGGTTATTTCCGGACAAGGAACTGTAGGATTGGAAATTGTGGAAGACAGCAAATGTAAAATTGATTTTTTATTCTTCCCAATTGGAGGTGGCGGTTTGGCAGCAGGGGTCGTTTCGGTTTTTAAACAATTGAGTCCTGAAACTAACCTTATCGGTATAGAACCACAAGGAGCAGCCTCTATGAAAACATCGTTGGAAAACGGTAAAAATACTGCATTGACGAACATTGATAAATTTGTAGATGGAGCTGCCGTAAAACGGGTGGGCGACAAAACATTTGAAATCTGCCAACATTCGTTAGATGACATCGTCTTAGTCCCTGAAGGGAAAGTTTGCACAACAATTTTACAATTATATAACGAAGAAGCCATTGTTGTAGAACCAGCTGGTGCATTGAGTATTGCAGCCTTGGATTCGTATAAAGACCAAATCAAAGGTAAAAATGTGGTGTGCATTGTTAGTGGCAGCAACAATGACATTACAAGAATGGAAGAAATAAAAGAGCGATCCTTGATGTTTGAAGGATTGAAGCATTATTTCATCATCAACTTTCCACAACGACCAGGAGCATTAAAAGAATTTGTAAATGATGTCTTAGGAGAAAATGATGACATTACTTATTTCCAGTTCACTAAAAAGAACAACCGCGAAGAAGGTCCGGCTGTTGTTGGCGTAGAACTAAAATACAGTTCTGATTTAGATAGTATGGAACAAAAAATGAAAACTAAAAAAATAAATTATCAGCATCTGAATGAGCAGAAAGAATTGTTTACGCATTTGATATTTTAAACTATCTTGTACAGTATGTGTTGTAAAATTCAAACAACAGTTCATTAATATTTAGCCAACGCATTTGGTGGCACATTTGCAAAACCGCACAGGCAAAGGCCAAAGCCAAGTTTTGCAAAAGAGCCACCAAGCCAACGCACCAAGCAGGAGTAAAATGGACAGACAACATCAAGACAGAAAAGAAGGGCAGCACCTAACCTCGGCTTTAAAAAATTGCTGGTTTTGTGCGCTTTCAGAGAGTACTCAGGTGATTGAAAATCCATCTTGTTTTATTAGCTTTGGAACTACCGGCCGCAACTTCTCAAAGCCGTAGCCGTTAGTGGCAAGGCTATGACGACACAACCCGTCAGACAAAATCGGGTTCTTTTTGACATTTTATATCTTAGCAGTTGCTTAAATAAACAAATTGACTACCTTTGTGCTATGGACAACAATTCTTGTATAAGACAACAAGCGGACATTAAACAAATAAACCGCTGTAAAGACCGAGTTTCAGAACTCAACGGCTCGTTTGACTATTTATCGAACGGACTTGAATTGGCAGGAAACAACGTAAGACTGAAAATTCTATTTCTGCTCTATGAAGAAAAACGACTTTGTGTTTGTGATATAAGCGACATTCTCGGTATGACAATTTCAGCAGTTTCACAACACTTGAGAAAACTCAAAGACAGAAAACTTATTGAAACCGAACGAG
>DAOMPL010000047.1:0-23060 GCA_035444785.1 Edaphocola sp. | reverse complement strand
AAAAAAAATCTAACTCCAAATATTGGACTATTTATTTATTGGAATTGGTATAAATAATGTAATAAACCTAATGCTTTTTTGATTTTAGGAATAAGAATTTTATTGATATTTGTTGAATGCAATACAAAATTGTAGATTTTCAAGGCATGAACTAAAACATCTACCCTATCTTTCCGGAATCCCTATTATATCATTCTTTGTTTAACGGTTATGTCGATAAGTTTTTTATGGGTATTTTTTGATACTCCGCTGATATTGGATTCCATTCAAAGACCATTGAAAACAATGATATTTTTTCCAAATTTGCGACACCCCTACCCAAAGACGAAAAATCAGAAAAAAAATCAAACTCAGGTAAAATGATGAAAGCTCTATTTGAAGATGATTACAGACAAAAAACACTCAAAATGTAAATGCGAACATCTTGTCTTTTTTTCTAGGTTCAAAATATTGTCAATATTAACTTTTACATTTGTTGAATAATATCTATTCTATTTTGAATACAATACTAATCATAGACGACGAAGAAAAGCTAAGAAACCTACTGACAAGAATTATTTCTTTAGAAGGTTTTGAAGTGTTACAAGC
The DNA here is from genome assembly GCA_035444785.1 of Edaphocola sp. GTDB lineage: Bacteria > Bacteroidota > Bacteroidia > Chitinophagales > Chitinophagaceae > Edaphocola. The sequence goes on along the minus strand of DAOMPL010000047.1, from coordinate 22,472 downwards.
TGGCGATATAAAATCAGGTATCAAAAAGCTGGAACAACAAGACATTGATGTGGTGCTTTGTGATGTAAAACTTCCAGATGGAAATGGCGTAAATGCTACTAAAATTATTAAAGAAAAATTTCCAACAGTTGAAATAATATTGCTAACAGCTTATGGCAATATCCCCGATGGTGTGCAAGCTATAAAAAATGGAGCATTTGATTACATCACCAAAGGAGATGATAACAATAAAATCATTCCTCTACTCAATCGTGCTATAGAGAAAGTTACTTTGGCGAAAAGAGTAAAGCTTTTAGAAAAACAATTAGGTGAGAAGCATTCATTTGACAAAATAATCGGAAGCTCAAAATCTATTCAAAAAGCTATTGACTTATCCAAAAAAGTAGCACAAACAGATACCACTGTTTTACTAACCGGAGAAACCGGCACTGGCAAAGAAGTTTTTGCCCAAGCCATACACAATGCAAGCAAAAGAAGTAAGCAAAATTTTATTGCAGTAAACTGTTCTGCCTTTAGTAAAGAGCTTTTAGAAAATGAGCTTTTCGGACATAAAGCAGGAGCGTTCACAGGGGCGATAAAAGATACTAAAGGGATATTTGAAGAAGCCAATAATGGAACGTTTTTTTTAGATGAAATGGGCGAAATGCCATTAGATTTACAGGCTAAATTATTGAGAGTTTTAGAAAATGGTGAATTTTTAAAAGTGGGAGATAACAAGCCTACTAAAGTAAATGTACGCATCATTGCTGCAACCAATAGAGATTTAAAACAAGAAGTAGAAAATGGGCTAATTCTTTTTTTGAGGTGCTATGCAAAATATCCGCTGACCCTATATAAGAAAAAGTCTCTGTCTTTGATTCCAAAATTGTTTGCCAAAATACGTTGTATTTTGCCGTTTATGTTTTCGGCTTTTGCATTGGTTTGTCCTTCCTTAAAATAATTAATAATGTCGTCCTGATGTTTTTCTATCATCTTCCGAACGGCTCTGAATGCACCTATTTTTGATTGGCTTACGTCATCGCACCAATTGTATAATTTCTGTTCTAACAGGTCGATAGATTTTCCAATGTTTTTCCCGTTATACCACAGTCTTAGTTTTTGGGTAAGGTTGTAAGCAGTTTGCAAATCAGGGAATTGGACAAACAGGTATTCCATCATCTCAGTTTCATCTTCCTCCCATTCAGATTGCATTTTGAAAAGAACATAGCGACTTCTCTCTAATAGTTCTATATCGCTCCATTGTCTTTTTTGCTCAGTAGTGCCTGAATGGACAATTGTTTTTTCATCGTTGAGACATTTTATTTTGAGTTGTTTGCGAACCTGTTGTAATGCATCCATCAAGTGTTTAACCACATGGAATTTGTCAATCACTAATTGGGTGTTTGGAAACATATCTTTGCAGAATTTTTTATAGGAAGGACTCATATCACAGCTTACTGATTTTACTTTATTCAGCACTTCGGGAAGATAGTTTTCCATCGCCTGCCGAAGTTCTTCGGGTTTCATGGTTTGAGCCATTAGTGCTATTTTACCCGTTTGGCTATTGGTCATTATAGTGTACATCTTTTTACCTATCTGTTTTTCGTCAATGGTCATCTTCTCCCCAAAGTTTTCTGCTTTGGCTATGGGTACGGATTTCTCCTTTTTTACTTCGCCTGTATCTTTATCCACTACCACTATTTTTTTGTTGCCCCAGTTGCCTTCGGCTATATCTTTTCGGTAATCACTCAATACTTCTTTGTACCAATAGTGCATCGTTTTGGGCTTTAACCCGAACATATAGGCTACACAACTGATGTTTACAGGGTGTTACTCTACTCTATATTTTTAAAAAGCCCGCCATATCAGGGGTTAACTTGGCAGAATCGTCGGTAATAACGTACTGGTTGCTGAAATGATCATTGCTACCGGAGCGTTTCCAGCGACGTCGTTTTAGTACCAGATACACCGGCTTGGTAGAAAAACCATGACTAAGAATAGTTAGTGGATTGCAAAATCCATCTAATACCACATCAGAAAATCCACTTAGCTTCTCAGGAATGTGTTCTTCTTTTTCCCATAGCTCAATATGCCATTCATTGTTTAATTCCTTTACTTCTACTATGTTGAAGAAGCCTAATAAATCTCGTGGAACCATCATCCGTGATAGCTCAAATAGTACATCTTGAGTACTTTGTTTCTTCTTTTGTCCCATCAGGAAAAGATACAACAAAATTATTTAGCACCTCAAAAAAAGAATTAGCCTTGGTTTTGAAAGTGCTGTCGGAAAAGATAATTGGACAGTAACCAGAGGAATGTATGCAGAAAATTCTCCCTACTTTAATACTGGTGCAAAAATTACTTATATGACCGACAACGGCAAATGGTTGGTAAGTGGGGTTTTAATGAATGGATGGCAGAGGATTTACCGAACAGATGGCAATAACTCACCTGCTTTTGGTCATCAAGTAGTGTATAAACCGAATGCTAAAATCACACTGAACAGCAGTTCATTTATTGGAAGCGATAAACCAGACAGTACAAAACAAATGCGATATTTTCATAATTTTTATGGTATTTTCCAATTGCATGAAAAAGTTGGTTTAACTGTTGGATTTGATATTGGAGCAGAACAAAAAAGCAAAGGAAGCAGCAGCTATCATGTTTGGTACACTCCGGCTGTGGTAATGAAATTCAGACCTAACGAAAAACATAATATTGCCGCAAGAGTTGAATACTACAAAGATAAAAACGGAGTAATTATTAACCCTGGTACGCCTAATGGCTTTCAAACTTTTGGATATTCTATTAATTACGATTACCTCATTCGTGAAAATATTATATGGCGAATCGAGGCAAGAGGATTGAACAGTAAAGATAAAATATTTACAATGAACGGACAGCCGAAAAATAATAATGTTTTTATTACAACGGCATTGGCGATTTCGTTTTGAAAATTAGTAAAAAGTAAGATGTGAGTAGTGAGATGTAAAAACTTCTTACCTCTTACTTCTTACCTCTCACCTCTTACAAAAAAAACTTCTTACCGTTCTAAAAGTTTCTTTTTCAAACCATAAATCAATTTTCCAATAATATCAAGTTTAGAGTTATGTAAATCAAATTCATCCTTAGTTAATAAATTTAATTCAATGGAAATAATAAATAAAGTATCAAGTTCAGCAATAGAACCAATTGCAATATCAAGAAATCTTACAAATTCTTTTGTAGAAGTTCGAGCTGCTCCTTCGGCAATATTTAAAGGAATAGATAATGAAGCTCTTCTCATTTGTGAAGTAACTCCAAATATTTCCTCTTTTGGGAATTTTTTGGTGATAGCATACACATCTTTTACTAATAAAATGGCATCACTCCAAGCTTTTAAGTTTTTATGCGGTTTCATTGGAAAAGGATTTATGAATAAATGTACAAAGAAAAATAGTGATAAAATGTAAAAAGTGAGATGTGAAAAGTAAAAAGTATTGACATCTTACCTCTAACTTCTTACTTCTCACTTCTTACTTCTCACTTCTTTCCAAAAAAAATAAAACAATGGAAGAGCAAAGAAAATCGGCTGAAGAATTTCTTCATCTTATCAAAAAATCAAGACGAGGAAAGTTTAAAATCTACATAGGTATGAGTGCCGGTGTGGGTAAAACCTTTCGAATGCTTCAGGAAGCACACTCTTTGTTACGAAATGGTATTGATGTAAAAATTGGCTTTATCGAAACACATAACAGAGCCGAAACGCATGCCTTGCTAGAAGGACTTCCAATCATTCCTAGAAGAAAACTTTTTTATAAAGGTAAGGAGTTAGAAGAGTTAGATGTGCAGGCAGTAATTTCACTTCGTCCGGAAGTGGTGATTATAGATGAGTTAGCACATACCAATATTGAAGGCAGTGAAAATGAAAAGCGTTGGCAAGATGTAATGCAGATTTTAGATGCAAGTATTAATGTGATAAGTGCTGTAAATATCCAACATATCGAAAGCTTAAATGAAGAAGTAAAACAAATTACAGGGATAGAGGTAAAAGAAAGAATTCCGGTCAGTGTGCTTTCTCAGGCAGATGAGGTGGTAAACATCGATTTGACTTCTGACGAATTAATTACCCGACTGAAAGAAGGTAAAATTTATCAAGCTGAAAAAATACAAACTGCACTCCAAAATTTTTTTAAATCTGAACATATTCTTCAGCTAAGAGAGTTAGCTTTGAAAGAAGTTGCCTCACAAGTAGTTAGGAAGGTAGAAACAGAAATCACCTTTCAAAATCCGGTAAAAAGAGAAAAATTTTTAGCATGCATAAGCAGCAATGAGAAAACAGCAAAAAATGTAATTAGAAAAACAGCCCGACTGGCTAGTTATTACAATGCTCGATGGCTCGTGCTGTATGTACAAACCCCCAAAGAGAGTGCAGATAAAATTGCATTGGATAAGCAAAGACATTTAATAAATAATTTTAAATTAGCCACTGAATTGGGGCAGAAATCATCAAAATTGAAAGTCCATCGATATCAAAAACAATTATAGAACAAAGTGAACAAAAAAACATTACAACCGTGTGTATCGGCAAACCTCATCTTAGTCTCTGGAAGATTATTTTAGCTACCGATATATTTAAAATTCTATTAAATAATTTGAGAAATAAAAATATTGATTTAGTAATTTTATCACCGTAGGAACGTGCCTCGAGGCACGTTCCCACCATGTAGGAACACGCCTTGAGGCGTGTTCCTACGGCACGTTCCTACAAAAAACGGCGTGTCCCAACAGAAAAAATATCAAAATGAAAATAAAAACAAAATTAACCTTAGGTGTCGGTTTGCTGTTTGCCATGATTACTTTGCTTACAGTCCTTAGCTCTATATATATTACTAAACTTTCCAACAATTCTAAAAACATTTTGACAAACAACTACAACAGTATTGTGTATTGTCGTCAAATGTTGATGGCTTTGAATGATGATATTTCTTCAGAAAAAGCACAAAAATTATTTCAAGAAAATCTGTCAAAAGAAAACAATACCATCACCGAAATTGGAGAAAAAGAGCTAGCCATCAAAGTGAAACAGGATTTTGAATTGCTAAAAACAAACCCTTCGGACAGTACACAAATTAAAATCATACATAAAGACATTACTGATATTATGTTGCTGAATATGCAGGCCTTACAACGAAAAAGTAATGTTGCTGCACAAACATCCGATGAGGCTATCATTTGGATAGCTGTGGTTGGCACCATTTGTTTCTTAATTGCCTTTACTTTATTGGTCAATATGCCTTCAAATATTGCCAATCCAATTAAAGAATTAACGGAAAGTATCAAAGAAATTGCAGCTAAAAATTATTCAAAAAGAGTACATTTTGAAAGTCATAATGAATTTGGTGAATTAGCGGCTTCTTTTAACACCATGGCTAAAAAATTAGAAGAATATAGCAGTAGCGATTTGGAGCGATTGATGATGGCAAAGAAAAGGATAGAAACTCTGATTAATAATATGAGTGAAGCAGTAATTGGGCTTGATGAAATCGGTAAAATACTATTTATGAATGATACTGCCTTGTCCATCTCTAACCTTAAAAAAGAAGCAGTAATTGGAAATCAAATTCAGGAAGTAGCTAAGAATAATGATTTAATCAGAACTTTAGCTAGTGAATTAATATTAAACGCCAAACCAGAACCTATCAAGATATATGCAGATCAAAAAGAAAGCTATTTTGAAAAAGAATTTATTCCTATAAAAATTATTCCAACAGGTGAAAAGGAAGAGAAAAATATCGGCAATGTAATCCTGCTCAAAAACATCACTTCTTATAAAGAATTAGATTTTGCTAAAAACAATTTTATTGGCACAGTTTCTCACGAATTAAAAACACCTATTTCATCTATAAAAATGAGTTTACAACTTTTGGAAAATAAACAAATTGGAGACTTAAACACAGAGCAAATAGGTTTGGTTGAAAACATTAAAGATGACACCCAAAGGTTATTGAAAATTACTAGCGAATTGCTCAACATGACACAAGTAGAAAGTGGTAGCATTCAATTAAACAAAATGCGAACATCCGTAAATGAAGTCATTGAATATGCAGTAAACACTGTGAAATCAGCTGCTGAGCAAAAAAGTATTCAGATTGAAATTTTGTCTCCCAATGACATCACTATTTTAGCTGACAAAGAAAAAACGGCTTGGGTAATTACCAATTTATTATCCAATGCAATTCGTTATGCCGACGAAAATTCGACCATTAAAATAAAGATAGAAGAAGCTTTAAACAACAAAATAGAAATCTCTGTAACTGACCAAGGGCAAGGCATTCTACCCGAATACATCGACAAAATTTTTGACCGTTATTACCGTGTACCCGGCACTCAAAAAGATGGCACAGGTTTGGGATTAAGTATCAGCAAAGAATTCATAGAAGCTCAAGGCGGCAGCATTTCTGTAAAAAGCGAATACGGAGTAGGCAGTACATTTGTGGTAAGTTTGGAGGGAGGATAATAATAGCACTGACTTTTCACAAGCATTCTATCAAAAAAAATGTCCCCGATAAATTTATCGGGGACACAGTATAACTTATGCAATCCATTATAAATTTCCTCTCTTAGCTTGCTCTCTTTCAATACTTTCAAACAAAGCCTTAAAGTTACCTGCTCCAAAACTTTGAGCACCATGCCTTTCAATGATTTCAAAAAACAAGGTAGGTCGGTCTTCAACAGGTTTGGTAAAGATTTGTAATAAATAACCTTCTTCATCCCTATCCACCAAAATACCCAAATCTTGGAGAGCTTTAATTTCTTCATCAATCTCTCCAACTCTTTCCGGTAACATTTCATAATAAGCTTCAGGTGGGGCAGAAAGAAATTCGACACCTCTTGATTTTAAATCTGTTACAGTTTTAATAATGTTTTTTGTGGCAACGGCAATATGCTGTACCCCTTCTCCTTCATAAAATTCTAAATATTCTTCAATCTGAGATTTCTTTTTACCTTCAGCAGGTTCATTTATTGGAAATTTAGCATAACCATTTCCATTACTCATCACTTTGCTCATCAAGGCAGAATATTCTGTATTGATTTGTTTATCATCAAATGAAAGAATATTCACAAACCCCATTACTTCTTCATACCATTTCACGGTAGGTAGCATTCTATTCCAGCCAACATTACCTACGCAATGATCTACATATAACAATCCGGTATCAGAGGGGTTATAGTCGCTTTCCCATTTCTCGTAACCCGGCATAAAAACGCCTTTATAATTTTTTCTTTCCACAAACATGTGAATGGTTTCGCCATAGGTATAAATACCAGACATACGCACTTCACCATGTTCATCGGAAATGGTCATTGGCTCTAAATAAGGCTTACCGCCACGTTTTGTGGTTTCTTCAAAAGCACTGTAAGCGTCATCCACCCATAATGCTAATACTTTTACACCATCACCATGTTTTTTTACGTGCTCGGAAATCGGATGGTCTGACTTCATTGCGGTGGTCAATACCAAACGGATTTTCCCTTGTTGTAATACATAAGAAGCTCTATCTCTCACCCCTGTTTCCGGACCCGCATAGGCTACCGATTGAAAGCCGAAAGCTGTTTTATAAAAATGAGCAGCTTGCTTTGCATTACCACAATAAAACTCAATATAATCTGTTCCATTGATAGGTAAAAAATCTTGTGCTTTTGCAATCTTTTCTGCAAATGTTTCTGTTGCCATATTTTTCAATTATTTTAAAATACTAATCCTCAAAGATAATAATTATTTTTCATTTTTTCTAGATAAATAAGTTTGCATTTGACGTATTTGAGGCATCAAACTTTCTTTTACTTTTAAGCCTTTAATTTTACTCATATAGTTTTCTGCCGCCTCTTTTTTCCCATCTATTAATGAAATATCAGCTAATGCCAACAAGGCAATAGCTTTTTCATTTTCAGATTTCAAACCATCATCTAAAGCTTTGATAAATTTCTCCTTTGCACTAGCAAACTCGTCTCTTTCTCTAGCACAGAAAGCCAAAATAAAATTGTAGTAAGCCCTTTTCCCTTTACTTAGTTTTTCTGGTTTCTTGGTAAATTTCAATACTTCTTCAGCTTCATCCAACTTACCTTTTCTCAATAGGTTTAAAGCCAGATAGACAGTTCCGGTATTGAAATATCCCCATAACAAAGACAAAGAGAAAACAGCAATTATTATTAAAATAAAAGTCCAGTTAAACACATAAGAAATGATACCTAAGACTAAACAAAGTATTAATAAAGCAAAACGAGCAATAGGAGTAAACACTATAAATTATTTTAAAAAATGAACGGCAAAGATAAAAATTTCTTTAAGTGAAAATCTATAAATTTTGAATAGATTTATCTTTAGGATAGCTTACTTTATATCCAAACTGAACATTTTCGGTCTTATTGGCTTTTATATCCAAGTCCCAAGTAAGGGTGCCCAAATCATCATCTACAGCGGCTTTGTCTGTTTTTGTCAATTCTACTTTTATTTCTTTATCTGTCGATAAAGGAAATTGGTCTTTCAAAATTAGACGTACAGTAGCATTTTTATTGTTTCTAATGGAAATATTATAATTATAATCTGACTGCCTGCTGCCTGAAAAAATCTTATTCCCTGATTTCTCATTAACAATCGTTCTTTTTACAATGATATTTTTATCTACTCCCAAAGGAATTTGGAAAGTATCTTTAGTGATAGATGGGTCTATAAAGGTTTTACCCACATATTTACCCTCAAAAATAATATTGGCCTCTCCTCTTAATAAATTATATTGTGCATAATCCAATAGCCCTGCTACTAAATAAACATCTTTGTTCAATTTGGGAGCAGCGTAATAATTGTAAATGGCTTTCATCTCTTGAACTGCAAGATCTACTGATTGTGGCTGACTATTAGACCTTACATCGTAGAGCAATTTTAGTTCATAGTTTACGCTTAGGCTCTGCTCTGTAACCTGAGTATAATTAGCTGCCGAGTTTGAAGCATCTTCAAAAGCATCACCTGCCACCTCTTGAGCACTGGAAGACATGGATTTGACAGAAGGAGCTTTATAAGGTCTCTTATCAACAGGATTAGCATAAACCGCTACCGGATTTGTAAATCTAAGGCTCCATTGATTAAAATAGGGTATTGCATTATTAGGATTTGGCTGTGTGCTCGAGAAAGTCATTTTAATTTGTGTCCAATCTAATCCCGTTTTTTGAAATATCTTAGCTTTTGAAATGAGATTAATTGGTTGATTGACACCTTTAGCTTCTAGCTCATAAAAAGGTTGCCAATGAGCCAAGTTGGTGATATAGGTAAATTGTAATTGAACGGACTGTTCGGTATTGCTCATTAATTGCATTACGATTTTACCTTTTGATATTTTTTCATTTTTCTGTTCATTTAGACTGAGCTTATTTTTCAATTGTTCCAAATAATTTTTTAGATCAGTTTGTTTAATTTCTAAATCAAAAAGTGAATTGGACAACTCTAATCTTTTCTTTTGATAATAATCCACCACCTGTGTCAATTCTGTTAAGTTCACACCGGTATTAGCACCTCCTACTGACTGATTCTTATCCAACATTTGTATGGTCTGCCTATTCGTTGAAATTTTATTTTCATTTCTATTGATTTCTTTATTCACCCAATCAATACTGTCTTTTACGGCTTTTTGCACAGTTGAATTATGGTCATTATTATCTGTATAAAAACTATTGGTAAACCCAACCGACATAATGGTAATAGGCTTATTGGCAGACACACGTATAGAGTTATTATCCAAAACATCAGCCACATTATTAACCACGACTTCGTTCAATCCTTTTTTTAAATTTACATGGGTCTGATGGTTGAGTTCTGCACTATTCAAGTATAAGGTAGCTTCCTTTATTTGAGCATTAACGATAATGTTTTTTTGACCATAAATAGTATTAGTAAAACCCATCCCTATTACCCATAAAGATGCTACTGCAATTTTAAAATTCATAATTATTGTTTTTGATTTCATAGATAAGATGAAACATTTCCTTAATCTGCACAAATATTTTTTTCTAATATGGATCGACATCTGCGAAAATCTGAACCGCACTCATCCCTTTTTCTTTAGGAATTGTCAAAATCAAATTAGAAATAAGCTGTTTTACTTTTGAATTAAAATGATTATCTAAAGGTAATTTAATCATAGTTTCAAAAATATACAAACTCCTTACTCTTGGCACCAAAGCCTCTGAAGGCCCTAACAAAATAATTTCCGGGAACTGGCTTCCTAACTGCTGCATCAATATATTCAAAGCGTGAAATGCTTTTAAATGATCTTTATGTTTTGCTGTTATTTTTATCAACTTTGAAAATGGGGGATAAAGAAACTGTTGCCTAAAACCTATTTCAAAATGATAAAAACTTTTGAAGTCATGCTGCTGTACAAACTGAATGATGGGATGCTGTGGTTTATGAGTTTGCACTATTACTTTGCCTTTACCATCCACCCGGCCTGCCCGGCCACTCACCTGCTCCATCATTTGAAACGCTCTTTCATTCACCCGAAAATCGGGAAAACCCAACAGACTATCTGCACTTAAAATACCCACCAGTCCAACATTTTCAAAATCTAAACCTTTCACTACCATTTGGGTACCCACCAAAATTGAAACCTTACCCTTGGCAAAGTCATTCATCAATAGCTGTTGCTTATTGCGGGTACTCATGCTGTCCCAATCCATGCGGGCAGTTTTATAATGTGGGAAAATTCTTTGTAAATCTTCTTCTATCTTCTCTGTTCCAAAAGAGCGGGCCATTAAAGAAGCACTACCACACTGAGGGCAAAGTTTGATAGGAGCAGCTTTAAAACCACAATAATGACAGTGCATTTTATCGGTTGCCTTGTGGTAAGTAAGGGAAACATCACAATATTTACATTGTGGCACAAAACCACAAGAGCCACAAAGCAAAAAAGGAGTATATCCTCTTTTATTTTGAAATAAAATAACCTGCTTCCCTTCTTTCACCGTATCTTGAATAGCAGACAATAAGTCCACTGTAAGCACCGGTGAAAAACCACTTTGCGTATTTTTAGCATTCACTGTAATTATCTCCGGCATAGCCACATTCAAATGTCTTTGTTTCAAGGATACAAAAGCATATTTTTGAGCCTGCACATTGTTCAATGATTCTATAGAAGGTGTAGCAGAACCTAATAAAACCTTAGCCTGATATTGCTTAGCCAAATAAATTGCGGCATCTCTTGCATAAAATCGGGGAGCCGGATCGTTTTGTTTATAAGAGGTATCATGTTCCTCATCTACAATAATAAGACCTAAATCTTGAAATGGCAGCCATAGTGCAGAACGGGCACCAATAACGACTTTATACTTTTTTTCAAAAACTTTTTTCCATATTTCTATTCTTTCATTATTGCTATATTTAGAATGATAAACACCAAGCTCTTCACCAAAATAAGCTTTCAATCTTTGAAGAATATGGGTAGTCAAGGCAATTTCCGGAAGTAAAAATAATGCTTGCTTACCACTTGAAATTACGGTTTGGATAAGTTCAATATAAATATGGGTTTTACCCGAACCTGTAACCCCTTGAAGCAAACAAACATCTTTTTCTTCCCAAGCTTTTACAATTTCCTTTTGAGCCTTTAATTGAATAGCACTTAATTCGGTTTTTAACTTTTGGCTGTTTCCCAAATCCTCTAAGCGATCCACCTGAATGGATTTTATCTCAAAAACGCCTTGTTTAGCAAGGGTTTGAACTTGAGCTGTAGTAGCACCGGAAGCTTTGGTAAGTTCTTTAAGTGCCATTCCTTTTTTATCTCTTTTCAAATGCAAAAAGCTCATAAGAATAGCCAATTGTTTTGGTTTCTTCTCTAAAATTTCAAACAAATCTTTTAAAGCTTCATCCTTTTGATAAAGTTCTTGCAAGAAGACAAAGGATTCCATTTTTGCTTTATACTTCTCCTCCAAGATTTCTGAAACAATGGCAGCACCGGTTTCTAGTATTTCATTAATGGCAACACTTAATATTTTTCCTGATATCAATTGTTGTGCTTCGGCTATGGTCAGTTTTTTCCTAATCAACAATGCCTCTGCAACGATAAATGCATCATCACTTAGACCTTGTGGCACATCATCAAAAAAATCAGTCCAAATCAATAGGCTTTCACTCATTAATTTTAGGTGGGCCGGTAAGGCTGCCTGCATCACATCACCCAGGCTACAGAGATAATAATCGGCTATCCATTGCCAAAATGCCAACTGAATAGGTAAAACTATTGGTTTTTCATCAATTATGCTCCGAATGGGTTTTACTTGATAGGCTTCCGGTTGTTCATTATGAATTTTTAAAATTATCCCGGAATACAATTTCTGTCTTCCTAAATTCACTTCCACCCTTTTGCCTACCGCTACTTTATCTTGCCATTGCAAAGGCACACCATAGGTCAATGGCTTGGGTAAATGTAAAGGCAGGATAATATCTACAAACATGAAAGGACTGATTATACAATTGCGAATTTAGCCAATATATTTTTATCAATTGGCAATAACCCTATACTCCAATAAATTATCTGTTGAAAAATCTTCCAATTCTCGAACCAACTCATCACTTAAAACGATGGAAGGATGTCCGTCTGTATCCAATATTAAATCCCCTTGCTCTGTAGGCAATAATAATTCTAAGGCACAATCTCCGGAATTTTCTTGAAAATTCTCTTTTAGCATGACAATTAAACGGTCATTAATATTCTCGGCAAATGTTCTGATTTTGAGTGCTCTGGTTAGTTTTCTACGAACATCGCTCAGGTTGTAAACATCAAATATTTTAAACTCAAAAAAGCCTTTGCGATAAGGATGTTCCTGATATATTCCCTCGATAACAATTTTTTGACCTTCAATAATAAAATTATGAAAATCAACATAGGTATTACCAAACATCACAATTTCTCGAAATCCACTAAAGTCGTTTAAATTGAACTTTCCAAAATTGTCACCTTTTTGGGTTTTTAAGTGTTTTGCTTCACTCACATAGCCCATCACTCTTAAAGGCATCCCTTTAATTTCGTCTATCATTGCTACTTCCACAAAAGGATAATTCTTTTGTTCAAATCTATAATTATCTAAAGGGTGACCACTCAAATAAATGCCTATCACATCTTTTTCAAAAGTCAAACGCTCTGTCAGTGGCCATTCCGGCACTTTCGGAATTTCAGGATATTTAATAATGGGCATACCAATTTCTCCAAAAAGACTATTAGTCGCCATGGTAGCATCCAATTGCACCTGCTGTCCAAACTTTATAATCTTTGCCAAAAAAGTTTCCCCATCTCTTTCCAAAGCAAAATATTGAGAGCGATACATATTTTCAAAACAATCGAAAGCTCCACCATAAGCCAGGCTTTCCAATGACTTTTTATTGACTGTTCTTTGGTTTACCCTGGACACCAAGTCGAAAATATCTTTAAAAACACCATTGCCATCTCTTTCTTTAATCAAATCTTCTACTGCTGCCTCTCCTACCCCTTTCAAAGCACCCAATCCAAAACGGATAATCCCGCTTTTATTTACCGAAAAACCTTTCAGAGATTCATTAATATCAGGACCCAACACTTCCAAACCCATCCGTTTGCACTCTTCCATGAAGAAGGTAATCTTTTCAATATTATTGGCATTATTCATCACAGCAGCCATAAACTCACTTGGATAATGTGCCTTTAAATATGCCGTTTGAAATGCCACAAAAGCATAACAGGTAGAATGCGATTTATTAAAGGCATATTGAGCAAAAGCTTCCCAGTCTGTCCATACTTTTTCCAATATTTTGCCATCATGCCCTTTCTCTTTGGCTCCATCCATAAATTTGCCTTTCATCTTATCCAAAGTCAATTTATCTTTTTTACCCATTGCCTTTCTCAACACATCGGCATCGCCTTTACTGAAGCCCCCCAACTTTTGAGACAAAAGCATCACCTGCTCCTGATATACGGTAATACCATAAGTCTCTGCCAGATACTCCTCCATTTCTGGAAGGTCATAGGTAATCTCTTCCTCTCCATGTTTTCTCTTAATAAATTTGGGGATGTATTGGATAGGTCCCGGACGGTATAGGGCATTCATGGCTATCAAGTCGCCAAACTTATTAGGCACTAATTCTTTTAAATATTTCTGCATTCCAATACTTTCAAATTGGAAAGTAGCATTGGTATCGCCTCTCTGATATAATTCATAGGTTTTTTCATCGTCCAAAGGAATTTTGTCCGGGTCTATACTCACACCATGATTCATCTTTATCAATTGGAGAGCATCTCTAATAATGGAAAGGGTTTTTAACCCTAAGAAATCCATTTTTATTACACCTGCAGACTCAATTACCTTACCTTCATATTGAGTAATCAATAAGTTTACATCCTTGGCTGTACTCACAGGAATCAAGTCTGACAGGTCTCTTGGAGCAATGATAATACCGGCAGCGTGGATACCGGTGTTTCGCACCGAGCCTTCTAGCTTTTCGGCTTCATGCAAGACTACAGAAGCTTCACTATCACCATTATATATTTCCCGAATAGCCAAAATATTGTCTATATCATCCACATTATAGCCTTCTTTTTCCTCTAATGATTTTTGACCATCAGTAGCATCTTCTGCTTTTATAGGTGCATGTAATACCCGACCTAATTGTGTACCCGGTTTATCCGGCACTAACTTGGCTAAAGCATTAGATTCTGAAAGTGGATAATCTAATACTCGGGCAACATCTTTAATACTCATTTTAGCAGCCATAGTACCATAGGTAACAATATGAGCTACTTGATTTTTACCATATTTTTCCACTACATAATCAATTACCTTTTGCCTGCCCTCATCATCAAAATCGGTATCGATATCTGGCATAGATTTCCGGTCAGGATTCAGGAAACGCTCAAAAAGTAAATTATATTTTATGGGGTCAATATTGGTAATGCCTATACAATATGCCACTACGGAGCCCGCAGCAGAACCCCGTCCCGGACCAATAAATACACCAATATCTCTTCCGGCTTTAATAAAATCGGATACGATTAAGAAGTAGCCTGCAAAGCCCATGGTACGGATGGTAAAGAGTTCGAAATTGATACGCTCTTCTATCTCCGGTGTAATTTCTTGATAGCGTTGATGAGCACCCTGCCAGGTTAGATGCATAAGATAAGCATCTTGATCTTCGTTAAATTCGGCAGGTACATCAAAATGGGGTAATAAGATATCTCGGTTGAGGTTCAAAGGTTTAATTTTATCCACTATCATTTGAGTGTTGTCAATAGCTTGAGGCAAGTCATAAAACAAGGCAAGCATCTCATCCGATTTTTTAAAATAAAACTGGTCATTCCAGAAAGCGAAACGCGTTCCTTTAGAGCTTTCCGGGTCGCCAAACTCTTTATTGGTAGGTGTGGACTGCTTCTCTCCGGTATTGATACATAATAATATATCATGGGCATTATAATCTTCTTGATCTACATAATGAGAGTCATTAGAAGCAATGATGGGAACATTATATTTCTGAGCAAACTTTAGCAACACAGCATTCACCTGTTCTTGCTCGGGCATATCATGCCTTTGCAATTCTACATAATAATCTTCACCAAAAAGGTCCAACCACCACTTGAACAGCCTTTCGGCTTCTTCTTCACCATGGTATAAAATAGCTTGTGGGATTTCGGCACCTATACAACAAGTAGTGGCTATTAAACCCTCATGGTATTGTAGGACAAGCTCCTTGTCTATCCTTGGATATTTTCCGTAAAGCCCTTCCATATAACCTAAAGAGCAGAGTTTAGTAAGGTTTTGATAACCTTTTTCATCCTTTGCCAAAAACAACTGATGGTACCTTTTATCTCTTCCCTCTTCCCTTTTAAACTGAGTTTTATGACGGTCTGCCACTAAATAAAACTCACAGCCAACCACAGGTTTCACCACAGGTTCTTTTATGTCGTTTCCATTTTCATCTTTACCTACCACCTTAGTATTTTTCCAAGCTTCTGCTACGAAATTAAATACACCAAACATATTACCATGGTCGGTTATTGCCATGGCAGGCATTTCATCCTTAATAGCTTTTTTAAATAGTTTACCAATATTGGAGGCTCCATCTAACAAAGAAAATTGGGTATGATTATGTAAATGTGAAAATTTCATTGGAAAAATTTTTAAAAAGATAGGTACAAAGTAACATTTTTTTTGACTCATTTCTTTTAGGATTTATACACAATTAGGATATTACCGTGAATAATATTTTTATTCAAATGATTCTCAATTAATATCAATATTTTGCTAGCTTTTAAAATAACAACTGGAAAAATGACCACAAAACATGCTGGCTAAACCAATTAGGGCAAGTATAATTTTTTTCTTTTCTCTTTTGCATCGCCTAAAAAGAAACAAAGAAGGCAACCCAACAACAAACCAAAATAATCACCCAATCACTTGATCACCTATCACTACATCACTCGATCACTCGATCACTCGATCACTCAATCACTCAATCACTCAATCACCAATAAACTAAAAAGGGACAATGACAAGGAGTTAAGCTAAATTATCGCTTTCAATATCTTGATGCAAATTATTGGGATAGTAAAAATTTTTAGGATGTTCTTGACTTGATGAAAACTTTTATTTATCTTTGTAACAATAAAAAAATCAAAAAAATTTTTTGTAAAATCTAAGTATTTATATATTCGTATTTTGTATAGTTTTTTTAATAAAACAAATATTTAGATAATCAAGATAAAACTTGAGTTGCGTATTTTGTATAGTACAAAAATAAATTTTATAATTATTTGAATTAGACTAAATTATTTTTGTTACTTTTTTAAAAAATTTTCAAAAATAATATTAAAAAATATTTGGTAGTATTAAAAACTTGCGTAAATTTGAGAGTTACCGGCAAGTGTAGGTGACAGACACAAACAAAATAACGGAGACAAACAAAATGACAGAAAGCCAAGAAGGAATTAAAATCACTACTGACCAAATACTCTTTTTCGATATGGACGGCACTTTAGTTGACACCAATCTTGCAAATTTTTCAGCTTACAAAAAAGCTGTAGATTCTGTATTGCAGACAGACACCAATCTAGTTTACAATCCTGAAATCAGATTTAATCGAAGTGTGCTGAGAGCCAACTTTCCGAACTTGACAGACAAAGAACTTGAAAAAGTGATTCAAGTAAAAGAGAGTTTATACGATGAATTTCTAAATATTACGACACTTATAGATGAAAATGTAGAAGTGCTTTTTAAATATTCAAAATCTAATCAGACATATTTAGTTACTAATTGTCGCAAGGACAGAGCATTAAAAACACTAAATCATTTTGGACTTATCGATAAGTTTACCAATGTTTTCTATAGAAAATTTGACGACAACAATGGAAAAGTAAACAAATTTGAAAATGCACTTTCAATATTGGGCGTTCCGCCCAATATTGTTATCGCTTTTGAGAATGAAGAAATAGAGATTGCAGATGCAAAGAGTGCAGGTATCACAATTATAAACCCTGTAATATCATAACGTATGGAAAAATTTATAATAACCCAAAACGAATTTTTAAATAAGAACACACAAGCTTATTATCGGTATGACTACACGACATACGGAACCGAAGGAAACCCTGATTTTATTAATCATTTAAAAAATCAATTCGGTGATACAAATGTCACAACTCTACAAAATGCAGTAAATGAACTGATTAAAGTTCTTCAAGAAGATTTGCCCAAAATAAAAGGTCTTCACAATACTAACTTGACTGTTTGTGTAATACCAAGAGCAAAAGCCGAAAGTCACTACTCTGACAATCAAAAACTATTTAAAAGAGTGATTTCAAGCGTTGTTGACAAACTTAGTGGATTTGCAAATGGGACAAGCTATATGATACGAAATATCAATACAAGGACAACCCATATGAATAGAAGTGGTTATGGTGGTGATGGAGATATGCCTTACGTAGGAATTACAAAAGCCACGTGTAAAATTTCAAGTGACGTTCGAGGCAAAGACATTCTACTAATTGATGATATTTATACCAAAGGTGTAAATATTGACGAGGACGCAATCCAAGCATTATTAGATAATGGTGCAAAAAGTGTAATATTTTACGCAGTTGCAAAGACATTCAAAGGTGGAATCAAACAAGTTGTTCGGCCACAAGTGATTAATAACGATGATGATGATGATTTGCCTTTTTAAAGGAATAATAACTTTGAAACGAATTTAAAATGAAATATACAGAGAACTCAATAAACATACTTACTGCTAAATCCTACAAAGGAATTGGCAATGCTTGGATTGTCAAAAATTTGAAGGGTAACGAAAGTGTAGATACTATCGTGACCCTACTTAACAAGACAATTAAAGGAGAACAAACAGATGTTGAAGAATTTGAAAGATTAAAAAGAGATTTTGAAAATAAGCTTGTTGCAAAATTTGAAAATTGCTGTGATGGATTTGTAGCGTTAGGCGACAAAAATTTCCCACAGCACAGAGGTATTGTCAAGGAAAGCGAAAAGCCAATATTTCTATTCTATAAAGGAGATATTGATTTGTTAAGTATAGAGAACAAAAATATTTCCGTCATAGGACTATTGAACCCAGAAGGCGATATAGAAGAAAGAGAGAGAAGAATAGTTGCTCAATTTGTTAAAAATGGAGCAACAATAGTAAGTGGTTTAGCATTTGGTTGCGACAGTATTTCACACCAACAGGCTTTGGATTCTAATGGTAAAACAGTTGCAATCTTACCAAGTCCATTAAACAGCATTTTGCCTGCAAGAAACAAGGGATTGGCATTTCAAATAGTAGAAGAAGGCGGACTACTTGTAACTGAATATGGGAATGATTTTAAAAGTCAAATGGAATTAAGTAGCCGTTATAAAGAACGAGACAGATTACAAGCTTTGTTTTGCGACACAATAGTTTTAGCAGCGAGTTATGCTCAAAATTCAGCTGAAAGATGGAAGATGTTTGGTCAAAAACTAGACAGCGGAGCACGTTTAGCAATGGGTTTTGCCAAAGACTATAATATACCCCGTGCAGTAATGTATGACCAAATATTAGACGAAAACAATCCAATGTTTGACTTGAATAGAGACCTTATCAAAGAGCAAAAAGACATAACAATTCTAACCAAGGTAAACTACATTGAGACAGTTGAAAAAATAATGAATAAGAAACCAACAGTTAAGACAATAATTCCTGTTCAAAAAAACCTTTTCGACTAAGTGACAACAACGCAAAATCTGAAAGAAGAACACCAGCCGGTAACAGCCGTTTTGCGTAATGGCGGGTGCAGTGCTTCGTATGACAGTTTTGTGGTAGGTTCAAGTGCAGTTCTTCGATTGAACTATTGTGCTAAAAATCCGCCACTACGCAAAGCGGCAAAACGTTAGCTGTAATATTCCCAAAAAATGAAGTCCAAAAAAAGAATTTTAAATACATTTTTGATTGTTCTCGCAACAATTATTTTAGTAATATTTTTCAAATACATAAATTTCAATAATCTACCATACGAAATAAGACAAGTGTATAATGATGATTTTTGGAACTATGGAGGTCGTGGAGGAATTTTTGGAAATGCAACAATTTTTATAGCTCTTGGAGTAATAATTGGTTTGTGGAAAAAATCTAACGAAGAAAAACTAACCAAAATTGGTTATAAAACTGAAGTTGAAAAAATTAAAACTTTGTACTCAGAAAATTTACTAACCAGAAATGAAGTTGAAAGTAAGTTTTCTGAAATGTTGAAGAAACATTACTCAAAAGAAACATTACTTAAAAAAGAAAATCTGAACAAACAAAATGATAATAAAAAAACACAACTCATTGAAAATTTAGATGAACTAAAAAATCAAGGAGTTATATCAGATTTTGAATATAAAATCAAAAAATCGGAAATTACTAAAGAAGAAGTTTCTCTTCCATCAAAATTTGAAATGGAAACTGTAATTCAAAATTTTAATTTTGGGAATGACATTAAAAAGTATCAAACTGATTTTTTCAACCCTAAAATTGAAAATAGAAGTAATATTGATTTACTAAAAATAATTTCACAACCTGAAAAATTCAATAAATCTGCTGTTTATCAAGCATGTATTGAAATAAACAAAAGAAATTAATAAAAATACTACAGCTAACATCGCATTGGCAAAATGGCGGGGTAACGGCTAAGTTGAAACTTTCTGCATTTTATTCCGCCGAATGTGTTCCACATTCAGCTTTTTTTAATAATTTAGCTTCTGTGGAAACACATCGGCTACGTTACTGCTAAATTGAACTTTTCGTCCAATTTATCCGCCACTTCGCCAATGCGTTTCCCGTTAGCAGCAACTTTAGACAGACAAACCAACATTGACAAATGGAACAAATAGACGAAACACCACCACAAGTTTTTATTTCATACTCACACGACAGTGACGAACATAAAAATTGGATTATTCAACTTGCTACCAGACTTCGTTCAAATGGTGTTGATATAATTCTTGATGCTTGGAATACGAAACTTGGTAGTGACCTTGCTTCGTTTATGGAAAGAGGGCTTTCTAAATCTCAAAGAGTAATTTGTGTTTGTTCAGACAACTATTTGGTTAAAGCAAATGAAGGAAAAGGTGGTGCTGGATATGAAAAACAAATAATGACATCCGAACTTGTTGTTGACCAAAATACTAACTGGGTAATTCCACTAATTGTAAATAATTCCTCTACCAAGAAAACCCCAACATTTTTAGGTGTTAGAAAATACATCAGTTTTGAAGACCCCAAACTGTATGAAGCGAAATATGAAGAGCTACTTCGGGACATTTTAGATGAACCTGTATTGCCAATACCTCCAATCGGACAAAATCCCTTCAAGGTGGTTAAAGACTTTGCCCAACAAAAATTCTTGCCAACAAATGAAAAATATGTTTCTCCTTCGACTTTCGGGACAGTTACATTTGATTACTCTAACAATAATGGGAGGTATTTTATTGGACAAGGCGAATTAGCGTTTGAACTAGACTTTAGTAAATCAAGTAATTGGAACATTCAATTATACAATGACCCAAGTAGTATTAGGACTGTTGCTATCGCAAAAGACGTTAACGAAATTAGTGAAATTGTGGATGCAAGACAGTATGACGGTTCTTCAAGAGTTAGGAGACCAAACATTAATCAAATTGCAGTGTTACAAAACTCTAATGGCTTTTACGCTGCTATAAAAATTTTAGCCATTAAGGATGACACAAGAGGAGAAGAATATGACGAAGTAATTTTTGAATATAAAATACAGACAAATGGTTCACCTGACTTTTCAAATTGATGAAAACCGAAGAAAAGCTGCTGCTAACACGGGTTTTGCGTCAGGCGGGGTAACGTGCAAACTTGAAGTTTTGTGATTCTATCGAACTTTAGTAATAAATTGAAACTTTGTGTTCCGAAACCCGCCCGAACGCAAAGCCCGAAAACGTTAGCAGTTATGTTTAGACCGACACCGCAGACAAGACAACTATGCAAAAAACGACATTTAAAATAGTGAAAATGGACTGTCCGTCCGAAGAGCAAATGATACGAATGAAGTTGGACGATTTGATAAACATTAAGTCGTTAGACTTTGACATTCCAAACAGACTATTAACCGTTTTGCACACTGACGACCACAAACAAATTTTCCAGCGACTTGACGACTTAAAATTTGACACTTCACTAATTGACAGCACTTCGGCAGACAACGAAACGATAACAGACAATTCCGCAACCGAACGAAAACTTTTGTGGCAAGTTTTAGCAATCAACTTTTTCTTTTTCGCACTTGAAATTACGACAGGTTTTATTTCAAACTCTATGGGACTTGTTGCCGACAGTTTGGATATGCTTGCCGACAGCATTGTTTACGGACTTGCACTTTTTGCAGTTGGCGGAACAGCAATACGAAAAAAGAACATTGCAAAATCGGCAGGTTATTTTCAATTATTGCTTGCACTTTTCGGCTTTGTAGAAGTAATTAGACGATTTATTGGACTTGAAGAATTGCCGACATTTCAGACAATGATTGTTATTTCAATTTTAGCGTTAATCGGCAACGGACTTTGTTTGTATTTACTGCAAAAAAGCAAAAGCAAAGAAGCACATATGCAAGCAAGTATGATTTTTACATCAAATGACGTAATTGTAAATCTTGGCGTAATCGTAGCAGGCGGACTTGTCTATTTGACAAATTCAAAATATCCCGACCTAATCGTTGGGACAATCGTTTTTGCAATAGTTGGACAAGGTGCGTATAGAATATTGAAACTATCGAAATGAAAAACACAACTGCTAACAGCCGTTTGCCACAATGGGGGCTGACGTGGTTAAATCAAGTGCAGTGCTTCTATCAACATTTGTACTTGGTTGACAGTGAAGTGCTCCGAAATCCCCCACTGCGGCAAGCGGCAAAACGTTGTGTGTCAGCATAGAACGACATCGTACTAAAAAGAAACTAACGACATTGAAA
>DAOMPL010000046.1:0-23422 GCA_035444785.1 Edaphocola sp. | reverse complement strand
AACGTATCTTTTTTTTACAAATTGAAAAAGAAAAATGAATTTTTAGAACCCACCTAAAGTTTTATATTCTAAGCTTTTCTGTTCTTGTTCTTTTTCTAATTGGGCCGCCTTTACTTTATTTTTATTGGCAGCTATTCCAAAAATAGGGAAAGAGGCAGTCACTGTAAAACCGGAATAGGGATCTTTTTCGCCCCAAATTCTTTGACTGTACACACTTGCAGAAAAGTCGGGACGATTAGCATTTCTCACCACATCAATATTACTACCGGCAATTTTTACTTTTTGTGCCAACAGCTCCAATTCAGGATGTAATTTTCCTTCCTCCTTTGACACCATCACCTTGTCCATAGGAAGGTCTAAAGGCAAAATGGTATCGGTAGTATTTAATAATACCATTAACTGTAATTGTTCTTTTATTGTCTCTTGATTATTCTGATGCAAAAATGTTTGATTTTCCAGCATTTTAGTTTTATTGGATAATTCATCAATTTTGGCAATATCTCCTGTCTTAAATCTTAATGCTGATGCTTTATAGGAGGACACGTACAAACTATCCAATTGTATCAATAAAGAATGCTTTTCTTGCAAAAACCATAATTTATAATAGGCAGCGGTAACCTCTTTTTCTATCACAAGCTCCAAAAGATTCTTATTCATTTTCACATATTCTAATTGCTCTAATAGATATTTTTTTCTGGCGGCATACAAACCGGGCCAATCGACACTCTGGCTGATTCCTACTTTAAATTCTCCTTTAGGATGGGTAGGCTGCATATCATCGTTCTCTACAAATATCCCTGTTTTAGGAATCTCCATTGCTGTTTTTGATTGATATAAAGCGACTTTTTCGGAAATAGTATTATTTTCTAATTGCAAATTTCTGTCCAAGGCACGTCCTTTAACTTGCTCCAGGCTCATTCTTTGGGCTTGGGCAGATTGCTGACCCCAACCTAACATTAGCCCAATGACGAGAAGCACTATTATTTCTTTTTGTCTCAACTTTATTTTTTGTTTAGGGTTAAAAATGACATACAACAATGGCAATACAAACAAGGTAAGCAGCGTTGCAGTTATCAATCCTCCTATCACTACTGTTGCCAATGGCTTTTGCACTTCAGCTCCGGCACTGGTGCTTAATGCCATAGGCAAGAAGCCTAAGGAGGCTACGGTGGCGGTCATCAATACGGGTCTTAACCGTATCTTCGTACCTTCTAAAACTCGTTTCATAATATTATCTTCTCCTTCTTTTTCCAACTGATTAAAGGTCCCAATTAGAACGATACCGTTTAATACGGCAACACCAAACAAAGCAATAAAGCCTATACCGGCACTAATACTGAAAGGCATATCTCTAATTAACAAAGCAAAGACTCCGCCAATGGCACTCATTGGAATAGCAGTAAAAATAAGCAATCCTTGCTTGACCGAATGGAAGGTAAAATACAATAGAGTGAAAATGAGTAATAATGCCACAGGAACCGCTACCAGTAATCGATTAGAAGCTTTTTGCAAATTTTCAAACTGGCCACCATAAGTAAAGTAATAGCCTGTTGGCAATTGAACTTCCTTAGCCAATTGCTCTTTGATATCATTTACTACACTTTGCACATCCCTACCATCGAGATTAAATCCAACAACCACCCTTCTTTTCCCCGACTCTCTACTGATTTGTGCAGGACCCAGCTCATAGCGGACATCAGCCACTTGTGATAATGGAATTTGGAATCCGTCTTTAGTGGGTATCATTAAATTTTTCACATCTTCTATATCTGTTCTATGGATACTATCCAACCTAACTACCAAATCAAACCGCCTTTCATTCTCATACATATATCCAGCACGTTTCCCGGCAAAGGCAGTGCTCAAAATATCATTAATATCTGAGATATTTAAGCCGTAATTAGCAATTCTGGTGCGGTCATAAATCACATTAATTTGAGGCAATCCTTCAATCTTTTCTACCTGAGGTTGTCCAACTCCTTGTACCTGACTAATTACATCACTTGTTTTTTGGGCAAAATAAGCAAGAGTATCTAGGTTTTCGCCAAAAATCTTCACGGCTACATCTTGCCTTACCCCGGTCATCAACTCGTTAAAACGCATTTGGATAGGCTGGCTTTGTTCGAAAAAGATACCCGGAATAATTGAAAGTTTTTCTAATATCTCATCCCCCAATTCACTATAACTCTTTTGTACTTTCCATTCCGATTTAGGTTTTAGCACTACAATCAAATCCGTAATCTCCGGTGGCATTGGATCGGTAGGCACCTCTGGCGATCCCGTTTTACCCACCACCATTTTAACTTCATCAAATGATTTAATGATACGGGAGGCATGCATAGAAACTTCAATACTTTGACTTAAAGAGCTCCCCTGTGGAAGAATACAGTGAAAAGCGAAATCTCCTTCTTCTAACTGGGGAATAAACTCACCACCCATATTTCTAAACAAAAATAAGCTCAACCCAAATATTCCGACGGCAACTGCCACTAAAACATATCTTACCCTAATTGCTTTTTTCAATAATGGAGTATAAATTCTTTCGAAAAAAAGAATCATTTTATCACTAAAAGTTTTTTTATGACTGAACTTTTTAGATAAGAACAAAGCACTCATCATCGGGATATAGGTCAAAGACAAAATAAAAGCACCCAAGATAGCAAATCCTACTGTTTTTGCCATTGGAGTAAACATTTTGCCTTCGATACCTACCAAGGTAAGGATGGGTAAATAAACAATCAAAATTATTATCTCACCAAAAGCTGCACTATGCCTAATTTTAGAGGCAGAACTATAAACTTCTTCATCCATCTCACTTTGAGACAACTTGTGCATACTCTTTCTCAGTCCCAGATGATGGAGTGTAGCTTCCACAATAATTACGGCGCCATCTACTATTAGACCAAAATCTATGGCTCCTAAACTCATCAGATTGGCACTAACCCCAAAGACATTCATCATCCCTAATGCAAACAATAAAGACAAAGGAATAGCCGATGCAACGATGAGACCTGCTCTCATATTTCCTAAAAAGACCACTAAGACAAAGATGACGATAAGTGCTCCTTCTATTAAATTCTTTTCTACTGTTCCAATAGCACGATTTACCAAATCAGTTCTATCCAAATAAGGCTCAATGGATACATCATCAGGAAGGGACTGTTGTATTACCGGAAGTTTTTCTTTAATTCGTTTTACCACCTCATTGCTGTTTTCTCTTTTAAGCATCATAACCACTCCTCCAACGGCATCCACCTCACCATTATAGGTAAGGGCTCCATACCGTACAGCATGCCCATATTGAACTGTGGCTACATCTTTAATAAATATTGGAATACTTCCGTCTGTTTTTATGGCAATATTACCAATATCTTCCAGTGTTTTTGCCATACCTATTCCTCTAATAAAATAGGCATTGGGTTTTTTATCTATATAAGCCCCTCCGGTATTTTGATTATTATTTTCTAAAGCATCAAAAATTTCGGGTATGCTTATCCCCATAGCTCTCAACCGATCAGGGTTAATAGATACTTCATATTGTTTCAACTCTCCACCAAAGCTATTCACCTCTGCCACCCCCGGCGTACCATACAATTGACGGGCGACTATCCAATCTTGCATGGTTCTTAGTTCCTTGGTAGTATATTTATTTTCACTTCCTTTTTTAGGATGGATAATATATTGGTAAACTTCTCCAAGACCAGTACTTACCGGTGCCAGCTCCGGGCTTCCTATTCCATTAGGAATATTTTCAACAGCTTCTTTTAAACCCTCATTGATTAACTGTCGGGCAAAGTAAATATCTACATGCTCCTTAAACACGACAGTAACCACTGACAATCCAAAGCGTGAAATACTCCTCACCTCTTCTATGTCTTGAATATTGGCAATGCTTTGCTCAATGGGGAAAGTTACTAATTGCTCTACTTCTTGGCTGGCAAGTGTAGGGCATGTGGTATAAATCTGAACCTGATTATTGGTAATATCAGGAACGGCATCAATAGGTAATTTGGTAGCACTCCAAACACCCCAAAAAACAAGAATAAGCGTCATTAATCCAATAATGAACTTATTCTTTATTGAGAAATAAATAATTTTATCTAACACTTAAAGATATTCTAAAATGTAAACAATAGAAACAAGTGTAATGTTTCCTACTAAAAGATAGTGGTCATTAAAAAATTACCACATAAAAAGAATAATTCTAAGCGTTGATTTTAGGGGGTTGCTAAATCTTCCCAAAATAGGAAGAGATAAAGAACTCCTTTTTGATGGTACTATCTTTTATCTGAAAAATTTTCAATAAAGGAGCATGAAAAAAAACAAAGGATACCGGATTTAAAACTTCTGCATACGATCCACAACAGTTGCAATGACAGAAAGGGCTACAAGCATCTTTATGGTTTTGGTCATCATGATGCGTATGAACAGATAACTGGGCGGTATGCTCAGACGCACTAAAATGAACATCACTACAAGGAACTAATGATATTGCCAAAAAGTAAAATCCTAATATAAATGCCAAAAAACGCATGAGATGGCAAAGCTAATAATAAAAAATTGAAAATATTCCTTTTTTTATTTAGAAAAAATAGGGTCTGCTGATTAACTGTTATTTGTTTGTTAGTCAATAGATTATAAGAAGAAATTATCAAGTTTAATGCAAGCCTAAATTAGCTCAAATGTAATAAAAGCGTTTCAATGTATTGCAGAATAAAATACAGGATTATTTCATATCCTTGAAACAAAGTCATATTAAAATATTAAAATGCAACTTAACTATTTTATATTAGTAAGTTATATTTTATAAAATAAAAAATACAAAGAAATATCTTTTGATTGAGTTTAACAGCAATCAAAACTTGCTCCACAATAAGTTACCTTTATCAAATGTAAAATTCTGATTTTTTTCTTTTCTTTTTTGCTTCGCCAAAAAAGAAACAAAAAAAGCGACCCAAAGCCAAATGCTCCGCGTGGCTTTGGGATAGCTCACGCACCCCAACAATAAACCAGAAATCAACATCGTATCCCTTTATCAACAATAAACTAAAATTGGACAAATTATAGGAGGTATCCTAGATTAATGAGGTTTTAATATTTTGATGCAAGCCTTCTTGGCGGTTTTAAGCATTTGGACTGTTTTTGCCTAGCATGAAAATCTGTTTTATAATTGTAAGAATAATAGAATCACAGAAATTTTTTTTCAGTAAACTCTAAATAAACATATCCAAAATAGGGCATTTGCCTTATTTTTTTTTGAGGCAAAAGGATATAATTTTGTACTAACACTTAAAACTAGAAAATATGAAAAAAGAAATATAATAGCTCAAATTGATTTTTATTTTTGAGCTATTTAATCACCGTCGAGTTAACTACTAAAGGATAATCTTTTTCAAATTAAGTTTTAATTTTTATATTTGAAGAAAATCAAAGATTCATTTTCATGTCAAAATATTTATTATTATTTCTAATTCTAATCGAATCAATTGTTGGCTATTCCAACAATTACTCTAAAGAAAAAGACAGTTTGAGAAAGTTGATTCTTGAAAATACGGGAGATGCAAAAGCACAATACCTTATTAATTTGGCCTATTATTATGTATACAGCAATAAAGACAGTGCCTTATATTTTTTTGATAATGCTTCCTTTCAAGCTCAAACTGAAAAGCAAAAAGCCATTTGTTATTTTGAAATAGCTAAGTTTCATCAATATTTCAAAAATAATGACCAATGCTTACAATCTTTAGACTCTGCATTGAATTATAATAAAGGAAAAGATGACTCGCTAACCGTTTCAATACTTTATGAAAAAAATATTCTCCTAACCAACAAAGGGTTTTATCAACAAGCATTAGAAGTAGCATTAGAAACATT
Source organism: Edaphocola sp. (assembly GCA_035444785.1). GTDB lineage: Bacteria > Bacteroidota > Bacteroidia > Chitinophagales > Chitinophagaceae > Edaphocola. Next base: position 17,548 of record DAOMPL010000046.1, on the reverse strand, counting down.
AGAAAAAAGAAAAAAAATTGGAGATAAAAACGAGGAACTAAACGCCATTCTACAAGTAGGTTATACCTATGACAGAATGGAAGATTATCATTCGGCTATTAAATGGTATCAAAAAGGGCTTCAATTAAAAGGAGTAAATAACGAGAACTATATTGGTCGTAACTATGGATTATTAGGTATCGCTTTTGATGAATTAAAGGATTACGAAAAAGCAATACATTATAATTTGATAGCCATCAACCATTTTAAAAAAGTACCTAATTCTGTATATTTATCTACTTGGTATTCTAACTTAGGTAATACTTATACCAAAATAGGAAAATTAGATTTAGCCGAAGACTATACCTTGGCAGCCATAAAATTAAACAGTCAAAACAATTTCTCTGCATATATAAACTTGGCAAAAATTTACATTGATAAGGGAAAACTTGATAATGCCGAGAAAATATTGATAGAAAAGACAAAAGAATTGGAAACTGCCGATCAGCAAAGATTTTTGGCAGAGGCGTATTATAGACTTTACGAATTGTACGATAAAAAAGGAAATTATCAAAAAGCCTTAAACTATTATATTAAATTCAAAAAAACAGAAGATGTGAGATTGGCAGAGGATAAGCTAATAAAAATTCAAGAATTTACAATTCAATATGAAAGTCAGGAAAAAGAAAAAATGATATTATCCCAACAGAATAAAATCAAAGAAAACCAACTAAAATTAAAAAACAGAAATCTATGGATAATGGGATTGGCATCAACCACCTCCATAATTGGCTTATTAGGTTGGTCATTCTATAGAAAACAAGTCACTAAAAGTACCCATCAAAAAAATGAAAACTTATTAAAACTTACCCAACAAGAAATGGCAAATGAAAAAAAGCTAACAGACCAAAGAACACATATTGCCAGAGATTTACATGATAATATAGGAGCCCACCTAACCTTTATTATTTCATCTTTAGAAAATCTAAATCATTCTACCAAAATAAATGAATATCCAATATTTCAAAATAAAATTAAACAAATTAATAGTTTTACAAAAACCACTATTCAAGAACTTAGAGATTCAATTTGGGCAATCAATCAAGACGAAATAACACTGGAAGATTTAATTATACGTATTACAAATTTTATAGAATCGGCAAATATCAATAAACCTAAATTTAATATTAATGTATTGCAATTAGTCAAAGAACCCCAAGAGATTCACTTAACTTCAAATGCCGGTATTAATATTTATAGAATTTTGCAGGAAGGGATAAATAACGCCATCAAACATTCAAATGCAAAAAACATCAATATCACTTTTGAAAAAGATGACAATAATCTAAATTTAACTATAAAAGATGATGGGAATGGTTTCGATTTGGAAAAATTAAATGAAGATAGCAATGGTTTGCAAAATATAAAAAAACGAACAAAATTACTTAAAGGCACTTTAGATATAACTACAAATCATACCGGAACAGCTATTTCATGCACTTTTCAATACTCACAACTTAAAAAACAAACCTATGATTAATATTGCTATTGTTGACGATAACGGCTTACTTATTCGAGTAGTAAAAGAAAAACTATCTCTTTTTGAAGATATCCAAATAATATTTTCTGCCTTTTCCGGGAAAGAAGCTTTAGAACTTCTAAAAAAAGAACCCAATGTACAATTAATTCTTATGGATATTGAAATGCCTGATTTGAATGGTATCCAAACTACGGCTACTGTAAAAAAAGAATTTCCTCAAATAAAGATAATAATGTTAACGGTATTTGATAATGACGAAAATATCTTTAAGGCTATTCAGGCGGGAGCAGACGGATATCTATTAAAAGAGATAGGAGCAGAAGATTTATATAAAGCTATCACTCAGACCATAGAAGGAGGTGCGGCCATGACGCCATCCATCGCTTTAAAAGCACTTCATCTATTAAGAAATCCTAACCCCAACTTCTTAACGGAGTTTGACGATTGGATAGAATTGACAAAAAGAGAAATAGAGATTTTAGAAAAATTATCAAAGGGACTTTCCTATCTAAAGATTGCAGACGGTTTGTTTATTTCACCTAAAACAGTTAGAAAACATATTGAAAATATTTATCAAAAGCTTCAGGTACATTCTAAATTAGAGGCAGTCCTAGAAGCACAAAAAAGAAAATTGATCTAAACATTCTATTAGGGAAAAAAAGCTGAAGCGGCTGACCAAAGGTCAGCCGCTTCAGCTTAAAAAATATTCTTTACAGCTATTTTGCAGGAGAAAACAACTCGAATTATTTCAAGGTACGCTTAATTTCTATTTCTTCGTAACCTTCTATAATATCACCTATTTGGATATCATTATAATTCTTAATGCTCAATCCACACTCATAACCGGCACTAACTTCTTTTACATCATCCTTATAACGTTTCAAAGAAGACAATTCACCATGATGAATTACAATACCATCACGTATTAAGTTCAACTTCGTATTACGGCTAAATTTACCATCTAATACATAACATCCTGCGATTGTTCCTACCCCGCTAATTTTATACACTTCACGCACCTCGATATTACCAACAACTTTATTCTCAATAGTTGGTTCCAACATTCCTTCCATTGCAGATTTTATCTCATTAATGGCATCGTAAATGATAGAATAATATCTAATCTCTATATTCTCTTGATCGGCCACCTTAGCAGCATGAGAAGATGGTCTCACTTGGAATCCAATAATGATGGCATCAGAAGCAGAGGCTAGTAACACATCAGACTCTGTAATTTGTCCTACCCCTTTATGCACTATGCTTACTAAGATTTCTTCAGTAGAAAGTTTTTGTAAGGAGTCGCTTAATGCTTCTACAGAACCATCCACATCACCTTTAATAATAACATTCAATTCTTTAAAGTTACCCAATGCCAAACGACGACCAATTTCATCTAAAGTAATATGCTTACGGGTACGGATACCTTGTTCTCTCAACAATTGAGCTCTACGGTTAGCAGTAGCTTTAGCATCTGATTCGCTTTGATAAACTTTAAATTTCTCACCTGCCTGAGGAGCACCATTCAAACCTAAAACCTGAACCGGAGTTGATGGTCCTGCTGTCTTGATGCGGCTGCCTCTTTCGTTAAACATTGCTTTTACCTTTCCATAAAACGGTCCTGAAACAATGATATCTCCGGCATTCAATGTACCATTTTGAACTAAAACTGTAGAAACAAATCCTCTACCCTTATCTAATGAAGCCTCAATTACAGAACCTACACCTAATTTTTCAGGGTTAGCCTTCAATTCTAACAATTCGGCTTCTAATAATATTTTTTCTAGAAGGTCATCAATACCTATTCCTTTTTTAGCAGAGATTTCCTGACTTTGAAATTTACCACCCCAATCTTCCACTAAGATATTCATAGCAGACAATTGCTCTTTAATCTTTTCAGGATTGGCAGTTTCCTTATCTATTTTATTAATGGCAAATACCATTGGTAATCCGGCGGCTTGGGCATGTGATATAGCCTCTCTGGTTTGTGGCATAATGGCATCATCGGCGGCTACCACAATAATTGCAATATCAGCAGCCTTTGCACCTCTGGCACGCATCGCAGTAAAGGCTTCGTGCCCTGGTGTATCCAAAAAGGTCATAGACTTACCGGTTTTGGTAGTTACCTTATAAGCACCAATATGCTGGGTAATACCACCGGCTTCACCAGCAACAACGCTGGCATTACGAATATAATCCAATAAAGAGGTCTTACCATGGTCAACGTGACCCATGATAGTGATAACCGGAGCTCTCTCGGTATTATCTTCCAATCCGTCATCCTCCTCATCTTCCTCATCAGAATCTTGTTGTAGATTAATAAACTCTACTTCTCTGTTAAACTCACCTGCCACCAATTCAATTACTTCGGCATCTAAACGTTGGTTAATAGAAACCATAATACCTAAGCTCATACATTTACTGATGACATCTGTAAACGGCACGTCTAATAAAGTTGCCAATTCTGATACTGAAATAAATTCAGTCAATTGTAATGGCTTACTATCTTCTTCCATTTCGGCAGCGGCACGTCTTTCGGCCATATCTTCCCGTTTGGTCTTACGATATTTGGCTTTATTTAATTTGGCATTCACCCCACCAGCAAGCTTAGCCTGCGTTTCTTTAATTTTATCCTGAATTGCTTTAGCATCAACCTCTTGAGGGGCTTGATGTTGGGTATTTTTCCTATTATTATGATGATTATTTCTTCTATCGTTTCTATTACCCTGTCCGGCGCCCGGTCTATTATTATTACCTTGTTGCCTATTGTCATTCCTCTGTCCACCTTGTCCTTGAGGTCTGTTTTGCTGTGATCTATTTCTATCTTGATGCTCACCTTGTTTTAGCTTGTTAGCATCATTATTGTTATTATTGGCATTATTACCTTGTGGTGCTTTGTCCACAGGGATACGCTTACGTTTACGTTTTTCTTTATTGTTTGAAGAACGATTATCATTTCTTACCGGCAATTCTATTTTTCCCAAAATTTTTGGACCGGCAAGTCTTGGCACATTTAATTCAATATGTTCTGGTTTATCATCAGCTATTGGCTCTATTGAAGCTTCTTCTTTTGTTTCTTCAACTTTAGGAGCCTGAGCCACTGGAGCTTCTTTTTTAACTTCTTCAGCTTTAGCGGTCTGGCTTACAGAAGATTCTTTAGGTTTATTAGGTTCATTAGCATTTTCTCTTGCTTTTGACATTGGCTTATGCTCTGTTTTCTTAACCTCTTCTTCCTTCTTCTTCTTAGAATTACCTTTTGCAGGTCTAGTGGACATATTGATACTATCTAAATCAATTTTGTCAATAATTTTTGGACCTTTTAATACCGGCACCTCCGTTTCAATATGCTCAACCGGCTGTTCTTCCTTTTGAACATTTTCAGAAACTTCAGTAGTATTTTTTTCATTAGAAACCTCAGCTTTAACTTCTTCTGTTTTTTCTGTTGGAATCGTTTCTGGCTTAGGCTCTTCTTTTTCTATTTCAATATTGGGCTTTACAGATTCTGTAGGTATTTCTTTTTCTACTTCCTGCTGTTTGGGTTCCACAAATTCAACTACTTCTTCTATTTCTTTAGGAGCAACTTCTTTAGGTTCTGTTTCTTGTCCTTTAGGGCTTTCAACTTCTACCTTAGCACTTATATTTTTCTTTAATATTTCTTCTGTCTCTTTATCCAAAGTTACAGGCTTGAAGGTACTAACTGTTGTTTCAGGGCTTTCAGGTGCTACATTTGGAGTAGGCTCTTCCACTGTAGGCTCTTGAGGCTCTGATTTTACTTTTTTAGTACTCGATTTTTTTTCCTCAGTTTTATCTTTGATTCCCAAATCCAAATCTTCATCTGACTTGTTAAGGTTATCAAGCGATACTCCTTTAGGTAAATCAATAGCCTCACTTTTTCTTTTTGCAGCTTTATCCTTGGCAAACTCTTCCTGCAATGCATAATACATTTCAGGTGTCAATTTGGAGGTAGGTTTTAAATCTACTTCAAAACCTTTCTTCTGCAAAAAATCAATCAAAGTTTCCTTACCAATGTTAAATTCTTTGGCAGCGGGCAATAATCTTGGCGTATTTGTTGTTTCTGACATCTTAATATTTAAAGTTCAACCGTTGTATTTTTGCATGATTCATGCATTTTCTTATTAAATTTTCAATTGATATAATAGCACGGTTGTTCTCTAAAATATCAATTTTTTCTTTTCAAATCCCAAGTATTTAGTTTTCCAAAGTCAATTGAAAAACTATAAAGACTATGCATCGGATTCATTATCAGACTCCCCTTCAAATTCAGCTTCTAATATACGTACTACCTCTTTAATCGTATCTTCTTCCAAATCGGTCAGGCGTGAAAGTTCATCTAATGATTTTTCTAAAACACTTAAAGCTGTATCAAATCCTACCTTCTTAAACTCATCTATTATCCACCCTTCAATTTCATCAGAGAATTCTTCCAAATCAATATCATAATCTCCCATGTCCTTAGTATCTCTATACACATCTATATTAAATCCGGTCAATTGTTGAGCCAATTTGATATTTACCCCTTTTCTTCCAATAGCTAAAGAAACCTGATCGTTATCCATAAAAACATTGGCCTGATTATTTTCAGCGTTTATTTCTATTCTATTAACCTTAGCTGGAGTTAATGACCTTTGAATTAATAAATTGATATTATTAGTAAAATTAATAACGTCAATATTTTCATTTTTCAACTCTCTAACGATACCATGAATACGGTTTCCTTTCATTCCTACACAAGCACCCACCGGATCAATACGGTCATCATAACTTTCAACTGCAACTTTTGCACGCTCTCCAGGTTCTCTCACTACTTTTTTTATGGTAATTAAGCCATCTTGAATTTCAGGCACTTCAATTTCCAATAATTTTTCTAAGAAAGAAGAGTGTGTTCTACTCAAAATAATCACTGGAGCATTAGCCCGCATTTCTACTTTTTTCACCACGGCTCTTAAAGGCTCCCCTTTTCGGTAAAAATCTGCAGGAATTTGTTCTCCTTTTGGCAAAATTAGTTCATTTCCTTCTTCATCCAATAAAACAATTTCTTTTCTCCAGATTTGGTACACTTCTCCACTGATCAACTCCCCTACTCTTTCTGCATATTTTTGAAGGATAGCGTTCTTTTTCAAATCATTAATTCTGGCTGCCAGAGTTTGTTTTGCGGCTAAAATTGCTCTTCTTCCAAAATCTAATACGTCTATTTCCTCATACACTTCTTCTCCTACTGAATAATCCGGGTCAATTAAATGTGCTTCTGATAATTGTATTTCTGCATTATCATCTTCTTCAAATCCATCTTCCACCACGATTCTTCTTCTCAAAATTTCCAAGTCGCCTGTTTGGTCGTTTACAATTACGTCAAAATTGTCATCAGAACCATATTTTTTTCTTAATAAAGTTTTGAAAACATCTTCCAACACTCGCATTAAGGTGGTTCTATCCAAGCCCTCTGCTTCTTTAAAATCTTTAAACGATTCAATTAAGTTGATACTTGCCATTGATAAATTTTATATTGTGTTTTACTTAATTATTATTTTTTAAAAAACTATTTGAATGACTCCTTTTTCTACCAAATCAAAAGGAATTTGTTCTATTATTGTTTCCTTTTTCTTAGAAGGTTTAATTTCCAAAGTAATTTCTTGTTCATTAACTTCTTTAATTATCCCTGTGACACTTCGCTTTTCTTCTTCATTCAATGTTAATTCTATAGTACGACCGATATTTTTTACATATTGACGTAACATTTTTAAAGGCTCATCTACTCCAGGGCTAGAAACCTCCAAAGAAAAATCCCCATCAGGATAAATAGCTTCTTCTTCTATCATCTTATATAAGGATCGGTTCACTTTAGCACAAGTATTAATATCTACTCCCTGATCTCCATCTAAAAACACCTTGATATTGTTTGTGGGCTTAACCTTTACTGAGATTAAAAAAAATGCAGAATCTTGAAGCAAGGTCCCAATTTTCTCTTCAACGAAATTTATTATATCCATTTTTCCAACAAAATTTGGGGGCACATGCCCCCAATTCTTCCAATTTCATGCAAAGGTAAATAATATTATAGAATAAAACAAAATATTTATAAAAATTCAAATCACTATTGTGCCAAAATAAAAAATTAAACAAATTGTTAAGCACACTTGTATTATTAAAATTAATTTTACCTTTACATATACTTTTAAAAATTTAAAAATCGAAAACAAATGAACACAAAAAAAATTTTACCGGCATTAATGATTGCCGCAATAGTAGCATTTACAATACCAGCTTGTAAATCAAAAGTATCTGATACAGATGTAAAAGCAAAAGTTGAAGCTGCAATGACAGTTCCCGGAGTAAGCATTGATGTGAAAGATGGTGTAGTTACATTGAGTGGTTCTGTTGCTACTGATGCTGAAAAAACAGCTGCTGAAACTGCTGTTAGCACTTTAGATGCTAAATCAGGCGTAAAATCTGTACAAAACAACATTACCGTTGCAGCCGCTCCTGCTCCTGCACCAGTTATTAATGCAGTGGATTCAGAATTAACCACAAAAATTACAGATTTATTAAAAGATTTCCCTGGTGTAAACGCAACAGTTAAAGATGGTATAATTACTGTTACAGGAGCTCTTGAAAAGGCTAAGGTAACCAAATTAAAGCAATTATTAGATGCTTTAAACCCTAAAAAGACAGATATGTCTCAATTAACAGTAAAATAATTAGTACAATAATAATAAAATAACAAACTATGTCATTACAAGATAAATACAAAGCAGTCATTGACGCTGCAAATGCAGGTGGAATTGGCAATCTTGCCATTGCAGAAACAGATGGCGTTTTACATATTCAAGGTGATGCCCCTAATGCAGATTTAAAAAATAAACTTTGGGATATCTATGGCTCCATCGACCCTAATTTTCTAACAGGTGATTTAGTGATGAATATTGATGTTACAGGTGCCGTAGCAGGTTCAAAAGTAAGAGTAACAACTGATAGTTCTAACTTAAACATTAGAAAAGGTCCCGGAACCGATCAAGCTATCGTTGGCAAGGCTGCCAAGGATGAAGTGGTAACTTTAATAGGAAAAGCTAATGACCAATGGTGGTTAGTGCGTACAGATGCCGGAGAAGAAGGCTATTGCTATGCTCAATATCTAACCCCAGCTGAATAAAATTTACCTGACAATTAAAAAAACACATAAACTTTTCAAGTTTATGTGTTTTTTTATTACTTCAACCCCTGATTTCTTATCGTACTGCATTGATGGTTTCATTATAAAATCTTCAAAACTATCGCAAAAAAAATTGATATTGGAATCTGTTTTTTTAAAGACCGAGTATTTGTCAAAATATTTCAATAAAACAAAACCTTTTTTCAGAAACCAAAATCATTGATTAATTTTGCAAAAAAATATAATTCATGAATTGGACTCCCTTAAACGACATGAATCAATTAGAAGCCATCAAAAATGCTTCTTTTGAAACCCCTCAAATCATCTTCAAGCACAGTACCAGATGCAATGTTAGTGCAGATGCTTTTCGACTGATGGAAACCAGCGATCTTTCTGCTTGGTATTTGGACTTATTGGCTTTCCGAGCTATTTCTAACCAAATAGCAGAGGACTTTGAGGTAAAACACCAATCTCCACAAATAATTATCATAAAAAACGGTAAAGCTATTTACAATGAATCACACTGGAGAATCAAGCCCGAAGTAATAAAAAATTATTTGGCATAACCATAATGCCAAACAGATAATTATTAATAACCATATTTTTCTTTCCAAAGACTTTTGAGATGTTGTCTTGATTTTTCTTCAGCTGAATTTTTTCCGGGTTGATAAAAAACAGTACCCGAAAGTTGATCCGGTAGAAACTCTTGAACTACAAAGTTATTTTCATAATCATGTGAATATTGATAATCTTTGCCATAGTTCAAATCTTTCATCAATGCAGTAGGAGCATTTCTCAAATGTAATGGCACAGACAAATCTCCTGTACGGCATACCGCATCTTGAGCCAAATTAATAGCCTTATAGGCAGCATTACTTTTTACGCTAGAAGCCAAATATGTAACCGCTTGAGCCAATGGTATTCTACATTCCGGATAACCTAAAGTAGTTACTGCTTGAAAACAGGCATTAGCTAACAATAGTGCATTAGGGTTAGCATTCCCTATATCCTCACTTGCAAATATCACAATTCTACGGGCTATAAATTTGGGGTCTTCACCACCCGCTATCATCCTTGCCAAATAATAAACGGCTGCATTAGGATCACTTCCTCTCATTGATTTTATGAATGCTGAAATTATATCATAATGTTGCTCCCCGGTTTTATCATAAATAGCCATTTTTTGTTGGATAGTTTGCTGTACCAAATTATTGGTAATTACTTTTTCCTCTGCTCCAAACCCGGAAACTATCAAATCTAACAGATTCAATATTCTTCTGCCATCACCACCACTACGCATTAATAATGCTTCCCACTCTGCAATAGATATATTTTGAATCTTCAATATTTCATCTTTCTCTAAAGCCTGCTGTACAAGTTCTTTCAACTCTTCCACAGAAAAAGGATTCAGGGTATAAACCTGACAACGACTTAGCAAGGCACTGATAACTTCAAATGATGGATTTTCGGTAGTAGCCCCTATCAAAACCACAAAACCTTTTTCTACTGCTGCCAATAGGCTATCTTGTTGTGATTTTGAAAACCGATGAATTTCATCAATAAACAATACAGATTTTCCTGTTTGTTTAGCTTGATCAATAACATTTCTAATATCTTTTACTCCTGAATTAATAGCACTCAAGGCATAGAATGGCAACCCCGACTCATGTGCCAATATTTGGGCAAGGGTCGTTTTTCCCACGCCGGGAGGCCCCCAAAAAATCATTGAATGCAAACTTCCCCGGTCAATCATTTTTCTGATGATTCCCTGCTCACCTGTTAAATGCTGTTGTCCAATAAAATCTGAAAGACTTTGAGGACGCATTCTTTCAGCCAAAGGAGGTCGCTCTTTAAAAATACTCATGGTTTATAAATAAACAACAAAGATAAAGGCTAAAAACTTCTCAACTATTAAACATTTCAAAAAACAGATAGTGTAATAATTCAAATAGACATTTTATCTTGTTTATTGGCTTTTGATACTAAAGTGCTATTGTTGAATTTCAAATTAAGATATTTAGAAGAAAAGTTATTGAAGTATTTATCCGGAATAAAAATCAACAATAAAAAGACGCTACAAATTACTAGGCTTTAAATCAAAAAAAACAACCTTAGCCATCTGAGAAACTAAGGTTATTTTTAAAGTATTAAATTTATTTTCCAAACCATTCCAAAACATCGGAAAGTTTAGTTTTCAGATTTTTTCTTTCAATAATAAAATCTAAAAACCCATGTTCCAATAAGAACTCCGAACGCTGGAATCCGGCAGGTAAATCTTTCCTTATTGTTTCTTTAATTATTCTAGGACCGGCAAATCCAATCAATGCTTTTGGCTCTGCAATATTAATGTCGCCCAACATAGCGAAAGATGCCGTAACACCTCCTGTTGTAGGATCGGTCAAGAAAGAAATAAAAGGCAACTTGGCTTTGGCTAATAAGTTCAACTTAGCAGATGTTTTTGCCATTTGCATTAATGAAAATGCACTTTCCATCATTCTGGCACCGCCTGATTTACTGATAATCATAAATGGTAATTTATGCTCAATAGCATAATCAATACCTTTTGAAATTTTCTCACCAACTACAGAACCCATAGACCCCCCAATAAAATTGAAGTTCATACAAGCAACCACAAATCCTTTCCCATTAAGCTTTCCTACACCTACGGTCATGGCATCTTTTAGACCAGTTTGCTTTTGAGCAGCTTCTAATCTTTTATGATAAGGTTTTACATCTACAAAATTTAAATAATCTTTTGGTACTATATTATCAAAAAGTTCTTCAAATTTTCCCTCATCAAATAAAATATTGAAATACTCTTTAGAATTGATTCTATTATGAAAATTGCAACTTGGGCAAACAAATAAATTATCTTCTAACTTCTCTCTTAGATAGGTTTCTTTACAAGAAGAACATTGATGCCACAAGCCATCAGGAACCTCTTTTTTTTCTTTAGTTTCTGTTGAAATACTTTGGGCTATTCTTTTAAACCAACTACTCATATTGTTCTATTATTTTGAATTTACAAAATTAGGGTATTTTTTAAAAAGAATTATTCCCAAACTAATTTAAAACCTACACCATGGATGGTTTGCAATTCTATGGTGTCTATATCTTTAATATATTTTCTTACTTTAGTCATAAAAACATCCATACTTCTGCCTAAGAAATAATCATCCTTGCCCCAGACATCCCTTAAAATTTCATTACGTTTTAATACAATATTTTTATTTTTCAATAAATAATGTATTAAGTCGGCTTCTTTTTGAGTCAATTGAACAGATTTTCCGGAATTTATCAAAATAAGGTTATCATAGTCAAAGGAATCATTTTCCGAAAACCTGAATATTGCCGGAGCTTCATCTATTACCTTTGTTCTTTTAATAAACACATCAATTCGCAACAATAACTCTTCCATATTAAAAGGCTTTACAATGTAATCGTCTCCACCTGCCTTGAAGCCTGCAATTTTATCTTCATCAAGATTTTTAGCAGTCAAAAAAACAATAGGAATCTTTTCATTTTTCTTTCTAATTTCTGTTGCCAAAGACATTCCATCCTTTTTTCCAAGCATCACGTCAAGCAAGCAAAGGTCAAAATTGTTTCGCATAAATTGTAAAAATCCGAACTCCCCATCTTCACACAATACCACCTCATAACCACTTTCCTCGAGGTTATCCTTAACTAAAAAACCTAAAGATGGATCATCTTCAACTAAAAGTATTTTTGCTTTTGAATTCATAATATCAATACTTGATTGTGGCAAATTTAGATAAAATTAATAATTATTTCATTTTTTCAAACATTAATTATAGAGATAATTAATAAATCTTATTATTTGATGCCAAAATCTTAATTTATATTTGCATTAGAATTAGCTTACACCCACTATGAAGTATTGTAAGAACTTATTGTTTTTATTATGGTTTACACTAGAAGGTATTGTTCCAATACCATTTGGTATGGGAGTAGGTCAAATAAATATTTTGAGTGCCCAACAAAACAATCCTGCATTACTTGCCTTGGGAAACCCTGAATGGAGTTTGGATTTATACTCCTTAAACATCAATGCCGACCAAACTTATGGCTTGATTAGAAGAAACAATATCATTAAAAGATGGACTAACAATCAAGGGCTTCCAATTGCTGAGCTGGATGAAATATTGAAAAGAAATAATTTTGGCACCATTGCATTTTCTGCAAATATTGACATTAAACTTTTAGGTCTTTATGCACAATACAAACACAAACATCATTTTTTCCTAAATAACAGTATCCATTCCTCTATTGGTCTTAAAGGCTATCAACCCGAAATGATAGGTTCAATTCTATCGTCAAATCCACAAGACAAGAGTATTTATGCTCAAAACTTATTATTCAATCAAAACGCTTGGAATGAAACCAGCTTGAGCTATGCAACAAAAATTTTTAAAGATAAAAAATCATCCACTATTTCTTTCGGAGCCTGCATAAAATATTTAAATGGATTAAACACTAATGGAATTAATATAAAACAACTTCAAGGAAACATCTCTACTCCTGATTCCAATAGTAATAACCTTAATATCCAACAGTTGAATATCAGTGCTGCAAGCAGCCAAAATACCACTTCCCAAAATTGGTTCAATATAGGCAATCTAACAAAAAGCTCTTTTAAATCCGGAGCTTTCGGTGCAGGAATAGATTTAGGACTAAGCTACGAATGGAGAACTCCAATAGATTCTTTAGATTATAGAATCCCTGAAGACAAATACAAATTTAGAGTATCAGCTTCTATAAACGATTTGGGATTTATAAATTTCAAGAAGGTTAGCAAATTTACCGCCAATGGTGGTGGTACATTAAGTACAGACAGCATAAGCAACTTGTTTGATAATACAGATGCTCTTCAAAGCTATCTTAGTAAACAAGGAATCAGCAGCCGGATTGAAGATAATGCACACCAATATATCTATACCCCGGCAAGTTTTACAATAATTTTAGATTACAATATCAATAATAAATTTTTAGTTTCAGCATTTGCAAAAGTAGGTCTATTAAATTCCAACAATGGTTTTAATCCAATGGTACAAAAAATTTTTGGAGTGACCCCACACATGGAAATCAAAAACTGGTCTTTTTCCACTCCACTATATTACAGTAGCTTTTCAAAAAACTTTAAAGCAGGTGGTGTTGTTCAATACAGATATTTTAACATAGGCTTGGAAGATGTTTTAGCCTTAGTCATTAACAATCAGGCGAAAGGTTTAAGTCTCAAGGCTGGCTTAACTTTGCCTTTGGGCTTTGTAGAAAAGTATATGGAGCAGAAATTTAATTTTCAAAATTCTTTAGAATAATCTCTATGGTATGACTTTGGACAGAACACATAATTTTTGTAAATTTGTACTTTATTATAAATATATTTAAAATATGCCATCATTTGATATTAGCAATAAAGTAGATTTACAAACTTTAGACAATGCTGTAAATACAGCCATAAAAGAAATCACTACCCGTTACGATTTTAAAGGCGTTCATTGTGATATAAATTTAGACAAGAAGAACTTTCTGATTAAAATAGAAATTGAAAGTGACATGCAACTCAAACAGGCTGAAGATATCATAGTAACCAAAGCCATGCGTCAAGGTTTAGATGCAAAAAGCTTTGACCTAAGCAAGGAACCTGCTGCCTCCGGTAAATATTTCAGGAAAGAAATAAAAATTCGCAATGGCATAGAACAGTCAGATGCAAAGAAAATAGTGAAAGCCATTAAAGATTCAGGTTTGAAGGTCCAGGCGGCCATCATGGATGATATTATTAGAGTTACTAGCAAGAAAATCGATGATTTACAGGCTGTTATTTCCCTATGTAAAACATCAAATTTTGATTTGCCACTTCAGTTTTTAAATATGAAAAACTAATTTATACTGAGAAAAAAGTCAATCGCTTGTTTTTTTATTTTTTTCAAAAAAATACTTCAAATCTAATTGTTGAAAAACAATCTTTAGATAAAAACAACAACAATCTGGAAAAAAATGCCAAGCTTAACAGATTAAGCTTGGCATTTTTAATTTGATATTTGAAGTTTTCTTTCCTGAACTTTTTTTGTAGCTAACTGAAATATTAAATTGTTATGCAACAAAAAAAAATATAAAAGAAATTGAATTTATGAATTTTTGTAAAAAAAAGATGGTGAAAAATTTTTCACCATCTTTTCTGTAGTCCTACCTGGATTCGAACCAAGACTAACTGAACCAAAATCAGTTGTGCTACCATTACACAATAGGACTTCCTTGTTTTGAGATTGCAAAGGTATAAAAAAAAACCAACTTGCCAAATATTTTTTTACAAAAACAAAAATATTTGTTTTTACCATACAAATTTATACAATATGAATAAAATTCCTAAAAGCCCGGTTGCAAAAATTACCCCCTTAGTAGCCAAGTAATATTTTTTATTTAAAAATAAATAAAATGGCAATAAATTAAATATCATGGCCAAACTAATACTTTTCCCTGCAAGAGCATAAGAAATTTTACCGGGAAGAAATAAATCAACATAAGACTCAAATGTATATTTTTGATACAAAATAATATATACCAATAAAACACCTATTATACCAGTCATCAATCCAATCAAAAATCCTAACAACATTTTATTTAATGGTGCTGCTTTTTTTTCAACTCGTCTTGCTCTGGTAGGGATATTACCTAAAGGATTTAACTCTGAATGCATTTAAAATAATTTATTTACTTTTATATTTTTTCATATAAACCTCAATTTCTTCAACAGTAATTGGGAAATTTTTAAACAAATTCACACTTCCCGTCTTGGTCAACCAATAATTATTCTCAATACGGATACCCATTTGTTCTTCTTCAATATAAATTCCCGGCTCAATAGTGAACAGCATCCCTTCAGTAACCGGTTCGTTTCTAGTGCCTAAATCATGCACATCCAAGCCCAAATGATGACCAATTCCATGATAAAAATACTTACGATAGGCAGGGTTTTCGGGATCTTGATTTTTTATATCTGCTTTAGAAATCAAGCCTATACCCAAAAGTTGCTTTTCCATTTCCTTATTCACCTTTTCCATATAGTCTGCATAGTTAATCTTAGGTTTTAGGATGGATACACAATAATTGTGTACATTCAAACAAGCATTATACACTTCAACTTGACGTTTTGAAAACTTACCATTTACAGGTATAGTCCGGGTCATGTCTGCACAATAGTTGCCATACTCAGCACCAAAATCCATAAGGATTAATTCTCCATCTTTACACTCTTGATTATTCTCAACATAATGCAAAACTCTTGCCCTGTCACCACTTGCCAGGATACAACCATAAGCATGTCGGGTGGCACGATTTCTTAAAAACTCATGTGTAACTTCCGCTTCTACTTCATATTCCATCATACCGGGCTTGATTGTACGCATCACTCTTAAAAATGCTTCTAATGTAATGTCCACAGCGGTTTGAGTAACCTCTATCTCTTCTTTGGTCTTTACCGCCCTCAATTTTTTGGTAATTAAAGCAGCACGTTCATATTTATGTAGGGGGAATTGAGTTTTTATCTGTGCTACAAATAGCAAATCAGTCCTTAACACATCACCCCTCCTGTCATTCTCATTGGTATCCAAATATACAAATTCAGCGTTATGAATCCATACTTGCAACATAGCATCAATACTGTCAACATATTGAACATTCTTAATACCTGAAATTGCGGTTGCTTCTTCTTTTCGGAATAAATGCCCATTCCATTTTTCTAAAAGTTCATTAGGTCTTTGAATGACCAACACTTCTCTAGCAGTGGTTTCTTTATTATCCGGGTACAATATAACCATTGTTTTTTCTTGGGTAATGCCCGAAAGCCACGTTATGTTTGAGTTGGCCTTATAATTGTAAACAGCATCTCCATTTTCACCAATAGGAGGATTAGCGTTAAAAATAGCGATACTGTTAGGTTTCATTTCTTTAATGAAACGTTCTCTGTTTTTTTGATACAGTTTTGAATTAATTGGTAAATATTTCATTTAAAAATTATTTTGAGGTGTAGAAAAATAATTCAGTAAAGGTAAATATAAATGACGGATTTTTTAAAAATAATTAGAATTTGTTTAATTGAGGGCTTCTATAAAAAAACAATAGAGCCAAGGTACCCTCCTAGCTACTATCTTTAAGGGAAGAACATCACTCAAAAGTTTTTCATTTTTACTTTTTCACTTTGCCAAAACCATAACTAAAATACAAGCTTATGCCAATATTCTCTTGTATTTCTTGAAGCAATTTGAATTTTGACATTTAGGACAATTCATACTTTTTTTCAAAAATTATATTAAAAGTCAATCTGTAAGAAAATACTGCTCGTCAATGTCTATGCCGTTTTCCTTTATCAGCCTTCGATATTCGTCCTTAAATATTTCTTTTTTATGATGTTTTTGTTGGTTTTTAATATATTCTATTACAACATCCTTTTCTTGATATCGAATAGTGAAAGCAGCATATTTTTCACCCCAAGATATAAAATCAGGAAACTTATCTTTATTGCTTTTCATCCATGTGTTCGTAGAAATTTTAAGCTCTTTTACAAAATCGGCAAGTGCAATGGTTGCATGAATGCCCACTAAAATATGAATATGGTCGGGCATTCCATTGATACGGTACAGAAACGATTTCTTATTTTTTATATATCCCCAAATATAGCGATATAATTCTTCTGAATGTTCAGGAGTAAGAACATTTTTACTATATTTTGTTCGGATGACTATGTGGTGTAATGATTGTATATAACTCATTGCTAGGTATTTGTTCCGCCCAACGTCAGTCCGTCTAAAAAGTCGTTTAATTGCAAATATAATTATTTTCCAGATACA
>DAOMPL010000045.1:0-23784 GCA_035444785.1 Edaphocola sp. | reverse complement strand
TTACGCTGTAAAGATAAGAAAATCAGGGAAATGTTAGTTTTTCAGCAAACCCTATATAATGGATTTAAAACAAAATTAAATTCTAAAGGCACAATTGTAGATGGTATTTTATGCCAAAGAACGCTCTATCGGTAGCTCTTTTTGAAAACATTTCAGTTGTTCCTGATGAATACGGATATTGATTCCGTCTTTCCGGCAATTCAGTAAGTTCTTCTATTATAAATTCATTCGGAATTTCAATCTTTGCAACAACAATTTTTTCTGGTAATGTCCCTATGTTTTCTGAATGAACATAATATTCTAATAAAGCTAATGAAATATTCTCAGAACAATATACTGCACGTGTTCCTATTTCATTCCATCTACCGCCTACTTTTTCTGCTCCAATTCCCGAAAGTGTAGCTTCTTTATATTTTAAATTAGCTACTCTATAAACTATCATTAGCTGTAAACATTATATTGGATTCTTACAATTTCATTCTCTACAAGTTCAAAACCAAAACTGCTATCAAGTAATTCAAAAGGAGTCTTATTTCCTAAAGCTTTAGATGGAGTTACAAGCCATTGTTTGAATTGATCAGGCGAATCAAACACTTCGAAACCCAACCCAAAAAGTCTAGATATTTCATAAATCCTTTCAGATGTTTCTTGACTATAAACCTCCTTCTTTTGCATGCTACTTATAGATGTTGGTAAAATAAATTCAAATTCTTTTTCTTTAGCTCCTATATTTTGAATCAACTCTTTCCAATCCGATTTTTTAACACCTTGACGAATTCTATTAATTAACTCTAGTTTGTAGCCGGGAGCATCCTTAGGATGACGAACAACCCATACTGGAAAAATTTCACGGCTTTACCACTAGCTCTATTGATGGTCTGAGCTGAAGTTTTTGTTGAAACATTACGCTTTGGAACACTAACTGTTTTCATATAAAATTGTAATTTTACATTTAACTAAGCGTAAATTTACAACTAATTATTTTAATAAACTAAACTTCCATAATTAAAAATATAAAAATTTCGGTAACATAGGATCGGTTTTGCAAGAAAGCGGTCGAAGTGCTTTGTAAGAAACTTTTTACTAAATTTGAAGTTCGACTCTTCGTTTGAGCGTTAGTGCTAAAACGGCTCCATCGTCAAGCCACAGCAACCTTATTACCTTCAAATAAGGAATAATTGTAATTTTTGCTACAATAATTCCACCGTGATAAAATCCTATTTAAATCTTTCATCTCTTTTTCTTAAAAAACGCCTTACTCTTTCAAAGGAAATCAATTTTAAAGATAAACCACAAGCATTTTCATAATTAAAAAGTATGATGTTTTTTGATTTTAACCTTCCTTTGCTGGTCTTATTCTTTTATCTTTGCAACTATTACGTATTTTATTAAATTTCAAAAAAACAATTTATATGGTTCTCTTGTTAATGCTCATTTTTGTATTTGTTTTAATTGGAGTATTAGGAATTATTTCAGCAGCCTATGCTTATCTCAACAAGAAAAACGCTGCCTACAAAACAGCCATCATTTTATTCTCAATTGGTGGAATTGGAACAATAATCGTAACGGCTATCTATACAAAGAAATCATTAGAACAATCCCAAGAAAACAGACCACAAAAAGAAGTCCAAAGAACAACTTTTCAAATTCAAGAAAAAGAAGTCCCTAATATTTATAACATTTAGTTGATTAGAGGCTTCCTCTTATCCTTAAACCACCAAAGATTCGGGCTCTGCACCTAATTCTAATAATGCTTTTGAAATATCTTCTGTAAAACTATGAGGACCACAAACATAAAAGCGATTGTCAAAATCATGAATTGTCTCTATTAGAAATTTTTTATCAATTTTTCTTTCATTGAAACCTATCACACCCTGACGGGTAAACACATTCAAATACGCAGCTCCCAGCATGTGAAAAAGCTCTTCTTTTAAAATAATATCATCTTCACTCTTATTGGAATAAATTAATCCTACATTTCTCAAATTACCGGTGAGATATAATGCCCTAAAAATTGGAATAAAAGGAGTAATCCCCGTTCCTCCGGCAATAAAAATCCCTGGTCCTTTATAGGCAATAGTCCCAAATACATCATGCAAGAGTAACTCATCGCCTGTATTTAATTTACTTAACTGCTGAGTCACCCCATGATGCTCTTCATATATTTTTACGGTAAATTCTAAATAGGGCCAATCATTTAAAGAAGTAAAGGTAAAAGGTCTCACCTTATCTTCCCATCCCGGAAGATTGATGGAAATATGGGCAGATTGTCCGGGTCTATAAATTAATCCTTGTGGTTTTTCTAAAACAAATCGTTTAACATCATGCGTTAAAAAACTGGCATTTAATATTTTTAGTGCTTGCATTTCAAATAATTATTCTACCGTAAAAGTACAAAAAAATTCGTGAAGTTGATAATAATTTCAGAAAAGCTGTTCCCTAGAAATATTTCACACAAAAAATGGCTTCCATTTCTGAAAGCCATTGATATTAATTTTCAAGAATTTGTAATTCTATTGTTCCATATAAGCTTCAACAGGCTCACAGGTACAAATCAAATTTCTATCTCCATGAGTATTATTTACTCTGGCAACAGAAGGCCAAAATTTATTTTCTCTAACATAGCCCAAAGGGAAAACGGCAGTTTCTCTCGCATAAGGTCTATTCCACTCACTTGTAATTACCGCAAATTGAGTATGAGGGGCATTTTTCAAAGGATTATCTTTTCTGTCTGCTCTATCTTCCTCTATCATTCTGATTTCTTCTCTAATGGATAGCAATGCATCACAAAAACGATCGAGTTCACTCTTGTCCTCACTTTCTGTTGGTTCAATCATTATTGTTCCGGCAACAGGGAAGCTCATAGTAGGAGCATGAAAGCCATAGTCCATCAAACGTTTTGCCACATCTTCTGCTTCAATATCGGCAGTCTTTTTAAATGGTCTTAAATCCACAATAAATTCATGTGCACAAGTTCCATTAGCACCGCTATACAATACTTCATAATCTTTTTCTAAACGGGCTTTCATATAGTTGGCATTTAAAATGGCTTGAGAAGTTGACTTCATCAATCCTTCACATCCTAACATTTTGATATAACCATAAGAAATCAATAAAATAGAAGCAGAGCCATAATGGGCTGCAGACACTGCTTGTCTTGGTCTATTTTTGGTATTTCCTTCGGTTACATGACCCGGCAAGAAAGGAATTAAATGTTCTGCCACGCAGATAGGACCCACACCCGGACCACCACCACCATGAGGGATGGCAAAAGTTTTATGTAAATTTAAGTGACACACATCGGCACCAATAAAACCAGGAGAAGTAAATCCTACTTGTGCATTCATATTAGCACCATCCATATAAACTTGTCCTCCATTTTCATGAATGATACCGATAATATCTTTAATGCTTTCTTCGAAAATACCATAGGTAGAAGGATAAGTAATCATAATACCACCTAAAGTATCTTTATATTGCTCTGCTTTAGCTTTCAAGTCTGCAACATCAATATTACCATTTTCCAAAGCTTTAACCACTACTACTTTGTAGCCAGCCATCACAGCAGAAGCAGGATTGGTGCCATGTGCAGAAATTGGGATTAACATTACATTTCTGTGTTGCTCTCCACGGCTTTCATGATATGCACGAATACAAAGCAAACCTGCATATTCGCCATTGGCACCACTATTAGGTTGTAGGCTGCAAGCCGCAAAACCTGTAATTTCAGACAATAATCTTTCTAAATCTTTAATCACCTCCAAATAACCGGTAGCTTGATCTTTTGGAACGAATGGGTGAATTTTACTAAAATGAGTCCAGCTCAATGGTATCATTTCAGTGGCAGCATTCAATTTCATGGTACAACTTCCTAAGGAAATCATACTATAATTCAAACTCAAATCTTTGCTTTCTAAATATTTTATATAACGCATCATCAAGGTTTCACTATGATGGCTATTAAAATTTGGATGTGTAAGATATGGGCTGTTTCTGATTAAGTGCTGAGGCACATTTAACAATAAGCTTTCTTCATCAGCATCATAAGCTACTGCATTCACCACATCATTTAAGATATTGATAATATCGGCTAAATCATCAAAACTGGTGGTTTCATCTAAAGAGATTCCAACGTGGTCAGCATCAATATATCTAAAGTTTATTTTTGCTTTCTCTGCTTGACTTTGAATGATGGCACTTTTATTGGTTTTAATTACAACGGTATCAAAGAAGGAATCAGACCATAATTCATGCCCATTTTCTCTTAATGCCGTAGCCAAAGTTTCTGCCAAAATATTTACTCTTGAAGCAATATTCTTTAATCCTTTCGGCCCATGATACACGGCATACATAGCCGCCATATTTGCCAATAAAGCTTGAGCGGTACAAATATTTGAAGTTGCTTTTTCGCGTTTGATATGTTGCTCACGAGTTTGCAATGCCATTCTCAAGGCTCTATTGCCTTGTGCATCAATGCTTACGCCAATAATCCTACCCGGAATTTGACGTTTAAATTCGTCTTTACATGTAAAGAAGGCAGCATGAGGACCACCATAACCAATAGGAACACCAAATCTTTGTGCAGAACCTAATGCCACATCAGCACCTAACTCTCCCGGAGGAGTCAATAGGGTCAATGCCAGCAAATCAGTAGCCATTGCTACATAAGCACCTAAACCATGCACTTTATGGATGAATTCTGTATAATCCTCTACTGAACCCATTGCATTAGGATATTGAATCAAAGCACCAAAGAAAGTGTCATCTAATTCAACAGTTTTATAATCTCCAAATACCAATTCTATACCCAATGGAGTAGCACGAGTAGTTACTACATCTTTTGTCTGTGGAAAAGTGTGTTTATCTACAAAAAACTTTGGACGTTCTGGAGTAGCCGTATTTTTATTTAAGGTATGAAAAAACATGGACATAGCCTCTGCTGCAGCGGTGGCTTCGTCTAATAAGGAAGCGTTGGCTATAGGCAAAGCAGTCAAATCTGAGACCATGGTTTGAAAGTTCAACAAGCTCTCTAATCGACCTTGAGAAATCTCAGCCTGATAAGGTGTATATTGGGTGTACCAACCCGGATTTTCAAATACATTTCTGGCAATTACTGATGGGGTAACCGTATCGTAATACCCTTGACCAATATAGGTTTTAAACACTTTATTTTTTATGGAAATCCCTTTAAGCATTCTCAAATAATCTTGTTCACTCATAGCAGGAGGCAAATTCAAGGCTCGAGGTAAACGGATATTTGTGGGGATAGTTTTATCCATTAAAGTTTCAACACTTTCGATTCCGATAGTGGCAAGCATTTCTTTGTTCTGAGCATCATTAGGTCCTACATGTCGGCCTTCAAACTCGTGTTGTAATTGCGAAAAAAGATTCATAAAAAGAATACTTAAATTGTTTAAAATTAGTTTGCAAAATTAAGAAAAATTAATGAATTGAAAGGTTAAAAAAATCTGGAAGCCACTGCTATTATAGAGGGCAACAAAATGATTTTTTATTAAAAGAAATTCTATAACCCATCAACCTATTTTATACATCTACCCCGACAAAAATTAAAAAGCACGAAAAACAAAAATTATTTTTTATTATATTGATTCATACTAACTGCAAGACCTTGAGTGGCAAAACTTTCAATAATCTCGATTGATTGTATTATTTTGTCTTCCACAATTGGAATTTCTTTATCGGTCCATCTCCCTAATACAAAATCTATTTGTTTTCCTTTGGAAAATTGACTGCCGATACCAAATCTTAATCTAGGATACTGATTGGTGCCCAAAACAGTCTGAATGTCTTTCAGGCCATTATGACCAGCATCACTACCTCCCGGCCTCAATCGAAGCGATTCAATGGGTAAGGCCAAATCGTCAACGATTACCAAGATGTTTGCAATATTAATTTTTTCTTTATCCATCCAATATTTGACAGCCCTGCCGCTCAAGTTCATATAAGTGGTGGGTTGAATAACCACAAACTGTTTCCCTTTCCATTTTACATTAGCAACAAAAGCCAAACGGTCTTGGACAAAGCTTCCACCATGCTTGCTGACAAAAGCATCTGCTACATCAAAGCCAATATTATGGCGGGTGCCTTCATATTCTATTCCAATATTTCCTAATCCGACAATTAAATATTTCATGGTGCAAAGGTAAGATATGGCAAGGTTTGAAAAAATAAAAGCAAAAAAAATCCTATAATTTTAAAAATGTAAAAAATCAAGTATTCTTTATCAGATTTTGAATTTCTTGAGCTGACAACATTTTATAGGCTCCCGGTAAAAGCCCTTGAATTTGCAAAGTTCCTATTTGGACTCTTATTAATCTTAAAGTAGGAAAGCCAACGGCAGCAGTCATCTTTCTGACCTGCCTATTTTTTCCTTCTCCTATTTCTACACTGATCCAAGAAGTAGGTAATTCTTTTCTAAACCTAATGGGCGGATTCCGCTCCCATAGCTGTTCTTCATGGTTTGGCAGTAGTGAAACTTTTGCAGGAAGTGTTCTGTATTTTTTACCATTAATTGAAATATCCACTCCCTTTCTTAACTCAACAATATGTTTTTCTGTAATCATTCCTTCTACTTGCACCCAATAAGTTTTCTTATAATTACTTTTGGGATGCAACAATCTGCTGTTGATTGAGGAGTCATTGGTCAATAAAAGTAATCCCTCACTATCAAAATCCAGCCTTCCAACAGGATAAATATCTTTATCTATTCCCACTAAAAAGTCTGCCAATGTTTTTTTATTTTCAACTGGTGAAAACTGTGACATCGTTTGAAAGGGTTTATTGAATAAAATATATTTAAATTGACTCATCCTTTTCTAAATTTAATTAGCTGAAAGCCTTATCTGGCAACACTTTGATGATTTACAAAATAAAAAGCCCAACAATTTTCTGTGTTGAACTTTTTAAATTTTTGGGTTAGTAAGAACGAATTCTGGTACAATATTAAACAGTTATTTTTAGTTGAAAAAATTTTTAGAAAAAAAATATTCACATCATGTGAAAAACAAGAAAAAATAAAGGTAAAAATTGAGATAAATTTTTCAAAAAATCAAACACAATACCTCATATCTTAATAATGCATACTATCTTTGAAAAAAATTAATAATGAAAAAAATATTTATCTTTTCGAGTATAACCTTATTAAGCATGGCAATGTTGGGTTCTTGCAAAATCAACAAATCATTAAATGAAACTGCAAAAAAAGAATCAGCACAAAAACAACAAACAGACCAAAATATAAAAAACATCCAAAAAGCAGAACAAGAAACACAACGTGGTCAACCAATGAGAGAATAAGGAAATGAAAATAAAAAAAGCTAAGACCCTTATCTGTCTTAGCTTTTCTACCATTAAACAAAACTAATTAAAACAAAATCCTAAACCGGATAGTTCCCTCTACTTGTTTTAACTCGCGAATAAGCTCTTCTTTATAATCTTTTTCAATATCCAAAATAACATAGCCAATTCGTTCATTGGTTTTTAAATATTGTCCATTAATATTTATTTGATATTTTGCAAAAATGCTATTAATTTGACTCATCACTCCTGGAATATTTTTATGAATATGTAATATCCTATGAGAATCTTTTAATAAGGGTAATTGAACTTCAGGAAAATTTACACTTCCATTGGTACTGCCATTATTTATATATTCTAAGAATTTTGAGGGTACAAATCTTCCAATATTTTCTTGGGCTTCTATTGTACTACCACCAACATGAGGCGTAAGAATCACATTTTCCAATTCACATAATTCACTTTCAAATTTTTCGTTATTATCCTTAGGTTCATAGGGGAAAACATCTACCGCAGCCCCTGATACTTTACCACTCTTAATAGCTGTGGACAATGCTTTCAGGTCAACCACATGACCCCTTGAAAGGTTCAAAAACACAACGCCATCCTTCATAAAATTAAACTCCCTGGTTCCTATTAAATACTTATTATCTGCTCTACCATCCACATGCAAACTGACCACATCTGCAATCTGCAACAATTCATCTAAGCTATCAGTCCGTTGAACATTTCCCATACTCAACCGATCTGCTAAATCAAAAAAATAAACCCTCATCCCCAGTGCCTCGGCTAGGATAGCCAATTGTGCCCCTATATTGCCATATCCAACAATTCCTAAAATTTTATTTCTAATTTCAAAACTTCCAGAGGCGGACTTCTCCCATTGACCTTGATGCAATTTATTACTCTTATCAAAAACTTTTCTGATCAACATTATCATCTCTCCTATTGCCAATTCCACCACAGAACGGGTATTGGAATAAGGAGCATTAAATATGACAATTCCTTTATCAGTAGCAGCATCCAAGTCAATTTGATTGGTTCCAATGCAGAAAGCACCTATAGCCATTAATCTTGGGGCATGGTCTAAAACTTTCTTAGTTATTTTTGTTTTTGAACGGATACCCAGGATAGCCACATCTTTAAGACAATCACAAAGTTCCTCCTCGCTTAAAGCTCCTTTTCTCACTTCAACTTTAAACCCCTGATCGCTAAAAGACTTTACTGCCACGGGATGTACATCTTCCAGCAACAATACTTTAATTTTTGTTTTAGGATAAGACTGGCTTCTGCTTAATTTATTTTCAAATAAAATTTCATCTAAGGATGCAACTGAATTTCCGGAAAGTTGCACCACATTTTCTCTTTCTACATTTTCTGTAAATGCATAAAATTTATTGGCAAATCCACTAGACTTTAATTCGTAATCTGTATAACCATCGCCAATGACATAAACATCTCCTTTGAGGTTTAACTGAGCTAAAATTTTTTTCTTGCCCCCATCAGAAGCTAAAACATTTTCTTCATCCAATCCGATAATATTTCCTTCATTATCATAGCGAAATTGGTTGGCAAAGACCTGTTCTTCCAGTAGCCCCAACTCTGTAACTATAGGAACAATAAAGTCCTTAAATCCATTGGAAACTATAAAAATATTATTCGCATTTTCTTTTAAAAAAAGACGGTTTCTTTCAAACGATTTTGAAATATTTTTTCTTAAAAAATTTATTAATTTTTCAACATCAGATTTATTGGCAGCTAACAATGCTAAACGTTTATGCAAGCTTTCAGAAAACGAAATAGTACCCTCCATTCCTTGATTTGTCAGCTCCTTAATTTGATTGACAATTTTTTCTTTTTCCGGAAGTTTTTCTAATGCAATATTAGCCAACTCATCTAAACCTTCAACACTAGCAAAAGTGCTGTCAAAATCTATAATAAAATATTTTTGAGTATTATTTGCTTCCATAACAACAATCATTTCACTACCCTAAAGGATAATTATTAAAAATTAATTTCACTATTCTCCCAAAACGTATTTCCCAATAGAATAATACTTATTAGACTTTACAAGCCATAACCTAACCCCACCTGAAAGTGTTGTGTAGTCCACTTTTCACTTACGGAGCTGTTGTTTCTATCAGAAAAACCATAAACAAATCTTCCATTCAACTGGATATGTTTTGAAACCAAAATTCTTATTCCCGCAACTCCTGACATGTAACTATCTTTATATATATTTTGAACTTCTTTTAAAACGCTTTCTTTGTCATTCATCGATACGATTTTGGTAAACTGTATGCCTCCTTCTAACCACACCGGATTAAACAATTCATAAGCTATCATAATAGGTATAGACAGCTCAGAAAAGGAAAATTTAGGATTTTGGATACTCTGCTTCCCGGCTTCAATATAGGCAGTATATATTTGATTAAAATTATCTCCGGCTATCATTGTGGTTTGAGAAAAATTTCCTTCAACAAATAAACCTAATTTTTTACCACTCATGCCTAAATATACACCGCCATAGGGGAAAGTTTTATAGTCTTCCATGATAGAGCTACCAAAAGTTTTATAAATATCTGCTCCTCCCTTAATACCTAAATGGTAATCTTGTGCATTTGAATTGACAACGATAAATCCTAATACAAGTGAAAGGACTATAAATTTCATTCTGCTCTTCAACATTTTATTTGTTTTTTATTTGTTCAAAAAATAGTAAGCCCTCCGCTACCGTAAAAAAACTTCCTGTAATTAACACCAAGGCATCTTCTTCTGCTTCACTCAAAGCATTTTCTAAAGCTTCCGCTATTGAATTAAAAGCTTTAAATTGCAAATTTAAGGAGCTTGCAATACTTACCAAATCTTTTATTGGCATAGCTCTAGGAACTTTAGCTTGGGACAAAAAATATTGTGCATCATAAGGCAAAATACCCAAGGCTTGTTTCACATCCTTATCCGAAACAAATGCAGTAATTATATACTTTTTCTTATCTTTTAAAGTCGGATGCCTTAATTGCTCTGCAACAAAACCCAATCCAGCCGGGTTATGTCCAACATCAGCCACCAGCAAGGGTTTCGCTTGCAGTTTTTCCCACCTTCCCCTAAATCCGGTAATTACTTTAACTTTCTCAACTGCCGTCTTAAACACATTCTTATTTACTAGCCATCCCTTTTGTTCTAATACTATTACTGCAGCTAAGGCAGTTCTAATATTTTCTAATTGATAACTACCCAGAAGATCTGTATGTATATCAAAAATTTCTCTACTCTTATTGTTTATTATTTTTAGATGTTGGGAAAAAGTATCAGTTCCCACAATGGCAACTTGAAACAACAAGTCTGCATATACCAAAGTGGTATTATTTAATATTGCCGTTTTTGAAAACACTTTTGCGGTTTCATCTTGACTTACTCCAATAACAACCGGTGTATTAGGCTTAATAATTCCTGCTTTAGATTCTGATATCTTTTCAATGGTATTACCTAAAATATTGGTATGATCTAAACTAATATTAGTAATAACTGAAACTTCAGGTAAAATAATATTAGTACTATCCCAAATGCCTCCAAGACCGGTTTCAATTATAGCTATATCCACTTTTTCTTTTGCAAAATACCAAAAAGCCATAGCCACATTCAGTTCAAAGTAAGAAGGTTTAATCTGTTGTATTATCTGCCAATTCTCCTTCAAGAAAAACACAAAATCATCTTTAGGAATTAATACACCATTGATTTTAATTCTTTCCCTAATATCAATAAGATGCGGAGAGGTATAAAGACCAGTTTTGTATCCTGCTACCTGAAATACAGCAGCAAGAATATGACTGGTACTACCTTTCCCGTTGGTACCGGCAATATGGACCGCCTTAAATTGTTTTTCAGGATGCCCTAAAAAGGCACAAAATTGAATAATATTATCCAATTTAGGCTTCAATGCTTCTTTGCCTTGCTTTGAGAACATTGGTAATTGTTCCATTAAATATTGAACTGCTTCTTCGAAATTATTGGGTACCAAAATGTATATTCTTTTAGAGAACTGCAAATTTAATCTATGCTAAAGTATAAAGTTAAAAAAAATTAAAAATAAATTTGGAAGTCTTATTTTATATTTATAATTTCACTCTTTAAATTTTAATAACAAATCAATTTTTTTAGAAATGAAGAAAAGAATTTTACTGCTTACCGCAGTTTTGGGAGGTTTTAGCTTTGTGAACGCTCAAAAGCTAGCATTGATTGAAGAATTTTCAGGTGAAAATTGTGGACCATGTGCTTCTTTAAACCCGGCTTTTATGACAAAAATAAATGCTCCTGGTAATGAAACTAAAGTGCTTTTATTGAAATACCAATCTCCAATTCCATCTGCGGGTCCTATTTATTTAGCAAATACTGTGTTCACAGATGCAAGAATGAACTATTATTCTGTTAATTTTGCTCCATATTTCAGAATAAACGGTGTACTTGGTGGCACAGGAAGCAATGCAGGTAATATCTCTCTTGCTACCCAAGCTATGTTTGATGCAGCAGCTGCAGAAGCTACTCCATTTACAATGTCAGTAGGCAACCCAGTTTACAACCCAGATGGACAAACCTTTACAGCAACTATTACTGTAACTGCTAATGCAGCTGTAACTGTTAATAATGCCAAACTAAGAGTAGCTTTAGCTGAAGAATTACAATATGCTACTGCTCCAGGAACAAATGGAGAAACCCATTTCCAAAATGTGGTAAGACAAATGTATCCAAATGCCAATGGTCAGGCTTTAGATGCAGCTTGGACACAAGGTCAAACTCGTACCTATACAGTAACAGGTGCCATCCCTTCTTATGTAAATCCTAATGCAGCAACTCGTTTCTTGGCGGCTTTCATCCAAAAAGACGATGCTACCAAAGAAGTAATGCAATCTGCAAAAACACCAAACATCACTATTCAATTACCTCAGTCTGACGCCGCTATTGATGGTATTGCTTCATTAGGAGGTTTAAGATGTGAATTACCTTCAAGTATCACTACCGCAACAACTACCTTAAAAAATACAGGTTCAGGAACATTAACTTCTGCAACCATTTATTATAAGGTAGGAGAAGCCGGCACTTGGGCAAGCTTCCCATGGACTGGTTCTGTTGCTGCCGGACAAACTACTACAGTAAATTTACCTACTTTAACCATTAACACTCCTGGTCAAGTTAAAGTTTACGATTCTGTTGCAATGCCAAATAACAAAGTTGATATTAATGATTTTGACAATGCTTCAAGTGCCGTGGTTACAGTTTTAAATCCTAATGCTCAAGCCATCCCAATGGCAAATGATTTAGAAGCCCTTAATAATGACTGGGTATCTTATGCAGGCCCTAATGGATATCCTTTAGGAAGAGCATCCGGAGGTAGCACTAATTATGGTTATAACAACTCTAATTATATGTTATATTATCCTTGTTATCAATTACCAACTAGTGTTCAACCAGGATATTTCATTTTCCCTAAGGCAACTTTACCTGCCGGACCTAAAGTATTAGAATTCTATACTTCTTATGCACAATACACTAATGCAGGTGACCGTTTAGAAGTGGTTTACTCTACTGATTGTGGTACTACTTGGAATCAAGTTTGGATGAAAGAAAAAGCTGATTTAGCTAATATGCCATCTACTGGTTCTAGCTATTTGCCAACTCCTGGAGACAATTCTACTTGGAGATATAACGCTGCTGACATTTCTAATGTTCCTGATGGTGCATACTTAGCCTTTAGAGCTACTTCCGGTTACGGTAACAATATGTTTATCGATAATATTGCTTTACGTACAGGTGTTTCTGTAAATGAATTAGTAGATGCTAAAAACTTAAACATCTTCCCTAACCCAATTCAAAATGAATTGAATGTAAACATCAACATGAAACAAGCTGGAAAAGTGGTTTTCTCTGTTGTGAACACATTAGGTCAAGAAGTGAAAACAATTACTAAAGACCTTACAGCTGGTAATCAAGTTATCAGAATGGATGCTGCCACTTTAGCTACAGGTATGTATATTTTGAATATCAAAACCGATAGCGGTAACACTCAACAAAAATTCATTAAGAAATAAAAGCTTAATAATATTTTTTAAAGACCGGAGCAAAAGCACTCCGGTCTTTTTTATTTAAGGCATTCCAAATTCTTTAAAACATCCATTATGGTTTTATGGAAAATCAAAGCTAAATTTGCAAAAAATAATTAGATAAAAAAAGAATAAATAAAATGCTTTTAGCCCTCAATAATGTATCCTTTTCTTTTGGAGCACGCACCATGCTTAAAGATGCCAGTTGGCAAATTGGTGAAGGTGAAAGAATAGGACTAATAGGACCAAATGGAGCCGGAAAATCAACTCTACTAAGAATCATTACCGGGGAATACAGTATTTCAGAAGGCAATATTCAAAAAGCAAATGATGTAACTATTGGATTTTTCAATCAAGACTTACTCAGCTTTTCAACCAATGACTCTATCCTTTCGGTATGTATGGCAGCCTACGAAGAGGCCACTCTATTAGAAAAAGAATTAGCAACTCTAAGTAAGGAATTAGAACACCGTCCCGAAGATGAAGAACTACTCAACGATTACAGCGAAACCCTTCATCAATTTGAATTGGCAGGTGGATATGAAATGGAACATAAAGCTGCAACGGTATTAGAAGGATTGGGTTTTCCTACCCAATCGCTTCAAAGACCATATAATGAATTTTCAGGTGGATGGAGAATGCGGGTTTTATTAGCCAAAATTATGCTACAGCAACCCGACATCTTAATGTTGGATGAACCTACCAACCACTTGGATTTACCATCAATTGAATGGTTGGAAAAATACCTTCAATCTTATCCGGGAACTGTAATTATCGTTTCGCACGACCGTTTTTTCTTAGACAGAATGGTAACTAAGATTGTCGAATTGTTCTTTCAAAAGCTTCATGTATATTCTGGAAACTATTCTTTTTATGAAGAAGAAAAAGCATTGAGAATGGAGTTTTTAGAACGAGAATATGAAAATCAACAAAAATACATCAAACAGCAAGAGCGTTTTGTAGAACGGTTTAGAGCCAAAGCTTCAAAAGCGGCACAAGCTCAGAGTATCATCAAAAGACTGGACAAAATAGACCGTATTGAATTGCCGGGCGACTCCATTCCTAAAATAAACATTTCTTTTGAAGTGGGGGTCACTCCGGGCAAGGTAATATGTGAACTAAAACATCTTTCTAAATCTTATGGAGATTTAGAAATATTAAAAAATACCCATGCCGAAATTTACAGAGGAGATAAAATAGCACTAGTAGGAGCCAATGGCAAAGGAAAATCTACTTTAATGCGTATCATTACCGGAAACGAAACTTTTGAAGGAGACCGTAGTGGTTGGCACAATGTAGTGCCTAGCTTTTATGCCCAACATCAATTAGAAAGCCTTGATGTAAACAACACCCTCTTAGATGAACTTAAACTTTGTGGCAGCAAAAAAACAGAAGTGGAACTAAGACAACTCCTAGGCTGTTTCTTATTCAGCGGTGATGATGTTTTTAAAAAGATTAAAGTGTTATCAGGAGGCGAAAAAGCAAGAGTAGCACTAGCTAAGGTAATTATCAGCAATGCTAATTTCCTTTTATTGGACGAGCCTACCAACCACTTGGATATGCAATCTGTTGAGCTTTTAATTGAGGCTTTACAACAATATGAGGGCACTTATATCATCATTTCGCATGACCGTTATTTTGTAAGCCAAACTGCAACCAAATTCTGGGAAATAGAAGAAGCCAAGGTAAAATCCTTTGAAGGAACTTATGAAGAATGGCAATTCTACAAAGAAAAAAGAATAGAGGAAGCTGCCAAAGCTAAACCACAGGCAACAACAAAACAAGTAGTAAAAGCAATTAAAGAGGAGCCCGCTAAACAACCTCAAATCAATAAAGAAAAGCAAAAACAAATTCAAAAATTACAAAAACAGATAGAAAAACTGGAACAACAAATAGAAGAGGTAAAAGCTAAGAAAACAAAATTAGAAACCGATTTAGGAAATCCGGACACCTATTCAGATAAACAAAAATTCAAGGATACAGAACAACAATATGATGCACAGGCAAAACTTTTAATACAATTACAAAAAGATTTTGACCATCATTTTGAAGAATTAATGGAACTTGAAGACTAGTGGTTTTGCAATTACTTTTATCAATAGACTGTTCTTTACTAAAGTTTTTATTTCAAAAAAATACAAATCATGAAAAGCACTTTACATTTTTTATTAACCCTTCTACTTATAAGTACAAGTAGCCTTTTCTACTCTGGTTGCGAGAAAGGAAGTCTAAACTTATTCTCTATTGAAAATGATAAAGAATTAGGACAACAGACCAAGGCACAGATTGCTGCAGACCCTGCACAATTTCCTGTACTAAACCCTAATAACAACCAAGCAGCTTATAATTATTTATATGCAATTCGTAATGAAATATTGAACAGTGGTGTGGTAAAATACAAATCTGAATTTGATTGGGAAATCTATATCATCAACCGGGACGATGTGGTAAATGCCTTTTGCACACCGGGAGGTTATATTTATGTCTATACCGGTCTTATCAAATACTTAGACAATAAATCTTCTTTAGCCGGAGTATTGGGTCATGAGATGGCACATGCCGACCGCCGACACTCGACAACCCAATTGACTAAAATCTATGGAATAGAAACCATTCTCAATGCCTTATTAGGAAATGACCAAAATATGCTGGCCCAAATAGGAGAACAATTGATAACACTGAGTTTTAGTCGTGCCGATGAAAAAGATGCAGATTCTTATTCTGTTAATTATTTATGTCCGACCAAATATCGGGCTAATGGTGCTGCTGATTTTTTTCAAAAAATGATTAACTTTGGAGCAAGTACTCCTCCTGCATTTTTGAGCACACATCCCAACCCGGAAAACAGAGTACAAAACATTAACAACCACGCCCAAGACAAAGGCTGTAGTAGCACTATAACTCAAAATGAAGAAGTGCAAGGCTATGCTCAATTTAAAGCATTATTATAAAATAAAAAAAATACAAATTCAAATTGAAAAAGCAAATTTACATTAAAGAATGGCTAGATGTTAAGCCCTATCAGATTCACGACGAGGTAGATATTTATTATTTAAATATTGCCAATAGAGTAAAGGAAGCCCTTGGAAGTTCTAAGATTGAAAAATATTTTATTAAAGAATTCAAAAACGGTTTACTTGTCAATAAACTTGCCTGTTTTATCACTTGCTATTTTGAAGACTTAATCTCAGGAACTCAATTCTGGCAAACATTTTTGAAAAAATACAGAAGTCAATACCAAAAAGACTTTCCATTAATTAAAATAGAAAACTATATAGAGGATGAGATAAATATCGAAGATATACAATTTTTATCATGGTATTTTATCAATTGCCAATTCTTGAGTCAATTTGACCAAATAGGTATGGAATCTGATCATCCTACCTTAAAAAATATAGCTATTGAGGTAATGAAAATTTTTGAATCTGAATGGGAAACGGCTCCAGAGAATACAAGGCTCTTAGATAATTTCAAAATAGACCCTAATAATTCTGACTACCATTCCCTTCAAAATATTTTAAATGAATTTGTAGAAAATAACTATTTACTAAAAATCGATTTTGATACTGTATTTGCACCAAAATTGCATCAAATGAAGATTGCAGGTGTTACTGATAGTGAATTTGTTCCGATATTTTCACTGCTTTACAACGAGACTAAATTTGGAATGCGTACCCGACTTTTAGGGCTCAGTATTGCGGAATGGATATTGGCTTATATTGATGCTGATAGCGAATTAGGAAAAGCCATTCAAAATTTTGAAAGTGATAATATTTTTGACTTTTTTATCTATCAAGGCGTTGACCTTAAAGGTATCCATACCTTTAAAACCGTAATAACAGGTAATGATTATGAAGTTGATTTTCAAGATGACTTATTTGAATATGGCAAAATTTATCTTTTAGATTTAATCAAATGGAAAGAGCAATGGAAACTCATAGGCTTACCTTCATTAGCTGATGACCCTTCAAAATATTTGAATAACAGGAAAAATAATACTCCAAAAGAAAACGCCCTTAAGATTGAAGCTACTGAAATATTAGCACAATGTTTTTTAGAATATAATAAAAATTCTCCTATCGCTTTTGTTGATGGAAAAGATAGTAAAAATTTCTTAGCAGAAGTCTATCAGCTCTTTAACAAGCGGTGGAAAGCACTAAAAGGCGAGCAAGCAAAGGGCAGCCTTAATGTGGACAATTTAAACAATATAGAAGAAGACACTCCAAATATCATCTTCATGAATACTGCCTATGGCATAGAAGTTTTATGGGGCATAAATGACGCATTCCCAGACAAAAAGAATCCATTTTTTGAAGGAGAATCAACAGAAGAAGATATTAACTTTATGATCCAAAACAGCTCTATCTCAAAAGAATTGGTAGAGTATTGTTTAAAAAACTACAAAGAAAAAATTAATTTTAATAATACATTCGAGAAAGATCGCACTTTAGAAAACATAGACTTCCTTATGAGATTTTGCAAAGGAGAACATTATTTTTCAAAGATAGAGATGACCTTAAACTAAAAACAAAGAGGGGAAAAGCAAGTTGCCTATCCCCTTTTTAAATATAATTCGGAAATAATGTTTCTATGATGTAACTCATGCCCTAAAATTATCCAAGCACAAGCATTCACACTCATAGTAAAATTACTTGCAATACCTGTCCGTTTTAATTGTTGAGCGTTTAAATTACTAAAAAAACTAAGTGTCAAATTTCTACAAGCCACATATTCTTTCAAAAGTTTTTTGATATTGACTTTGGAAGCTTCTGCTTGAACTGCATATTCATTTTCATCAAAAAAAGGAATGGCTCTTTTGTCGCCTCTGGCAAAACACATGGCTCTATAAACAAATACTCTTTCTACATCTATCATATGCATCAAAATATCCTTAATCGTCCATTTTTCTGGAGCATATTGAAAAAGCAATTGATCTTCCTGAAGCGATTTTAACAAATTAACTAATTCTTTAGAGGAGGTTTTTAACTGGTCTAAAACACTCTTATCTTCTGAAATCAAATTAATATATTGTTCATAATAAAGAGCAAACTCTGTAAAGTGAGGCTTTTTAATCTTTTTCATATTCAATTATTATTCCAAAATTAGTCCAAAAAACTAAGATTATTCATTGTTTAATAAAAAGGCGTTTCTTTAGGTTTTCTCAAAAAAGGAGTATAATAATAAAATGCAACAGCACATATTGTAAACAAAATAAAGGTAACTATCCATAATTTACTGAAACCTATCCAACTGATAAGTTGGGTGCCTAAAGTTGGAGTAATAACAAATGCCGATGAAATAGCAAGATTATTCATACCCATATAAGCTCCTTTATTTCCCTCACCAGACCTTTGGGCGGTAATACTCGACATAAAAGGCAAAATCAAAATTTCACCTACACTCAACAATATCATCCCAAAAACCATTATCAAATAATTGGGATTAATAGCCAATACCAAAAAGGAAACAGCACTAATCATAGAGCCCCAAAACATCGTCTGGGCTGTACTAAGACGTGTTTCAGAGTAATGCACCAATGGCATTTCCAAAATAAAGACGGTTAAACCATTGGTAGCCATCAAAAGCCCAATGAGCCCCTGAGTCAGCCTCATTTCTTCTTTATAAAAGATAGGCACTGTACTCATTAATTGAAAAAAACCTATGGCATATAAGGCACAAATTAAGGTAAACACTATAAATACTCCATCTCTATATGGAGAACGTTCCTTGGGTTTATTTTCAATTTGTTCCTTTGGGGCTTGTTGTTCTTTTTCCAGTTTTTCTATTTTATGACCTTTTCTAAAAAACAAGACAAAGGTTAAGCCAGCCATCAAAGCCATTAAAGCATTTCCAAAAAATAATAAGTCATAAGAAACAGCAGACAATAAGCCACCCATGGCAGGTCCAATAGAAAATCCCAAATTAATTGCCATTCTGTTTAATGAAAAAGAGCGGGTCAAATTTTGAGGTTTGGCATACTTACTTATGGCAACAGAATTGGCTGGCATAAATAAGGTACTGATAATACTTTGCACAGAAACAATAATCCCTAAGGCTAAAGGTGTATTGTAAAAAGGATATAAACAAAACAAGGGCACACTACAAAAAAGACTAAAAGCTTGTATGCTATAATCGCCTAACTTATCAGTCAAATAGCCACCTAACCAAGAGCCTATCAAGGAACCAATCCCAAAACAACTTAATACCAATCCGGACTGGGTGATGGAAAAACCCAAATGATCCACCATATAAATTCCCAAAAATGGCAACACCATAGACCCCGCCCTAT
This sequence comes from Edaphocola sp., assembly GCA_035444785.1. Lineage (GTDB taxonomy): Bacteria > Bacteroidota > Bacteroidia > Chitinophagales > Chitinophagaceae > Edaphocola. The sequence continues at coordinate 4,083 of DAOMPL010000045.1, read as the reverse complement.
TAATCAACATTACAATAGACAGCAACCAAGAAGCATGAGATAGACCTTGAAAAGAGGTCTTGTAAACATTATAAATCTTTTTCAAAAAAAAAATGAATTAATTAAAATTTGGATAAAACTTTCAACACCTTATCGATAATATACAGCACCAACTCTTCTGTCATCTCTGTATGAATTGGAAGCGATAGTGACTGTTGGGCCAATCGCTCACTCTCAGGAAATAAAGAAGCCTGCAAGGGATATTGACTAAGAAAAGCCTCTTGTTGATGGCAAGAGACCGGGTAATATACCATACAAGGAATCCCTTCTTCTTCCAAGGCTACCTTAACCATATTTCTATCAATACCTTCTACTAACTGCACTGTATATTGATGATAAACATGATAAACCCCATCAACTACATGAGGTATTTTTATTTTAGGATTATTTTTAAACCCTTCATTATAAAGAGCTGCTACACGCCTTCTTGCCACATTATAACTATCCAAGTGTGGTAATTTTACATTCAGAATAGCTGCCTGAATACTGTCCAAACGACTGTTGATGCCTACAACTTCATGAAAGTATTTTTTCTTTTGCCCATGATTAGCAATCATTGATATCTTTTGAAATAATGCTTCATGCTTAGTCATCAATGCTCCGCCATCACCATAAGCGCCTAAGTTTTTTGAAGGGAAAAAGGAGGTACAACCAATATCTCCAATGGTTCCGGTTTTATGAATAAATCCATCATTCATTTTGATGTGTCCACCAATAGATTGGGCATTGTCTTCAATCACAAAAAGATTATATTTTTGAGCAATTTCCAAGATGGCATTCATATCGGCACATTGACCATAAAGATGTACAGGGATTATGACTTTAGTTTTGGGGGTAATTACCAATTCAATTAAAGAAGTATCTATATTAAAACTATCGGCATTAACATCAACAAAGACAGGCTTAAGTCCTAATAGCAACACAACTTCTACGGTAGCAAAATAGGTAAAAGCCGGCAATATAATTTCATCTCCTGCTTGAAGGTCCAAGCTCATTAAGGCAATTTGCAAGGCATCAGTACCATTACCACATGACTTGGTAAAGGATATATTATGATAAGCCGAAAGCTCTTGTTCAAATTCATTTACAATACTTCCGTTAATAAAAGTAGCATCTTGAATTACGCTTTGAATGGCATTATCCACATCTTCCTTAATTTTTAGATATTGTCCATGCAAATCCACCATGGTAATATTACTCCTACCTTTCATTATTAATAGCCCTGTTTGTTTTTTTCTTCAATTAATATTCCAAGTTCTATTTTATAAAACAGTCTGCGAAGTTATAAAACCAATGTTGCAAATGATTATTCTTTACAAAAATCTAACAATTAGCAAAATCTATTGTTTGCTTTTCAAACGAACAATTGGGATTATCATTTCCTCTAAACTGATTCCTCCATGCTGAAAAGTATTCCGGTAATAATTTACAAAATAGTTATAATTATTAGGATAGCATAAAAATACATCTCCTTTCGCAAAAATAAATTTTGAATTTACATTGGGTTGTGGTAACCCTGCTTTATTCGGATTAGTAACATCAAATACATCACGGCTTTCATACTGAATATTTCGTCCATGCTTATACCTTAGATTTGTAGTTGTACTTTTATCGCCCACACATTTACTCGGAGTTTTTACTCTTGTAGTGCCATGGTCGGTAGTTACAAAAAGCTGGACATCTTTATCTCCAATTTTTTTCAAAGCTCCAAACAAAGGAGAGTGCTCAAACCAGCTCACGGTAAGGCTTCTATAAGAGACCTCATCACCGGCAAGCTCCCGTAGCACCTCCATTTCCGTCCTGGCATGTGAAAGCATGTCAACAAAATTATAAACAATAACAGTAAGGTCGTTTTTCAAATAGTTATGAATATTGTCTTCTAAAGCTTTTCCGTCTTCATTATTGGTAATTTTTACATAATCCCATTTCAAATTATCCAACTTCAATTTTTTCATTTGGGCATCTAAGAACTCTTTTTCATAAAGATTTTTACCCCCTTCCTCATCATCATTTTTCCAATAATTTGGGAATTTTTTTTCAATCTCCATTGGAAGCATTCCTGCAAAAATTGCATTCCTACTGTATTGTGTTGCAGTAGGCAAAATACTGAAAAATGTATCTTCATGTTGAACAGAAAAGTATTCACCGAGAATAGGAGCAATTGATTTCCATTGATCAAACCTTAAATTATCTATTAATACCATAAAAGAAGGTTTGCCTTTTTGTAGATACGGTGCTATTTTTTCTACAAATAATTGATGTGAAAAGACCGGTAAATCTTTAGTAGTTTTATTTATCCAATCAATATAGTTTTTTGAAACAAATTTATAAAACTCATTATTGGCCTCCACTTTTTGGGTGTTGAAGACTTCAAGCATTTCGGCACTATCGCTCTTTTTGCTCATTTCTATTTCCCAATAGACCAATTTTTTATAAAGGTCATTCCATTCCTCCAAATTAGGATTAGAGTTTAGGGTCATAAACAAATTTCTGAAATCTTTTTGATATTCTGTAGTTGTCTTTTCAGAAACCAAACGCTTCCCATCAAATATTTTTTTTAATGAAAGCAGTACCTGGTTGGGGTTTACAGGCTTAATCAGATAATCATTTATCTGACTTCCGATGGCTTCTTCCATAATGTTTTCTGCTTCATTTTTTGTAATCATAATTACCGGAAGCGATGGATACATAGATTTTATTTGACTCAATGTTTCCAATCCGGTAAGCCCCGGCATACTTTCGTCCAAAAGCACCACTTCTGCTTTATGTGATTTTAAATGCTCCAACACATCATAGCCATTAGTAAAAGGGGTTACTTCGTAACCTTTATTTTTTAAAAAAAGTATTTGCGACTTAAGAGATTCAATCTCATCATCAACCCATAAAATATTTGAAATCATGTGATTTTTTTAGATTAGTATATAAAGAACGAATTTCCTGAATTTTTATTTAAAAAAGAACTAAAAAAATGATAAAAAAAATATCTCCCATAAAATACATAAAAAAACAAGTGAAATATTAGGTAAAGAAAACCATTTTCTATTTCATTGTTTAATAAGGAAACTACCCTAATAATATTTTATTTAAATAAGAAAATCACATGAGTATTTTTGGAACTAAACAACATTGATTTGGAATTGTTAAAGCTATTCCTTAGAAAAAATTATAACCAAAATTAGCCTCAACCCCAAAATATAGGGTTAGCCCTTAATAAATATCCTTATATATTAAAGACCTTTGCATTGAATAAAAGTTGGAGCTTGTGATACACAAAAAACATTTAAAACAAGTATTCTATTTCTATACTTATTAATAACATCGAAATAACAAAAAAAAAATAAAAAATATTTTTTCATACGGAAAACACAAGTACCTTTGTACCGAATTGAGAAATAAACTCTTATTTATTTAATAATGAAAGAAGAAACACCATTTTTAAATTAAAACTAAACTATAACACATTCAATTCATAAATAAAACTAATAATCAAGAACTGGTAATCAAGTTAAAAAAATAATAGCAATATTAAAATAATAATATCCCTTATTGTTTTAATTTAAGTATTATTCATAAATATTAAAATTATTTAATAACCATAAAAGACAAAGATTATGAAAAAAAATCTAATCAAGAGCCCGGCAACAGGTATGCCTAACTGGCTAAATTCTAAATTTGGAGGTAGAATCAAAATCAATTCTACAAAAACTTTTGCAATGGCATTGATGTTATTTGCAGCTGGAAGTGCTTATGCAGCACCGACATCAAACGACTTTGTAACTGAATGGACTCCAACGGGTTCTACAATTACCATTCCAACATCTGGAGGTGGTTACAATTACAATATTGAGTATAAAAATATTACCACAAATAGTGCTTATACTACAATTAATGGAGTAACTGGATCTTATACAATTAGTGGACTAACAGCAGGTGATGATTATGAAGTAAGAATTTCAGAGGCTGTACCGGGTTCTGGCTTTCCATATTTTTATTCTTTGGGTTTAAATGCAGGAGAAAGAGCAGATTTAAAAGAAATTGTTCAAT
>DAOMPL010000044.1:0-24430 GCA_035444785.1 Edaphocola sp. | reverse complement strand
ACTCCAATTTTGTATTTTAGAAAAATTGTTTATTTTTGGTACCTGAATAGTTACTAATAATTGCTTAAAATATTTACTATCACAAGACAAAGTTAAAATATTATTTAATAAAAACAATTTTTTTTTGATTATTTTTATTAAATAGTTACAAATATTTAAAACCAATACTTTATATTGTTTTTTTTACTTAATTTCTTTGGCTATATATAAAACCTCTCTTCTATATTAAAAGATACTTTGAGGTTGTATGTATAAAAAGCTATCTGCGTTCATATTTAAGAAAGTTTCAACTTTTTATTTCCTAATTTTGCAATAATTATTAGAAAATAGAAATTGGGTTTTACCCAAAAAAAAATCATGAAAAGAGTTGTTGTAGGATTATCGGGTGGCGTAGATTCCAGCGTAGCCGCTTATTTATTAAAAGAGCAAGGCTACGAAGTTATCGGTATGTTTATGAGAAATTGGCATGATGAATCAGTAACCCTTTCCAATGAATGCCCTTGGATTGATGATTCTAATGATGCTTTGGCAGTGGCAGAGCAATTAGGAATACCTTATTATGTCATCGACTTGAGCAAGGAATATAAAGAAAGAATAGTGGATTATATGTTTGCCGAATATGAAAAAGGCAGAACACCTAATCCGGATGTTTTATGTAATAGGGAAATAAAATTTGACGTTTTCTTGAAAGCAGCTATGAACTTAGATGCCGATTTTGTGGCTACGGGTCATTATTGCCGTAAAACTACCGACGAAAAAGGAATACATCATCTGTTGGCCGGTAAAGACCCCAATAAAGACCAATCCTACTTTCTGTGTCAGCTCAATCAAGAGCAATTGTCAAAGGCAATATTTCCAATAGGTGATTTGCAAAAATCTGAGGTAAGAGCCATAGCAGAAAAAGCAGGCTTATCCACATCCCAAAAAAAGGATTCTCAAGGACTTTGTTTTGTAGGAAAAATAAGTCTTCCTGTTTTTTTACAACAGAAACTGGAGCCTCAAAAAGGAGACATCATAGAGGTAGATGCCTTATTGCCACAACTTCAAGCCTACCATGCTTTAGAGCCTCTTATTACAAATGTAGAGGCCTTGGCAAAGCCTTTCCATTTTGAAAAAGAAGAAGGAAAAAAGGTGGCAGAGCATCAAGGTGCACATTATTATACTGTGGGCCAAAGAAAAGGTTTGCATATTGGAGGGCGTCCTCAACCCTCGTTTGTATTAGAAATTGATACCAAGAATAATTTGGTTTTTTCCGGTCAGACCGACAATCATCCCGGATTAAACCGGTATGCTCTAAAAATAAATGATGATGAGATTCATTTTATTAATCCGGATTTTACTTTAAATATTGGAGATACATTGGAGGCGAATGTCAGAATCCGCTATCGTCAAGCTTTGCAAAAAGCAACGCTTATTCGTAAAGAGAGCGGTTTGTATATTTTGTTTGAGCAAGCACAAAAGGGCATTACCCCGGGACAGTTTGCTGCCTGGTATAAGGACGAAGAGCTTTTAGGCTCTGGTGTGATTGCATAAAATAAAAAGCTGTAATAATCTGTGTTTAAATTGCTTCGGATAAATGCCGTCGTAATGACGAAAATCTACTCTCCGTAATAGCGAGCTGTAAGTGAAGCAATCCAGAAAGAAGAATCCAACATGGCAAGCAAATTATAAGCCAATTTCACTGGATTGCTTTGGGCAAAGCCCTCGCAAAGACGCCCTTCGGGGAAAGCAGGCAACTCCGTCATTGCGAGCCGGAGGCGAAGAAATCCAGAATAAAGTAGCCCAAAATGAAAAGCCTTAGGAGAATGATAAACCACTGGATTGCTTCGGCAAAGCCCTCGCAAAGACGCCCTTCGGGGAAAGTAGAAACTAAATGATTGCAATCCACAAACTTTCCGTCTTTGCGAGCCGAAGGCGAAGCAATCCAGAATAAAGTAGTTCAACAAGAAAAGCCTTAGAAGAATGATAATCCAGAAAGAAAACACAGTACTATGAAGTTAGGAGGAGCAGTATATATTATGGCAAATAAAAGAAACGGAACACTCTATACAGGAGTGACCGCCGATTTAAAAAGACGTATTTACGAACATAAGACCAAATACAATCCTGAAAGTTTTACTGCAAAATACGGTTGCAATTTGTTAGTTTACTATAAAGGTTTTAACCATATTGAGGAAGCTATTGCAGAAGAAAAAAGAATAAAAGCTGGCAACAGAAAAAATAAATTGAAATTAATAGAATCAATGAACCCAGAGTGGAAAGATTTATGGGAAACCATAAAAGACTGGTAAAGCTACTGGATTGCTTCGGGCAAAGCCCTCGCAATGACGCCCTTCGGGGAAAGTAGAAACTAAGTGATTGCAATCCACAAACTTTCCGTCTTTGCGAGCCGAAGGCGAAGCAATCCAGAAAAAAGTAGCCCAAAATGAAAAGCCTTAGGAGAATGATAAACCACAGGATTGCTTCGGGCAAAGCCCTCGCAAAGACACTCATAGTGGAAAGCAGGCAATTAAATAGGGTCTGCTGATTAACTGTTATTTGTTTGTTAGTCAATAGATTATAAGAAGAAATTATCAAGTTTAATGCAAGCCTAAATTAGCTCAAATGTAATAAAAGCGTTTCAATGTATTGCAGAATAAAATACAGGATTATTTCATATCCTTGAAACAAAGTCATATTAAAATATTAAAATGCAACTTAGCTATTTTATATTAGTAAGTTATATTTTATAAAATAAAAAATATGAAGAAATGTCTTTTGATTGAGTTTAACAGCAAACCCTAAATAGGATTAAAAAACTCCTGTATATAAAAAAATAGCTTACAATTTTTCCAAACTTGAATCGGAATTTAATTCTTAAATAATTATCCCTCACTCCTCAACCCTCATGCCTCAACCCTCAACCCTCATCCCTCATCCCTCATCCCTAATATATCCAAAACCCCTTCCTGCTTCAACACCAAAAACCCTATTTTATCATTTGACACCCCCTCTTTTAGTTGGTAAGTAAAAGTGTATTTTCCTTCTTTATCGATTTGTGTAAAGAGGTATTTAAAAGTAATTCTAGATTCTGTTTTCAGCTCCTCATACAATTCATACAAATGGGTGGACAATGCCATAAGGCTATTTTGATGCCTTGCCAAAAGTTGTATGACTGCTTTACTGCATTCATAAGCATCATGCACATTAGTACCTTTAAACAACTCATCCATGAGCACCAAATACCTGGAACTATCTTTTATCTTCAATGCGGTTTGTTTTACTCTTTGTACTTCCGCATAAAAATAACTTTCCCCTTTGAAAATATCATCTTCAATCTGCATATTGGAAACGATGCCTTCTAAGAAGCTTATCCGGTAAGCCTTTGCAGGTACACCCATACCTACATGGGCCAATAAAGCACTGACGCCAATACTGCGGAGCAAGGTGCTTTTGCCGGACATATTGGCACCGGTAAGAAAGAGTAAATTTTGAAGATTCCCAAGTTCTATATCATAACTGACAGCCTTTTTCAACAGAGGATGAAAAAGACCCTCTGCTTTGAGGGAAACTTTATCATTGTAGATTAATTGAGGCATGATTAAACCTAATGCAGCATTTGCTTTTGCCATGGAATGCCAAGCATCTAATTGTCCATAGTACTGCATAACGATGCCTATTTGGCTTTTCAATGTTCTGCGAGCTTGATACCCTGCATGCAGTAAAGATTTAAGTGGAGCATTTCTATCGAGCTTTAGCAACTCTTTACTGGAATCCAGAGCCAAAAAATGCTCAAAGACATCATAGGCATTTTGTACTAATATTGGTGTTTTTTCATCTTTAATCTGAATAAGTTGGTTTAAACCATGGACGAGGTCTATCAAATGAAAGACTGAAAATTGAAGTAAAGAGAAGGCGTTTTTATTAAAGAGTTTCTGCAACCAAGTGTCCACGTTAAACATCCAAGTACTGGGTTTGTACTGCAAGCCATCCGAAGTTTCAAAAAAGCCTTGTAGCATTACCAGAGTTCCATTGGATATTGAGGTCTCCCAAGTTTCTAAATGTTGCTCCCAGTATTTAACAGCATTTTGAACTTCCAATAATTCTTCAAACTTGTTCGGTGGATTTCTTAACGCATTTTTTAATTTTTCCACTCCGATATGGGAGGTGCAATGGTTTACCAGTCCAAATACATTTTGGACACCTTTGAAAATAGAAAGGTCTTTTAAACTGGTTTCGTCGATTTGCACTTTTTATATTTATCTCCAACAATAGGACGAAATTAAGTCAAATTTCCCCAAAAATATTATTCTGATTTTGTAAACATTTTATTCAATTACCTTTGCTTTAAATAAAAAACAATTTATTATGCCATTAAGTAATATTGAACCTAAAGCGATTTGGAATAATTTTTCAAAATTAAATGCTATTCCCCGTCCTTCAAAAAAAGAAGAAAGAGTCATTGCTTTAATAAAATCTTTCGGTGAATCTTTAGGCCTGCCCACCCGAGTGGATGAGGTGGGAAATGTGATTATTCAAAAACCGGCAACTCCCGGCATGGAACAGAAAAAAACGGTGGTGTTGCAATCTCATCTGGATATGGTTTGTCAGAAAAACAATGATACTGATTTTGATTTTGACACTCAAGGCATCCAAATGAAAATAGATGGTGATTGGGTAAAAGCAGAAGGTACTACTTTAGGAGCAGATAATGGCATTGGTGTAGCTACTATCATGAGCATTTTAGAAGCGGATAATATTGCCCATCCTGCTTTAGAAGCTTTATTCACTATTGACGAAGAAACAGGAATGACAGGTGCTTTAGGATTGCAACCCGAAGAATTGCAGGGTAAGATTTTATTAAATTTAGACACCGAAGAAGATGATTCTTTTAGTATAGGTTGTGCCGGTGGTGTTGATGTTACAGCTACACAAAATTATTATTTGGTGGCCGGAAACGGTGTTGCCGTGCAAATAAAAATTAAAGGGTTAAGAGGAGGTCATTCCGGAATGGATATCCATAAAGGTTTTGGCAATGCCAATGTATTGATGGCAAGATTCTTGTATTTAGGGATAGATGAAATTCAACTCATCGGTATTGATGGTGGAGGATTGAGGAATGCCATACCTAGAGAATCTACAGCTCTTTTATATGTTCAAGATTTATCCGGGTTTCAAAATGATTTTGAAAGTTTGAAAGCTGAAATTATGGAAGAATTTCGCAGTGTAGAGCCTGATTTGAATATCACCTTGGCTACAGTAGATAGCAGTGCTAATGCCCTTTCCAAAGAAGATAGTGCACAGGTGATAGCCGTAATCAAAGGGATGCATAACGGTGTATTCCGTATGAGCCCTGACATTGAAGGATTGGTAGAAGCCTCTAATAATATTGCACGTGTACTATTAGTAGATGGTAAATTGCAAATATTATGTTTGACCCGTTCTTCCGTTGAATCTACTAAAATACAAGTAGTGGAACAATTAGAAGCGGTTTGCTCTTTGGCGGATATCAGTGTAGAAACCTCCGGCGATTATCCGGGATGGAAACCCAATCCGGATAGTGGTATTTTAAAGATTATGGAAAACATTTACACTCAGAAATTTGGAACTGCTCCTATAGTCGAAGCTTGCCATGCAGGTTTGGAATGTGGTATTATTGGTGCTAACTATCCCGGAATGGAAATGATTTCTTTTGGACCCACTATTAAAGGGGCTCACTCTCCCGAAGAAAAAGTAAGCATTAGGTCCGTTCAAAAATTTTGGGATTTTGTGAAAGATATTTTAGCGAATATTCCTGAAGCTTAAAAAATAGCTTGAAATTAAAATGGGCTAAAGTTTTTCTTTAGCCCATTTTTGATTTTGTATTAATTTCCAGGAATTTTATTAAATGAAAATTTATTTCTTAGCATAAAATAGTAAATAATATTTACAATTCCTGGAAATAAAAAGAAAGCTATTCCCCATAAAAAAGGATTTGAGCCTTTATTTTCTTTAAATAAAGAAATAAATAAAAATATACCGGATATAGCAAGCAATATCAATCCTAATCCCAAAAAATTTGAAATCCCATTTAGTTTTGCCCAACTACTATAAACTATAATTATTTGTGCTACAATAGAAAGGACTAATGATGTTTTTGCGTTTTTCATAATTTACGTATTTTAATTTAACTATTTTTTGTACTTGAATGTAAATTTAGCACAAACAAACAAACAAAAATTTTTATAAAATCAACTATGTTTTAACTAAAAATAACTTCACTCACCTACGGATACAGCTTTAGCATTTTCTTCCTATAATGATAATCGCTAATAATAGTGGGGTTAAAAACGTCCCATAACTCAATTGTCTGAACCATGATTTTTAGGATTTTAGGATTAATTGGATTCGGTAATTTCTTATTGAGCTTAGTATTAGGATGTAATCCCAAAAAATAGATTTTTTTCTTTTTTGTCCAAATGATTAATACAAGAAACAGACATTGTCTGTTTTTTATTTTATTACTTGAATCCACCGCATGGTTTTCAATTAAAAAATAATACGGAAGACCTTATGTAGTGTAAGATTTAGTATTGATTCGTAATACAATAAAAAATAATTAAAGATAAATTAGTCTTAAAGACTGAAATTAATAATTTTTATATTAAGTTTGTCCTTTAAAAGCTTAAAACTATATTATTTTTTTAATAATTGATTGTATTTTTTTGAATGAAATTATTGGGTATTATTAACTATTTCACCATTTCTTTAAGCATTTTGTTGATGGGGCAATCTTGTACCCAAGAACCCCCATTACAAAATACGGATTGGGCAAAATACAATTTAAAAGGAGCTGTTAAATCCATAGAAGAAGCTAGTTATTACGTTATTGTTAAGGATGGTGCAATTTTAAAAGGAGCCAAAGAAGAAAACAGTTTTTCTAAACAAATTCTATTCAATAGAAAGGGTAAAGTTACATTTTATAATACTTTTGAAGGTGATGGCAGCCTTTATCTTCAAAACCGATATCAATACAGTGATGATGGTGTTTTAAGAAAAATAAGCATTTTCAAACTGGCAGAGCGTTACATGGGAAAGGATACTTTTATTTATAACGATAAAGGCTTGCTTTTAGAAAAAATAAGCCTCAGCTCTAAAGACAGTATAAATAATAAAGAAGTTTATCAATATAATACAGAAGGGAAGGTGAGCCAATTTCAATTGTATTCTTTCAAAGGCAATTTGCTTACTACTATTCAATATCAATACAATAAGCAAGGATTAAAAGAAAAGATAACAGAGTTCTATCCGGATGGAAGTTTAAACAGAATGCGTATTTATAGGTACGATGCTGCCGGTAACGAAATCTCCTCTCATTGGATAAATGCCGATAATTCTTTCTTTGCAAAATGGCATTACAAATATGATCAATACAAGAACCAAACAGAAAAACTAACCTTAGACGAAAAAGATAAGGTCAGCATTAAAAGAGAATATCATTACAAATACGATAAAGAAGATAATTGGACAGAACAAATTAAGTATGAAAATGGAGTGCCCAAATTGATTACCCTCTTGAAAATTGAATATTATTAAAATAATATTATACAATATTTATTAATAATCAAATTGTTATAATAAATTTTGTTGATATTTTTGACTGTTTTTTCGGTTAAAACCACAAAAAATAAAGTTTAAAATCACAGGTGTGGAATAAAATTTATTGAAAAAGCTCATATTACTATTGGAAAATTTAAATAATAAGTTATTTTTGCAGAAATCTTAAAATTAAAAAACATGTCAGACGTAGCAAATCGCGTAAAAAAAATCATCGTTGACAAATTAGGTGTTGACGAAACAGAAGTTACTACAGAAGCTAGCTTCACTAACGATTTAGGTGCAGACTCTTTAGATACAGTAGAGTTGATGATGGAATTTGAAAAGGAATTCAATATTTCTATCCCTGATGATCAAGCTGAAAACATTACAACAGTAGGTCAGGCCATCTCTTACTTGGAGGAGCAATCTAAATAAGTAAAATTCTTCTTAGAAGAAAACCAGTTTTAAATTTAAAATTTAACAAACACAATCAAGATTAATGAATAATCCGTTAAAACGAGTAGTAGTAACGGGGCTCGGTGCCCTAACACCCATTGGCAACAACGTTTCTGAATATTGGGAAGCTTTAGTCAAAGGCGTTTCGGGCGCCGATTTCATTAAACAGTTTGATGCCTCTAAATTTAAAACAAGATTTGCTTGCGAATTGAAAGACTTCAAACCGGAAGACTATATCGATCGCAAGGAAGTGAAAAGATTGGACCGCTTCTCTCAAATCGCTTTAGTAGCCGCAGACCAAGCGGTGAAAGATGCAGGTTTAGATGCAAAGTCTATCAATAAAGATAGAGTAGGGGTTATCTGGACTTCCGGAATTGGTGGGATGATTACCTTCATCGAAGAAATGAAAAACTACGATTCAGGAGATGGAACGCCTCGATTTAGTCCTTTCTTTATTCCAAAATTAATATTGGATATTGCCGCAGGTCATATCTCTATGAAGTATGGGTTCCGTGGCCCTAACTATGCCACAGTAAGTGCTTGTGCATCTTCAACCCATGCTCTGATAGATGGGTTTAACCTGATTCGCTTAGGCAAAGCCAATGCTATGGTTGTAGGTGGTTCCGAAGCCGTAGTAACAGAAGCCGGAATTGGAGGCTTCAATGCCATGAAAGCCCTTTCCGAAAGAAATGACGACCCTCAAACCGCTAGCCGACCATTCGACTTAAACAGAGATGGCTTTGTATTGGGTGAAGGTGGAGCCGGTATCGTATTAGAAGAATTAGAGCATGCCAAAGCTCGTGGTGCTCACATTATTTGCGAAATGGCAGGAGGCGGTATGTCTGCTGATGCCTATCACTTAACCGCTCCTCATCCAGAGGGCTTAGGCGTAATCAATGTAATGAATGCCGCTTTTGAAGATTCTAATTTGACACCTAAAGATATTGACTATATCAATGTGCATGGTACTTCTACTCCTTTAGGAGATGTAGCAGAATTAACAGCCATTGAAAAGGTTTTTGGTGAAGATTCTTTTGATTTGAATATCAGTTCTACCAAATCTATGACAGGACACCTTTTGGGTGCAGCAGGAGCTGTTGAAGCTGTTGCTACTATTCTTGCCTTAAAAAATGGGAAGGTGCCTCCAACTATCAATCATACAACAATTGACCCAGCTATTGACCCTAAACTCAATTTAACGCTAAATATAGCTCAAGAAAGAACTATTAAAGCTGCAATGAGTAATACGTTTGGGTTTGGAGGGCATAATGCTTCAGTGATTTTTAAGCAATATGAGCAATAGGTAAAGCCTAACCACCAAATTTATTTATGTTTCAGAGAGGTAGTGATGAGGATAAAATATTAAAAAAAGCCCTAAAAAACATTTTGGGTTTTAGTCCTAAACATTTACCCCTATATATTTGTGCTTTCACCCATCGTTCTCGTAGCGAGGGAACCGAGCTCAATAATGAAAGATTGGAATTTCTTGGTGATGCCTTTATTGGTAGTATTGTGGGTGCTTACCTTTTTAAAAAATATCCCAATAAAGATGAAGGTTTTTTGACCGAAATGCGTTCCAAAATAGTGAGTCGCCAATCTTTAAATGAGATTGCAATGCGAATGGGCTTACAAAAACTTTTACGATTTAATCTTCATGATAAATTGCTGCGTAGAAGTAGTATTTACGGAAACTGCTTAGAAGCCTTGGTGGGTGCTATTTATTTGGATAAAGGGTTTGATACCACCGAAAAATTCATCTTAAAAAACATGTTGTATAATTATATCGACATGGATGACTTAGAATCTACAGATTATAATTTCAAAAACAAACTTTATACCTGGGCTCAAATTAATAATAAGGCTTTAGATTTTGTAACCTTAGGAGAAAATATCGAAGCAGGCAGAAGGGTATTTACAGTGGGTATAGAAGTAGATGGTGAAATTTTTGTAAAGGCTTCAGGATATACCAAAAAACAAGCCGGTCAAAACGCTGCCCAGAAAGCATTAGAGCATATTGAACAAGGAGAGAATATTGAAAATAATATTCAAACAAATGAAGAGTAACTTTTAAATCAATAGTCTTCTCTATCGAGTTTTTTAATAAAAATTAGGTTTCAACAATAATAAGGATTGCATAAAGGATTGTTTTTTGATTCCAAATCAATTTTATTGTATTATTCTTATCCATATTCTTATAGACAAATCCAATGGCTCAGGTCTTAGTCAAATGGAGTACCTTTGTGTTTTAATTTAAGATAAAAATGTCTAAATCACCTTCCGTACTATTAAGTATTATTCAAGAAAAGTGCCCTAACTGTAGAAAAGGGAAAATGTTTAAAAATAAATCCATCTTTCCATTAAAAGAAATGATGGAGATGCCTGAGACTTGCGAGCATTGTGGCCAGAAAATGGAAATTGAACCCGGCTTTTATTATGGTACAGGTTATGTAAGTTATGGATTAACTATTGGCTTAATTGTTTTTAATTTAATCTGGTATTCGATTTTCATTGGTATAAACTTCAAAGACAATAGCATTTTTTGGTTTTTAGGAGTTTGCACTGCTTTAATCTTTCTATTCCAACCTTATATCATGCGTTACTCCAGAGTATTGTATCTTTATATGTTTGTGCAATACCAATCTTTTGATAAGGATGAAGTTATAGAAGATAATGAAGAGGAAGAAAATGTAGTTGCCAATATTCAACAATAATTTATTTTACAAAAATTCTTTTTGAACAAACTCCCAAAATAAACAATTGCCAGACATTAGATAAGGATACATAACCTATCTTTGTAGCGTATATTGACGATTCTATATGAAAGATTTTGAAAGCATTAGGAAAGATTTTCCAATATTATCCCAACAAATTTATGGGAAACCTTTGGTTTATCTAGATAATGGTGCTACTACACAAAAACCACAAATTGTAATAGATACCCTAAAAGAATATTACGAAGAATATAATAGTAATGTGCACCGAGGTGTTCACTTTTTGAGCCAGAAAGCCACCGACAAAGAAGAAGGAGCTAGAGAACTTATCAGGGCATTTATTAATGCGAGAGCTGCTAAAGAGATAATATTCACAAAAGGAACCACCGATGCTATTAATCTTTTAGCCTATTCTTTCGGCAAAAAGCATTTAAAGCCTGGTGATGAGATTATTGTTACAGAAATGGAACACCATTCCAATATCCTACCCTGGCAGATTGCTTGTGAAGATAGAGGTGGCATATTGAAATTTTTACCTTTGACTAAGAATGGTGAATTAGATTTAGAAAATTTTCAAGACCTTATTACACCCAAAACAAAACTTATAGCCTTAACTTGGGTGAGCAATACATTAGGTACTGTAAATTCTATAAGGGAAATTATCCGAGTTGCTCATGAAAAAAATATTCATGTTTTTGTAGATGCAGCCCAATCTATACAACACTTGCCCACCGATGTTCAAGATTTGGATATTGATTTTTTGGCATTTTCCGGACATAAAATTTACGGCCCTACCGGAATAGGAGTTTTGTATGGTAAATCAGAACTGTTGTCCGAGCTGCCGCCTTATCAAAGCGGAGGTTCTATGATAAAAGAGGTCTCTTTTACGGGCTCCAGTTATGCAGATTTACCCTTTAGATTTGAAGCAGGAACCCCAAATATTGCCGGAATAATAGGTTTAGGTGCCGCGATTCAATATGTTCAGGAAATAGGATTGGAAAATATTGCACAAAGAGAACACCAGTTGTTAGAATATCTAAGCTCAGAATTGCAAAAGATTGAAAATGTCAGAATCATTGGAACCGCTGAAAATAAAGCTGCAACCGTGTCGTTTTTAGTAGGCAATATTCACCCTTATGATATAGGGGAGCTATTAGACAAGCAAGGTGTAGCCGTAAGAACGGGGCATCACTGCTGCCAACCTATAATGGATAAATATCAAATTCCGGGTACGGTAAGGGCTTCTTTGGGATTATATAATAATGAAGAAGACATTGATACCTTCATAAAAGCATTGAAAAAAGCAATAAGGATGCTTGTTTAAATAAATTTCAAAAAAAATTTGGAAAGAAATAAAATCAATCTTACTTTTGCACTCCAAACGGCGGGGTAGCTCAGGTGGTTAGAGCGCAGGATTCATAACCCTGAGGTCACGGGTTCAATTCCCGTCTCCGCTACAAAGAGAAGTGAAACATTTAGTTTCCAACCGGTAAAGAAGAATTTTGTTTAGGGAAGTAGCGCAGGCCGGTAGCGCATCTGGTTTGGGACCAGGGGGTCGCAGGTTCGAATCCTGTCTTCCCTACCAAACAAATAAGCCATCCTTAGGGATGGCTCTTTTTTTATCAAAGTTATATACTTTTTTCCCCCCATAATAATATTTTTGGACTGTTTGTTTCCATGCAAATTTTTGAATTTTTTAGTTTCTAATTCTAAGTAAAAAAAAGCTCCCATCAAAATATGGGAGCTTTTTATAAAATTTGAATTAACAACTTTAAAGCTTATTTACTTTAAAAGTCTTAGAGCTGTTACCAATAGTAATAGTTACAAAATAAGTTCCATTAGGAAGCTCCTTCAAAGAAAAATGCTTTCTATTATCGGAATAAATAGCTATTTGTTTCCCTAAAATATTTGAGATTTCTACAGATTTTATTTGTGCCTTTGTTTCAATAGTGAATTGACCCTGTGTTGGATTAGGGAATATTTTCAATCCTTGAAACTCCTGTAATCCATTTATGGAAGTAGAAGTATCCACCGGTGGGGTGCTAGTGGTAGTATCAGCAAACCAAATAGCCAAAGGAGCACTCTCACATCCATTTATTGTTTGAGATACATAATAATAATTTGAATCCACTAATGAAGTAGTATCACTGATAGCAATTGTTCCGTTTGCATTGCTATACCATTTTAAGTTGCTTCCGTTTACTATCAAATTAGAAACTTTAGTATAAGTGCTATCAAATTGGATAGTGTCACCTGTTGGTATTGGAGTGTAGCAGGTATCAATAATTACATTGTCTAAATAAGCGATATTTCCATTAACTTGATTCATGTGAACACCTCTAAGATTTACTTTATTGGTACCTCTTGGTAGCATAATGCCTTTAATGGTAGTCCATTGACTATCGGTTGGACTAAACAATTGATTAGGAGATACTCCTTGTACACCTATTTGATTGACTCCGAAAGTATTTAAAGGACCATCGGTGCCTATTCTTAAAGAATCAATAAATTCCCAAGTAGCACCACTGTCCTTAGAAGCTTCGATAAAAATATAATCTAAAGAAAAATCTTGAGGTAGGGCAACCGGCATGGTATAACGCACACAGCCTGCAAAGTCAAATTGTAACTTTAAGCCGGAACGATCCGGATTAATTAATACAGGAGACTGGCAGTTGTATGAAGTATTGCCTTGAGGGTTATAAAAATTATAAAAAACTGCTCCACTGTCTAAACCATAAGCACCAAATTCTGTTTCTGGTCCTACAATAACGGTAGGGTTAGTGAAGTTCCAATATCCAAAGGTATATGAGGTGTTGTTAAAGGGTTCAATTAAAGGAAGGTTGACAAACTGAGCTTGACTGGTTGTCGCAACTCCCATAAGGGAAAGCCCTAAAAGGCTTGATAGTAATTTTGCTTTCATATTAAATTGTTATTTTAAGTGCAAAGGTAGCTATTACGGTTAATGATGGGAGGTGAGAATACCTTAATTATTGTTAATTAATTTTAACTGATACAAATCTTTCCTTCTATCACTCATAGTACGCACAGAACCATTATAATGCAAATCCTTTAATTGATTCAAGTCCACATCTACAATTATAGTCATTTCTGTATTTGGAGTAGCTTCCGCCTTGGTAGCATTTACCGGAAAAGAAAAATCGGAAGGGGTAAATACGGCAGCCTGGCCAAATTGAATGTCCATATTACTGACCCCGGGTAGATTACCCACACTTCCCGCAATAGCTACATAGCATTCGTTTTCTATGGCTCTGGCTTGGGCACAGGCTCTTACGCGGGTATAAGCATTTTGTGTATCCGTAAGATAGGGTACAAAAAGAATTTTCATCCCTTGATCCGCCAACAATCTGGGTAATTCTGGAAACTCAACATCATAACAAATCAAAACGCCAATTTTACCACAATCCGTATCGATAACTTTTATCTTGCTACCCCCGGTAAAACCATAATGTTTCTTTTCATTAGGAGTGATATGAATTTTACGATATTCGTTTATTTTCCCGTTCCTATGATGAATAAAGGAAACGTTGTACAAAAGTCCATCTTCCACCACCGGCATACTGCCGGAGATAATATTGACATTATAGGAGATGGCATATTCACTTATTTTTTGTTTTATTGTTGCCGTTTTTTCACTTAAAGCTCTCATGGCTTCATGTTCGGGGAGATGATTATATTCAGCTAACAGAGGGGTATTGAAAAACTCCGGAAAGAGCACAAAGTCTGATTTGTAGTCCGATAGCACATCTACAAAGAACTCAACTTGTTCAAAAAAAGCCTCAATTGTTTTAAAAGGCCGCATTTGCCATTGAACCAAACCCAAACGGATAATACTGTCATTCATGGCATTTTTTTTGATGGAATAGTAAATGTTATTCCATTGCAATAATGCAGCGTATTCCTCTGATTCTTTATCACCTTTTAGGTAATTTTTCAAAACCCTTATAACATGAAAATTATTGGCCAATTGAAAATTTAAAACTGGGTCATGGATTTCCTTACTTCTTACTTTAGCTATATAATCTCGAGGATTCATTTCCGAGCTAAATTTGTGATAATTGGGCAAACGACCACCAATAATGATTCCTTTCAGATTTAATTTTTCACATAAATCTTTACGTTCATTATAGAGTCTTCTCCCCAGCCTTAGCCCTCTAAATTCAGGATTAACAAAAACTTCTATACCATACAGGATATCGCCATCTTCAGAATGGGTATTAAACGAAAAATTTCCGGTTATTTCCTGATAAGTATGTTCATTACCATACAATTCATATAGCACTATTATAGATAAGGCACATGCTGCAACTTTTCCGTCAATTTCAACACATATTTGCCCTTCCGGAAAAAGCTCAATCAATCTGTTTATAGAACTTCTTTTCCAATATCCACCGGAAACACCATACGCTTCTATCATTGTTTCTTTTAAACCTTCATAATCTTCCTCTCTAAGTTTTCTTACTATTATGTTCATAAAACTAATTTCTATTTATCTGTTAAAGTTAAGCATTATTTTTAAATTAAATTTTTTGACTATAGGTTTTCAAAAATTTAAGTAACTTTATACGCTAAATGAATTTTAAAATGAACTATAAAGAAATAGATGGAAAATTAGTTTGGGAAATCACCCGAGCTAACCAAGCAGAAGTAGCATTAATAGCATTGAGGATAGCCCATGAAGCTGATATTCTTGGTCATCATCCTGATATGTTAATCCATAAATGGAATCATTTAAGGATAGAATTGTATTCTCATGATGTAAATGCTATCACTGATAGAGATTATCAATTAGCAGAGAAGATTGAGGCTTTGATATAGTTTTTTGACATTTACAACTCTTGGCTTAAACCTTATTGTTCTGCCTAGTCTAAATAAAATAAGTTTAACGATTGGATTTTCAGATTAGCCTTATCTTTACGGCAAAAATTAAACATTTATTAATCATGAACTATTTAAAATTAATAATAATAGGATTGCTGGCACTGGCAGTGCTAGGCTTTTCTAATAACGCATTGGCTCAAAAGAACAAAAAGGCTACCCAACAAACTAAAGTATTGAGCGTTTCAGACGAAATCCAATGGATTAGCCTGAGTGAGCTGGAGCAAAAATTGAAGAAAGAACCCAGAATGATTCTTTTCGATTTTTATACTACTTGGTGTGGTTGGTGTAAGGTTATGGACAAAAAAACCTATTCCAATAAACAATTAGCAAAGTACATTAATAAGAACTATTATGCTGTAAAATTTAATGCCGAATCTAAAGAAGCTTTAGAATTCAGAGGCAAGCAATTTGAATTCAAACCGGAATACAAAGCACATACTTTTGCAGTTGAACTAATGAATGGTCAAATGAGCTATCCTTCTACTGTTTTTGTAGCACCCGACTTTAAAATGATAAACCCTGTAGCAGGATATTTAAGAATCGATCAAATGGAAGGCATCGTAAAATATTTTATCGAAGCTTATCCTAAAAATACTGATTGGAATGACTTTCAAAAGAATTTTAAAGCAGAATGGCAACAAGAAGCAACAGCTGAGTAATCTTGATAAAAACAACTGATTTTAACAACTTTATCATGATTTTGTCTAAATTTCTATTAAATTAATTTTTTTTCAATAAAAATAGATAGTAATATTTGGAAATGTAAAACAAAAGCCCTATATTCGTCAAAATTAATAAAACCGATTGTTTAACATTGAAAATTAGATAGGATATGAGTTATGTAGTTTTAGCCGCTGATTTGGGAGCATACATCTTCGCAGCGATTGGCATTTTGGGTTTGGGAATAGTTTTTCTTTTGTTTAGAGAATATTATTTGACCCAAAAAATAAAAAACAAATTGTTTAAAAGTTCCAAATCTTTAAAAAAATAAAAGAAGCACTTCAAAAACTGAAGTGCTTCTTTATAATCTTTAAATAGATTCAATATTAATCCATCTTCTCGGGCCTCATTTGAGGGAAAAATAAAACATCTTGAATAGAAGGCTGGTTGCTCAAAAGCATACACAAACGGTCTATCCCGATACCGATACCAGAAGTAGGCGGCATGCCATATTCTAAAGCTCTCAAGAAATCATAATCTATAAACATAGCTTCGTCATCACCACGCTCCATCAGTTTCATTTGCTCTTCAAAACGCTCTCTTTGATCTATAGGGTCGTTTAGCTCCGTATAGGCATTTGCCAATTCTTTACCATTTATCATCAACTCAAAACGCTCTACCAAACCTTCTTTGCTTCTGTGTTTTTTGGTTAATGGAGACATTTCCACCGGATAGTCGATAATAAAAGTAGGTTGAATAAAAGTATGCTCTGCTGTTTCTCCAAAAATCTCATCTATCAATTTACCTTTTCCGATATTAGGATCTACTTTGATATTCAGCTGCTGGCAAACAGCCCTTAAACCGCTTTCATCCATTTCACTAATATCTATTCCTGTGTTTTCTTTAATAGCATCAAAGATTGTTATTCGCTTGAACGGAGCTTTAAAGCTAATAATTTTATCGCCCACCGGAACATCTGTTGTTCCATGAACAGCTAATGCCAAAGCTTCAAATAGCTGCTCGGTGATTTCCATCATCCAAAAATAATCTTTGTAGGCAGTGTACCATTCTAAAACAGTAAATTCCGGATTGTGGGTTCTGTCCATACCTTCATTTCTAAAGTTACGACTGAACTCGTAAACCCAGTCAAAACCACCTACCACTAATCTTTTCAAGTATAACTCATTCGCAATTCTTAAATAGTAAGGAACATCCAAAGCATTGTGATGGGTGATGAATGGGCGTGCTGCAGCGCCTCCGGGAATATTTTGCAATACAGGAGTATCTACTTCCATGGCACCTCTATTATTGAGAAACTCACGGATAGTATTCATAATTTGAGTACGCTGCATAAAAGCCACACGGGTTTGTGGATTGATAATTAAGTCGGCATAACGTTGCCTGTATCTAAATTCAGGATCAGTAACCTCGTCAAATACATTTCCCTCATCATCTCTTTTTACCACCGGCAAGGGCTTCAATGATTTAGTTAATAATGTAAACTCATTGGCTCTGATAGAAGTTTCTCCCATTTGGGTGATAAATACTTCTCCTACCACTCCAATAATATCTCCTAAGTCTATAGGTTTTACAGCGAGATCCCAAAGAGCAGTATCCGTTTCATCATGAGAAACTCTGTCTTTACGCACATAAACCTGAATAATACCTTTGGTATCTTGAATTTTCAAGAAAGCAGCTTTCCCTTTATTGTTTACACTCATCACACGTCCGGCAACACATACTGAATTAAATAGCTCTTGTTCCTCTACCTTATACTGTTTCTTAATTGTTTCAGAATAATGGGTTACAGGATATAAAGCGGCAGGGTAAGGATTGATTCCTGCTTTTAATAGTGCATTCAGTTTTTCCCTACGCACTAATTCTTGTTCAGACAAGTGTTGATTAGACATGATTTAGAATTTATTTTTAAAATTGGATGCAAAGTTAATTCTTTTATGTAAAATATTTAAAACTGTTTAGCCTTCGATTGGTAAAATATAAATTTTATTCCAAAATGGCAAATAATGAAATGACTTAAATATTTCAATATTATAATCATCTTGATGGAAATTTTTGTAACTTCGCCACTCAAAAAAGCAAGAAAAAAATACAAATAAATATTATGGCAGAAAAAATAGTTATGGGTAATGATGGAAAGTTACAAGTTCCTAATCATCCAATTATCCCTTTTATCGAAGGTGACGGTATCGGTCCGGAAATTTGGGCAGTAGCACAAAAAGTATTCGATGCAGCTGTTGAAAAAGCTTATCAAGGAGCGCGTAAAATCGAATGGAAAGAAATGCTTGCCGGTAGTAAAGCTTTTGACAAAGCCGGAGAGTGGCTGCCAGCCGAAACATTGGCGACTGCAAAAGAATATGTGGTTTCTATTAAAGGGCCTTTGACTACTCCAATTGGTGGAGGTATCCGTTCTTTAAATGTTGCAATGCGTCAAGATTTAGATTTATATGTGTGTCTGCGTCCTGTTGAATGGTTTAAGGGAGTGCCTTCTCCTGTAAAGCATCCGGAATATGTGGACATGACCATATTCAGAGAAAATACAGAAGATATTTATGCCGGTATCGAATGGCAGGCAGGAACAGAAGAAGCCAAAAAATTTGAAGCTTTCTTGTTGAATGAAATGGGAGTTAAAAAAGTACGATTCCCTGGTGATTCTTCCTATGGCGTAAAACCGGTTTCAAAAGAAGGTACACAAAGATTAGTAAGAGCAGCAATTGAATATGCCTTAGAGCATAACAAATCCTCAGTTTCTTTAGTACATAAAGGTAATATCATGAAATTTACCGAAGGTAGCTTCAAAAAATGGGGTTATGAATTGGCACGTGAAGAGTTTGGTGATAAAACCTTTACTTGGGACGAGTGGGATGAATTGAAAAAAGAACATGGTGAAGCCCATGCTAATGAAGTACAACAAAAGGCCTTGGCTGCCGGTAAATTATTGATAAAAGATGTAATTGCTGATAATTTCTTACAACAAATTTTATTAGCTCCTAAAGATTATTCTGTAGTTGCTACTTTAAATTTGAATGGTGATTATATCTCTGATGCTTTAGCGGCTATCGTTGGGGGTATCGGTATTGCTCCAGGAGCAAACATTAACTACAAAACCGGCTATGCTGTTTTTGAGGCTACCCATGGAACTGCTCCAAAATTTGCAGGCACCAATTCGATGAACCCTTGCTCTGTGATATTAAGTGGTTGTATGATGTTGGAATATATGGGTTGGAAAGAAGCTTCTACCATGATAAAATCAGCAATTGAAGCCACTATTATGCGTAAGCATGTTACCATAGACTTCTACAATCTAATGACGGGTGCCACCCTTTTGAAAACAACAGAATTTGGTGATGAACTGATTGCCAATATGGGTATAGTTACCGGAGAAGGACAATTATTACAGTCTAGTAGCTTATAAAGCTGTGTAAAACTTTTCATATAAAACAATACATTCCTGCATAGAAGAGATAAAATTCTTATATGCAGGAATTTTCATTTTAAATTCTAGCTAAAAAATCTTTATTACCAAATCAATTTTTTAATAAAGTATAGCGTTCACGTTTACAATTTGAGAATTTTTAGCAAATAAATTTTTACTATCGCTAGTTGGTAAGCCATAGCAACTATGCATCCCTACAATAAAGGATTTTTTTAGTTGGGGGATAACCTTATTTTCATTACACTCCCCTTCAATAGCAACTTGACCAAGATTAAATCTATTCTTTTCAGAAAATGTATTAATAATATATGGTGCAACTTCCTACCATAAGAAGTTGCACTATTTTTGAATTGACCAACAAACAAATAACAACAGCAATAGTGAGAACAAAATCTCTTCTATACTGTAAACAACATTCTCATTCCTCTTAATGGTTATACGAGAATGTTTTAATTAGCTAAGGCTTTTCACAAATAGAGTTGAAGCCAGGTATTCATTTTGTCGGGTCATTTTCTTAAATCAGACCGCCTGCTAACTTGGCACAAAAGCAAATACCTGTATCCTATTTTACAAAATTAAAAAAGCTAAATACCTGATACCTAATATCATTTTAATCTTTAGAGCATTATATCCACATAGATTCTTTTTATATCAATATTTGTATTTTCATAAAATTTTCATTACATTTGTCAAAATTTAAGTTAAAATTTATCAACTTATTTTAAACTCTTTGTTTCACCAAAAAATCAAATAAAATGAGAAGAAACTCGTTTGGCATTCTATTTGCCTTTCTATTCCTAAACATTTTAGGAATGAATTTTATTAGCAATGGTCAAGGCACCATGATGCCATTGCCTTCACATGGTAGTGTTTATACTGGAAATGTTAGAGGCTACTGGTTTGTGGCACCAACTGACTTCACTATTACCGGATTAAGAGTTCCATCAGAGGCAGGAACAGGAATTCAAAGTATCCAAGTGATGAAAATAACCCCTGCCCCTATAGTCGTCTTCCCAACTATGGGTACAAATTTCAATACCTTGTATTATACCAATACCGGTGCAAATGGAACAATATTACCGGTAAGTATTTTTGTGGCAGCCGGTGACACCATTGGAATACTAGGGCAAGCAGGCACTTCTAACTCCTACTCTTCCGGCTCCTCTCCCTATTCCACAGTTATTAATGGACAAACGGTTAGTTTAGGAAGATTTATCAACCAAGCTCCCCTAAATACAGGTGCAGCTACTGCATATTCCACAGAATTAACGGGAAGCATTTCAAGAGTAGAAATGTATTATGTTACCGATACATGTAGTGGCACACCCAATGCGGGTGCTATTCCTGCTACTATGAGTGTTTGTCCAAGTCAGAACTTTTCCATTTCTCCTGCCGGAGCTACTGCATCCAGTGGTATGACTTGGCAATGGCAATCTTCACCTCCCGGAACCAATACTTGGACAAACGTAACCGGAGCCACTGCTGCTAGCCTTTCAGTAACAGGTGGCATTACTGCACCTATTGACTATCGCTATATTGTAACTTGTACCATTTCTAACTTGTCTGACACTAGTGGTGTAACTGCAGTATCACTAAACTCCCCCGCACTTTGTTTATGTACCCCTATCTACACTTCAGGATGTAGCATAGGTTCCACTATCAACAGTGTGGTAACAACAAATGGAAATATCAATATTAACAATCCTAATTCCGGCTGTGCTTCTGCCTCTGGTGGCACATTAGGTTATACTGATTATTCTGCTACCCATACCTTACAGGCAGTTCAAGGGACTACTTTTGATATTAATGTAGGAATAAGCAATTACAGTGGTTATCCAAAAGTATGGATTGATTATAATCAAAATGGAGTTTTTGAAACTAGTGAAATTGTTGCGGAGTCTTTAACTCTTATTTCAACAGGCAGTAGCTTAACCGCACAAGTAACCATTCCAATTACGGCTTTGCCTGGAAGTACCCGTATGCGGGTAAGAACCGTTGAAAGCACCAGTAGCTTTGATGCTTGTAATAGTCAAACTTATGGAGAAGTAGAGGATTACAATGTTGTAATCATTGCCGCTCAAAACTGCTCAGGAACGGTTACGGCAGGTACCGCATCTGGTCCCGCTACCATTTGTGCCGGCACTCCACTGGCTTTATTATCAACTGGAGCTTCCTTACCTGCCACCAACCAAACCGCAAACTGGCAGTCTGCTCCAAGCCCAACAGGCCCTTGGACTAATATTACCGGTGCTATGTCATCAAACTACTCTTTGGCAACGGGAATCAGTTCAGCTACTTCATTTAGGTATTGGACACACTGTTCAAATAGCAACTCTTCGGATACATCTAATGTAATAACAGTAACCATTACCCCTCCTAACCAATGTTATTGTACTCCGGGAGGAACAGGTTCATCTTATTATATCTCGAGCTTCTCCACTACAGGAGCCTCTCAAAACGTAAGCATTACAAATTCTAGTTTACCTTCTGGTGGATATAATAATAATATAGCAACGGATACTGTAACCCAAGTTCAATCTTCTGCTGTAAACTGGTCTATTACTGGAGCTGGATCGGGTTTAACTTATGGTTATTCGATTTGGGTGGACTGGAATCAAAATGGAACTTTTGAAACAAGTGAAAAAGTTTATGGCTCTACTTCTTATCAAAGTATGGCGAGTGGTACATTTACAGTTCCAGTAACTGCATTGGCAGGCTTTACTCGTATGCGTGTTGGGGCACACTATTCAAATTCTTCGGGCCCTGCCCCTTGTGAGAATACACAATATACTCAATATGAAGACTTTACTTTCCATGTCGTAGCTTTACAAAATTGTGCAGGAACGGTAAATGCCGGTACCATAACAGGACCCAACAGTGTATGCCCGACGGTAAGCTTTAATTTGAATGCTAGTGGAGTAACCCTACCTGCTACCGGTCTTGCCGGCAACTGGCAGTCTGCTCCAAGCCCAACAGGCCCTTGGAGTAATATTTCAGGTGCAACGAGTAGCACACTAACGGTTGCCACCGGAATTTCCACCCCTACCAGTTATAGATATTGGATTGCATGCTCTTTTAGTAGTAGTTCTGACACCTCAAACGTTGTTTCCTTAACCATTAATCCTCCTAACCAATGTTATTGTACACCTCCGCCACCTAGTTACAGTGGATTGTATTGGATAGAAAGTGTTTCGACAACAGGCAGCTCAACAAATATTTCCAATCTGTTGACAGGAGCTTCTGCAACTGGTTATGCTGATTACACAGCTACACAAACAGTGCAAGTCAGCCCGAGTGATTCTTTTGGTTTTACCGTTTTATCTCAAAATGGAGCCTCTCCAGGTATTAAAATTTGGGTAGATTGGAATCAAAATGGAGCCTTTGATGCTAACGAAGAAATGTATAGCTCAACAGCCGGATCTTCCAGCTCTTTAAATACTTATACCGGATTTATCACGGCACCTGCTACTGCCTTGCAAGGAACAACCAGAATGCGCATTCGTAACTATTCTAACCCTACCCCATGTGGTCTATTGACTTATGGTGAGGCTGAAGATTATTCTGTACAAGTTGGACCTCCATGTCCAATCAACCCAATTGCTTTAGGTGCCGATACCACAATTTGTGCGAATGACCCTATTACTTTGGATGCCGGTACACAACCAGCTGGAGCTACTTATGCTTGGAGTAATGGCGCCAGCACGCAAACGATAAGTGTAAACACAGCCGGAACCTATTCCGTAGCCGTATCTGATGCGGGTGGTATTTGTACTAAATATGATACCATTACTATTGCTGTAAATCCTGCCCCTACTGTAAATCTTGGTGCAGATACCACACTCTGTAATGGTGGACCATATATTGCCAATGCAGGAGGAACAGCCAATTATACTTATCTTTGGACACCGGGCGGTGAAACTACCAATACCAAAACCATTACCACTTCCGGTACTTATAGTGTTAAAGTAACCAATAGTCTTGGATGTTCTGCTTCTGATACTATTAATGTAACAATAGGTGAATTACCGTCTGTTACTGGGATTACCACAACCGGTGCTTCTCCTACCTTCAACTTCTCACCAAACAATCCATTGAATGTAACTACTTACTTATGGGAGTTTGGTGATGGAGATACGGCTACTACACAAAATGCCAGCCATACTTATCCGGTTTTAGGTAGCTCTAAGGCTTATACAGTATGTTTGACCGTGTCTAATGATTGTGGAGAGCAACAAGTGTGTACCAATGTTACCGTTACCGGAAACAGCATCAAGGATTTGAATTTGAATACCGATGTATTGAAATTGTATCCTAACCCTACTGCTCAAACCGTAACTATTGATAATAACAGTGGATTTAGAATGAAAAACATCGTTATCACCAATGTTTTAGGACAACAAGTAATGAAAATTGCTGTTAAGTCCAACAAACAAGTGGTAGATGTTTCCGATTTAATCTCCGGTTTATATCAAGTAACTATCGAGTTTGAAGAAGGTACGGTGAATAGGAAATTAGAAGTGATTAAATAATAAAACAATGAAGAGATTATTAAAATACAAATATTAAGTTTTAATAATTTCAAAATAATCCTAAAGGTTTAACCTTTAGGATTATTTTTTGCTATTATAAAATATTTAACCCAAGTTGAGCATTTTTCATAAATTTCAAAAAAAACAAAAGAAATTTTCTATTT
>DAOMPL010000043.1:209-24916 GCA_035444785.1 Edaphocola sp. | reverse complement strand
CAAAACGTTCTGGAAGCATTAACCCTTATCTGTAAAACTTAGACTGAATAGTTACTTTAAGTTTAATAAAGAAATAAGGAATCTGAAAATTTTCACAAATTATTTTGAAGATTATTACAGCATTCTATGTCTTTTAAAAGGAATTGTCCTATCAAATAAATAGCGATAAGTAATCAATTTTCGAGTAACTGTCGTTTCCAATTCTTCTGCTATTCGTAACATTTTTGGATTAAAATCTCCTATCCATTGCAGTTCATAGTCTATATATTCAGTCTTTTTTGGAATGCGTAACTTTCCTTCATAAATCATATAGCCATCTAAGCCTTTCCCCTGCCATTCTGGGACTATCCCAAAGATTAAACCTACAGCACGTGTATTCTTATGGAATCTTTTTGCAAACAAAAATTTTATTTTATTTAAAAAACCAAATTTTCCATTATAATGTTTAAACCATTGGTTCAGATCAGGCAGGTTAATCCACATGCCAATAGGTTTTTCTTTTTCGTATGCAATAAATGCTATTCTAGGGTCAATAACATGCTTCATGCTTTTGAACAGTTTTTGAGCCTGAAACTCATTCATTTGTTTACCTTCACCATGTGAAGCCCATGCTTTATTATATATTTCAAGAAAATCTTTGGCAAATTTCTTCAGATTATGGGGTTTAATTTCTTTAATATTAATATCGGACAGTTTACTTAATCTTTTATGGGAAAGTTCAAACTTTTCTGATAATGGTGCATCAATTTTTCTTCCAAAACAAAGTTGGTTAAAATAAACTTGAAACCCAAAACGCTCAAAATGTTTTTGGTAATAAGGTAAATTATAATTCATTGCATATAAAGGCTCATGAAATCCTTCTACTAGTAGTCCCCACCACTGTTCTCTTTCTCCAAAATTTATAGGGCCATCCATTGCCTCAATACCTTTTGATGACAACCAATTTTTTGCGACTTCAAAGATAAAGTTACTAATTTCAAAATCATCAATAAAGTCAACAAAGCCTATGCCTCCTGTGTGTTGTTCTTGCTGGTATCTGTTATTAATAAATACAGCAAAACGTCCTACTACGTCATAATGCTTACGATCAATTACCAAAAACCGTTCACAAATTCCCGATTTAAAAAATTTATTTTGTTGAGGGTCAAAAACTTTTTCTACATCTTGGTCTAAAGGACGGATATAGTTCGGATTATCTTTATTTAATAAGACCGGGAAATTCAAAAACTCTTGTTTATCATAACCGTCTGTTACCTTTTTTAATTTTATCTGCATAAAATTTTTAAAGTTTTGGTTTGCAAATTTAAAGCCGAAACTTCACTTATCCATAATCAAAACACCGAAAACACTGTTTTGGCTTTAATTTAAGGATTGGTTTTGCTTAATTCCGGGAAACACTCAATGGTTTTACTACTATTTGCCAAAATTTTAATTTTTAATTCTAATATTGTTTGTACATTCGTTATTAAAAAATATAAACCCTATATGTGTGGAATAGTATGTTTATTTGATGCAAAGCAAGATACGGAACAATTGCGTTCTCAGGTATTAGAAATGTCTAAAAAAATCAGACATCGTGGCCCTGACTGGTCGGGAGTATTTCAAGATGAGAAAGTCATTATTTCTCACGAGCGTTTAGCTATTGTGGATCCTACTTCCGGGAAGCAACCTTTATACAGTACAGATGGCAATTTAGTATTAGCAGTTAATGGAGAAATTTACAATCATTTGGAATTAAGAAAAGAATTTCCTGATTATCAATTTCAAACAAATTCCGATTGTGAGGTCATCTTACCCCTTTTTCAAAAATATGGCAGCAATTTCTTGAACAAGCTCAATGGAATTTTTGCTTTCTCGATATATGATAAAACCACAGGCAACTACTTTGTAGCTCGTGACCACATGGGCATTTGCCCTTTATATTATGGAAGAGATAAAAACGGTAATTTTTATGTAGCTTCGGAATTGAAAGCACTTTCTGGCATTTGCAATACCATTCAAGTTTTTCTTCCCGGTCATTATCTTAATAGTCCGGAAGGTTTAAATCTGCAAAAATGGTATGAACCAACATGGGCTTTATATGATGCTGTAAAAGACAATACTACCAATCTAAATTTATTAAGGAAAAGCTTAGAAGCAGCTGTGCATCGGCAATTGATGACAGACGTACCTTATGGAGTCTTACTTTCTGGTGGTTTAGATTCTTCTTTAATAGCAGCAATTACCGCAAAGTTTTCCAGAAACCGCATTGAGAGTGGCGATAGTCAAGAGGCTTGGTATCCTCGCTTGCATAGCTTTGCCGTTGGGCTCAAAGGTTCACCCGATTTAGAAGCAGCCCAAAAAGTAGCACAGCATATAGGTTCTATCCACCATGAAGTCTATTTCACCATACAAGAAGGATTAGATGCCATTAGGGATGTAATTTACCAACTGGAAACTTATGATGTTACCACAGTAAGAGCCTCTACACCTATGTATCTTTTAGCGAGAGCCATTAAAGCTATGGGAATAAAAATGGTTTTGTCAGGAGAAGGTTCTGATGAAATTTTTGGAGGCTATCTCTATTTTCACAAAGCTCCAAATGCCAAAGAATTTCACGAAGAAAATGTCAGAAAACTAGAAAAACTCCATTTATATGATTGCTTAAGAGCCAATAAAGCATTGATGAGTTGGGGAGTTGAAGGCAGAGTGCCCTTCTTGGATAAAGAATTTATGGATATCGCAATGACCCTAAACCCTAACGATAAAATGATAGATTTAGCTTCAGGGAAAATGGAAAAATGGGTATTGAGAAAGGCTTTTGAAGATCTATTACCAGAGTCGGTTTTGTGGAGGCAGAAAGAGCAATTTAGTGACGGAGTGGGCTATTCTTGGATAGACACTTTAAAAGAAGTGGCAGATAAAGAAGTATCTGAAGAGATGTTGCAAAATGCAAAGTACCGATTCCCTACAAACACTCCTCAAAACAAGGAAGAATACCGATATCGCTTAATATTTGAAGAACACTTCCCTGATGAAACTTCCGCCGCAACTGTACCATCTGTGCCTTCTGTAGCTTGCTCTACACCTGTGGCATTGGCATGGGATGAAGCTTTTAAAAATGCAAATGACCCAAGTGGTCGTGCGGTCAATGTTCATGATAAAGGGTATTAAAACAATCTAATCATTAATTGAAATATGGAAGAAAACATTTTGCCTTCTGAGCATCATAAAATCAACACTTTGATAGCCCAAATGGAAACAGTTATCAAAGGGAAAAGATTACAAATTGAATTGGTAATCACCTGCCTGTTGGCTCAAGGGCATATTCTAATAGAAGACAATCCCGGCACCGGAAAAACGGTACTGGCCCGTACTTTAGCCCATTCTATCAGTGGCACAGGCGAGAGCAATGCAGTGTTTAAACGGATACAGTTCACACCCGATTTATTACCCATGGATTTAATTGGGGCTCATATTTTTGATGATGATAAGAAAGATTTTATTTTCAAAAAAGGACCTTTATTTTGTAATATTTTATTGGCCGATGAGATCAACAGGGCATCACCCAAAGTACAATCAGCATTGCTGGAAAGTATGGCAGAAAAACAAATCACCATAGGTGATGAGACCATAATGCTAAACAAACTGTTTTTTACCATCGCCACTCAAAACCCTATTGATAGTGAAGGCACTTACCCTTTACCGGCAGCACAATTGGACAGATTTTTTATGAAAATTTATTTTGGTTATGTCGATGAAGCCACCGAATTGGAAATTTATAACAACTATTTAAGTATTGATGCCAATTTAAAAAACTTGAAACAGGTGCTTTCCATGCAGGATATTTTAGATTTACAAGAAAAAACTAACCAAGTATTTATTCATCCTGAAATTGTTAAATCAGTTGCCAATATCGTAAGAGCCACAAGAGAACATCCAGAAATAAGTTTAGGAGCTTCTACCCGTGCAGGAATTTCTTTTATCCGAAGCCTTAAAGCGTTTGCTCTAGTTAAAGATAGAACATTTGTAATAGAAGACGATGTTCAAACTATTGCAAAATCAGTTATTCAGCATAGGTTATTGTTTAAAAACAAAGAAGCAAAACAAAGCTCTTTTAATCAAATACTCTACAAGGAAATGGAACGATTAAATGCTTTGAAACTACATTAATAATATTATTTTGAGAAACGGAAGGTTTACATATTTAAGATTACTTTTTTGTTGGTTGTTGATCATCTTCTTCAATATTCAACAAGGAAAAGCAGCTCCTAACTTAGCCAAACGTTATGAAATAAATGCGAAAAGAATAGGAGTAAATCCTCAAAGTGAGGAGGGTTTGGCTGCTTCTAGAGAATTTATCAGAATAGACAGCACTTATTATGTGGGCTGGATGTTTGAAGGTTTATATCTTTCAGAAAGAGCCGCAGATTATTCAGGCTATAAGCACTCCATTGCCCCACTTCAAAAAGCATTGGATCTCATCGAAAAGGACTATGCTAAAGAACTTAAAGTAAAAACTTCAAATTTTGATTCTTATTTTGCTGTTCAACAATATCAGGCAGACTACAGCAATATTGCCTATGCCCTTTTTACTGCATTTCAAAATTCTGAAAGTAATGAGGAAAGTTTTCAATTATTAAAGCGGGTTCAAAAATGGGATATGCAAAGAGAATGGCAGCTTAATACCTATACCATGCTTTTTTGGATTACCCACAGAAATAGGTTTTACACCCATAAAAAATACAGCTTCCTGAAAAACGATGTCGATCAGAACGAAAAGCTTGCCAACAGCTATTTGGACAGTGCCCTTTTACGGTTAGACAGAATGAAACCCTACAACCAAGGGGTTTTTCCAGAGTTTTATACAGAATACGACCATCTTACAATATATCATTATAAATGTATCTTTTATGCTTATAATTTTAAAATAGATTCTGCACAATATTACTTTAGTTTAATGGAAGGCACTTCAATGTTTCCGTATAATAACTATGCTAACTTTTTATCTGTAATTGGAAATTTTAAAGAATCAGAAGCAAATTATGAAATTGCAAGTAAAATAGATAATGGCGATAAGCGGTTGCAAGAATGGGCATATTTTGGTTCTATCCTAGATATTTACAAAGGAAATCCATCGCTGGGTGTACAAAAAATGAAAGATATGATTATGGCTAATGGCTCTACACCCGGATTTGGATGGTATAATATTGCTTTAGCCAGAGCTTGCAGTTATGAAGGGAATTTAGCCGAAAGTGAAAAATACAGCACTAAAGCAGCAAATTTTAAAGAACTACATATTGGCACTACACTCGGGCAACCGCAGTATGAATTTGCTATAAATTTGGTCAATTTACTCAATACCACCAAGTCCATAAATGCCGTAAAATTTGAAGATAAAAATTGGTGGTGGCATCCCAAGAGTTTGCTAAAAATTCTCAATCGGAAAATTATGGAGAAAGGACAGCAATACCTTATTACCAATCAATTTGCTTCAAATCCTGAAAGAGATAATGTTATATACAAGTTGTTTTCCACAGAAAACATAGTGAGTTGGGATGAAACTTGGCTTTTGATAAAAGATTTTAGCACCCGATTTTTTCATAAAAAATTTGAAACAGAACTCCAATCAGACAAAAGAGAGAAAATTTATAAATATTATAATCTTTTTTTGGCAAAATTAGAAATAAAACAAGGCAAATACAAAACTGCAAAGTCCAGACTGGAGAAGGTTTTAAAGTTTACAGAAGATATAGACATACCTTACGAAAAACTATTCTTGGCTCGCTGCTACGAGGCATTAGCCATTTGTGCTGATGAACTGGACGAAAAAGAATATTATCAATTTTACCAATCTCAAATGTACCGCTATTTCCCTCAATTGATGCCCTATACCGAGTTTAAGCCTCAAATGCAACTTAACATAAATGGAAGCAATAAAGCATTGGAAAAAAAACTAAAAAAGTTTAATATCGACTGGGTCAATGCTAATCATTATGCCCCCAAAACTTCAATAATATTTACAACAGAAAACAATAAAACAATAATCCTTTATAGCGTAAGAGATTATCAAGGAAATGTAACAATTCCTGACACCAAAATCGTGGTAGAGGACGAACAAGAAGCTGTCAACAGCTTAGCTTATGGGCTTTTTGGTATTAACGCTCTCGACTCTTAATCCAATATTAATTAAACCCGGCAATGGGTTTTTTCGCATTACCTGCTCTAGTTGAATAGAATAATCGCCTGATTTTTTAAAAACAGGATAATCTTTTACCTCACTCAATTGGATTTTATATTCATACATTCCACCTACATAATTACCTAAACGGCTACCATCCGGAGTTAAGAGCACCGTTTCTATTCTATTACCCATATTGTAGGTACTATCTCCCGGACCTTTTATCTTTAAGCGAACCCAAATATTGGAAAACTCAAAAGAGGCATCATAACGAAATATCAAGAAGACTTTATATTTGCTGGTACTGTCCGGAATGTTAAAATTAAAAGTAGGCATAAATTTATAGTCCCAAGAAGCCTCAGGAATAGCCACTTGTTTTTGAAAAGCCGTTTCTACCGGTGGTTTACACGCCACAAATACAGTAACCAATCCGATCACTAAAAGGAAATATCGAGAATAAAATATTATCTTTTTCATACTTTAAGAAGAGCAAAAATAATGGTTCAATATGGTTTAAAAAATATTATTTTGAAATTAAAAGATTGTTGTTCGAATCGTAGTGGATAAATACTCTTATCCACTCCGTGATTTCAAGCGGAAGACTTTCATTCCGACCAACGAGGAACGAGGAGTGGAGGAATCTCCTAATCATCGTCACTTTCATTGGAAATCTCTCCATGCGAAAAACCTTTTCAAATTTCTACGAAATTTGGGTTTTTCTTAGTCGATATGAACGATTTTTGTTTTCCGTCATCCGAGCCACACACTCCGTTATTGCGAGCCGCAGGCGAAGCAATCCAGAAGAGTTGAGGAATGAGGGCTGATGGTTGAGGGCTGAGCTACTGGATTGCTTCGGGCAAATGCCCTCGAAAAGACGAAAGGCACGCACTCCATGACTCCAAGCCGAATATAGTGTAGATATACCCTATTCTTTCTTGAGAAACGCAAAAATTTAAATATGAATGTCCAACAAAAGTGATATAGAATGTTAAATAACATCTTAAATCTTATTCAATGTAACAAAAGTAACTTAACAAGTTGAAATTATTTTAGAACTTTACAGTCATATTTATTTTTAGCAAATTTCAATAAAAAGATTATGGGATTATTCTCAATGTTATTTGGAGGCGGAAAAAGAAATTCCGAAATTGCAGAGGCCATCAAAACGGGAGCCTTTTTGGTAGATGTACGCACCCCGGGCGAATATTCTGGAGGGAGCGTTAAAGGTGCCGTAAACATTCCATTAAATACCGTTCAAGGGCAACTATCTAAATTTAAAGGAAAAAAAAGCATAGTTGTCTTTTGTGCCAGTGGAATGCGTAGCGGACAGGCTAAAAGGATATTAGAGAACAATGGCATTCAAAACGTATATAATGGCGGTCCTTGGTTTAAGGTAAATAAAATTGTAAATAGCTAAAAATATTATTTTAAAAAATTTAATACAGTTAAATTTGACGTTTTATGAAAAAGAATATTGGTCATACAGATAAAATTACAAGATTGGTATTAGCATCTTTTTTTGCTTTCTTAATCTTGTTTAATGTGGTACAGGGTACGATGGCTATAGTTTTCGGCATTTTGGCACTTATTTTAGGAGCCACAGCCTTTATTAACTTTTGCCCTATTTATCACTTTTTAGGAATAAAAACACATCAAAAAAATGAGTAAAATTAATTTGAAATACAAAAAAGAATGAAAGCGTACTTAAGAACATGGAATTTTATGCGGTTGCTAAGGTTAGCCTTGGGAATGTTTATTTTTATCCAAGGAATCATAGCTAAAGATTGGGCATTCATCACTATGGGTGGCATCTTTGCAGCATTACCATTATTAAACATGGGTTGTGGTGCAGGAACTTGTACCCCTCCAAAAAATAGCAATACAAAATCCACTATTGAGGATGTAAATTTTGAAGAAATAAAATAATATTTTATGAAAAAATTATTGTTAATAGCAAGTTTGGGATTTATGGTTTCGTGTGGTACGGAACAAGATCCGGGTGAAACAGTAAAGACAGTTGCCGCAGAAACTCAAGAAAACATTATGGCAGACTATTTTGCCCTAGGTGAAAAAATATCCGGCGAAACTCAGGCTGCTTTACTGGCTAATGTCTCTTCTGCAGTTAAAAAAACAGGCTTCCATGGTGCCGTAGATTATTGCAACGAGCGTGCTATTCCATTGACAGACTCCTTTGCAAAAAAATACAATGTTCATATTCAAAGGTTAAGTGTTAAAAACAGAAATGCAATAAATGCCCTAGCCAATAGTGATGACCAACAAGCTTGGGATCAACTGGCAACAATGCTTAAAGACAGCACTATTACTGCTAAACATTTAATTAGAAATAACGGTGATGGAAGCATCGTCTATTATAAAGCAATGACCATAGCAATGCCTACTTGCATTTCTTGCCATGGTGATACTAAAAAAGACATAGCTGCAGAAACCCTAAAAGCCATATCCGATAAGTATCCAAACGACAAAGCAACCGGTTATAAGATGGGGGATTTTAGAGGAATGTGGAAGATAAAATTCAATCAAGAAATATGAGTTTACTAAAAAAATATAATTTAGAAATATTAGGGATAGTACTGGGAAGTGTTGCCGGTTTCCTATATTGGAAATTTGTAGGTTGCGAGTCCGGTACTTGTGCCATCACTTCTAAACCTTTAAACAGTAGCCTATATGGTGCGGTGATGGGAGGCTTATTGTTTTCACTCTTCAAAGGGAAAGACAAAAAAGCAAAAAATGATCTTTAAAGAAACAAGCCAATAGGCCAAGACTTTATTGATGATTTTTTTGTCAATTTATGTAACCCTTTAAAAAGCCAGCTCTCCAAACTAGGGAGTATAAATACAAAGAATTATAGGAAAAACTTAAACAATAAACACTTCAAAAATTATTGATTTTTTTAAAAAAATAATCTTTGGAAAAATTCAGAGATAGTATTCAAAACAAAATTACAGCAAATCATAAAAACATATTTATCAAACAAATACAATACGGTAAAATGAAAAAAATATTATTAGTAGCCTCCTTAGGAGTTTTATTTATGTCTTGCGAGGCTCAATCTCAGGGCACAAACAACCAAGAAGCACAAGCCCAAAGCTCTTCAAGTGAAGGCACTTATAAAATACTTAGTGCAGCAGAATTTGAAAAAGCAATGAACAAAGACAACATTACGATTGTAGATGTTCGGACACCTGAGGAATACCAAAACGGTCATTTAAAAACCGCTCAAAATATCAATTATTTTGACAGCGATTTCCAAGAGAAAATGGCTTTATTTGACAAAGAAAAGCCTTTGTATATTTATTGTAAAAGTGGCAACAGAAGTGGTAAAGCAGGAAAAATAATACAAAAAATGGGTTTTAAGGAGGTTTATGACCTTCAAGGTGGCGTGTCTGCATGGAGTGGAGCATTAGAACAATAAATAATTAAAGATTAGCTAAACCCAGAAATGATTATTACAGAACTGACACCCAATATCAATTGTAGGTAGTATTTCTCATTGAGGAAAGGATGAGCATTTCTTAGAGCAAAAATTTCAAATTTAACTCAAATCAAAATGGACAATTTCAAATATGAAATTGTCCATTTTTCGCTAAAAAATCAAATTACTTTTTCTTTTTGCCATTGGATTTTACTCTTGCCTTTTCTACACTAAAACCCTTACTTTCCAAATATGGTTTTATATCTGCTTCATGGCCGGAAAAATCTTTAAATGCCTGATTCAAATCTTTAGTATTACCTATTGATAATATATAAGCTCTAAAGCGGTCACCATTTTCAGGCGTTAGGCCCCCATGCTCAACAAACCATTTATAAGCATCTTGGTCTAAAATCTCTGACCATAAATAAGCATAATAGCCGGCAGAATAACCACCGCCCCAAATATGATTAAAATATGGAGAATGATATCGGGTAGGCACTTCTGCCATTAACAACCCTACACCTTTCAAAGATTTTTGTTCGAAAGAAAGAGCATCTTCAATTTGGTTTTCGTCAGTGATGGAATGCCAAGCCATATCTAAAGTGGCAGCAGCAGCCAATTCGGTAACCGCATATCCCTGATTAAAGCCGGAAGCCAATTTCATTTTGTCCAATAAAGCCTGTGGAATAGGTTCTTTAGTTTTGTAATGAATGGCGTAGTTTTTTAGGATAGCAGTATCCAAAGCCCAGTGTTCATTAATTTGCGAAGGGAACTCCACAAAATCACGAGGGACATTGGTTCCGGAGAGTGAAGTGTATTTTTGCTTGGCAAACAAGCCATGGATAGAGTGTCCAAACTCATGGAACATGGTTTCTACATCATCAAAATTAATTAAAGAAGGTTGTCCTGAGGCAGGTTTTTGATAGTTAAACACATTGACAATTACCGGTTTTTGGTTTAATAATGTGGACTGCTCTACATAATTGCTCATCCAGGCTCCTCCCAACTTATTATCTCTGGAATAAAAGTCAAGATAGTAAATGGCAATTGATTTTTTGTCTTTATCAAACACTTCATAAGCCACCACATCAGGATTGTAAACCGGCAAGTCGTTTCTCTTTTTGAAGGTTACTCCATATAATTTTTCAGCAGCATAAAACACGCCTTTTTCAAGCACAGTAGTGACTTCAAAATATGGCTTTATGGAAGCTTCTTCCAAATCGTATTTTGCTTTTCGAAGTTTTTCAGCGTAAAAATTCCAATCCCAAGGCTGTAATTTAAAAGTATCTCCTTCGGCTTTTAATAATTTTTGTAACTCGGCAGCTTCATTTTTTGCCATATTTACTGCCGGGGTAGCTATTTGCTTCAGCATAGCCATGGCAGCTTCCGGAGTCTTTGCCATCTGGTCCTCAAGCTTCCAAGCAGCATAATTGGGTTTACCTAATAGCTTAGCCTTTTGCAATCTCAATTTAGCCATTTGTTCAATGGTGGTACGGGTATCGTTTTCATCACCTTTTTCGGCACGAAACCAAGAAGCTTTATAAATTTTTTCTCTGCTGGCTCTATTCTTTAAACTTTGCAAGGCCGGCTGTTGGGTAGTATTTTGAAGAGCAATATAATATTTACCAGCCTGTCCAATGGCCTCAGCATCACTCTGAGCGGCTTTCAACTCTTCGGTGCTTAAGCCTTCCAAGTCGGCAGCATTGTCAAACAACACACCCCCACCTTTTGTAGCTGCTAATAATTTATTGGAATATTGAGCAGAAAGTTTGGCCTCTTCCCCATTAAGTTCTTTTAGTTTTGCTTTATCCGAAGCATTGAGATTGGCTCCGGCCATTTCAAACTTTTCAAAATAATATTCTACCAACCTTTTATCTTCCGGATCTGCAATACTATCCCTGCCTTCATAAACAGCTTTTACCCTATTAAATAATTTCTCATTAAGAAAAATATTATCAGAATGTGTCGAAAAAATCGGAGCATACTCTTCCTCTAATTTGGAAATATCTGCATTTTTATTGGCTGAGGTATAATTGAAAAATACCAATTGGGCTCTTTTCAAAATCTCTCCACTTGTTTCCAAAGGCACAACAGTATTTGTAAACGTTGGAGCTTCCGTATTTGCAATAATTTTCTCTATTTCAATATTCTGTTGTGACATTCCGGAGTCAAATGCCGGCTTGAAATGTGACGTTTTTATGAGGTCAAATTGTGGTGCTTGATATTGCAAGTCACTTTTTTTGAAAAAAGGATTATTCATGTCTTTATAATAGTTTGATTCCGATACATTGTCTTTGTTGGGTTGATCCTTACATGCCGTCAATGAACCGAAAGAAAAAAACAGAACAATCGCAAGATTTTTATTCATTTAATAAAGTATTTGTTATTTAAGTATATTATTAACCTACCAAAATATGGAAATATTATCAATTATCCAAAAAAAATATTTTTTAATGTAATAATGCCAAGGCTTCGGTAATTCTTTTTACCGCTTCTTGCAACTTTTCTATAGATGCTGCATAGGAAAAGCGGATACAATTGTCATTGCCAAATGCCGCACCACTCACCCCACTGACATGGGCAGTGTTTAAAAGAAAAATGGCAAAATCATCTGCATTATTAATCACCCTTCCTTTGGCATCCTTCTTTCCAAAGTAGTATTGAATATCAGGGAAAGCATAAAAGGCTCCCGGTGGAATTACTACCTTAAAGCCTTCAATCTGAGCTAAAGCATTTAAAAAATAATCTCTTCTTTCTTTAAAGGCTTTCACCATTTTCAGGCTGGCATCTTGGTCACCTAAAAGTGCCACCACGCCGGCATGTTGGGCTATAGAATTGGCTCCCGATGTAAATTGACCTTGTATTTTCTCACAAGCTTTTACCACATTTTCAGCAGCCGCCAAATATCCTAGTCGCCACCCTGTCATTGCATAACCTTTTGAAAAGCCATTGACTACTATTACCCTTTCTTTTATAGATTCAAACTGAGCGATGCTTTCATGGGAACCTTCATACCGGATGTATTCGTAAATCTCATCACTAATGACATAAATCTCAGGATGTTTTTCTAAAACTGCCACTAAACCTGCCAACTCGCTTTTACTATAAACAGCACCGGAAGGGTTACATGGACTTGAAAATATCAACAATTTGGTTTTATCGGTGATGGCAGCTTCCAATTGAGCTGCATTCATTTTAAAATCTTGGCTCACATCACAATGAACAAAAACCGGCTTTCCTAAAGCCATTTCAACTTGTGCAGAATAAGTTACCCAATAAGGAGTAGGAATAATGGCTTCATCACCCTCATTGATAATGGCCAAAATAGCATTAGCCAAGGATTGCTTTGCACCAGTAGAAACAATAATATTTTCAGGCTTATAATGAAGCTGATTGTCTCTTTCTAATTTTGTGCAAATAGCTTTCTTTAATTCTAAGATTCCTGAAACAGGAGTGTATTTGGTAAAACCCTCATCTAAAGCAGCTTTTGCAGCATCCTTGATATGCTCCGGTGTGTCAAAGTCGGGCTCTCCCAAGCTAAGGTTTACCACATCTATACCTTTTGAAGCCAGTTCTCTGGTGAGCTTTGCCATGAGTAAAGTTTGAGTTTCCCCAAAACGATTGACAAAATTTGAAATTTGCATGATATATTTCTTCGATTCTTAATTGCACAAAGGTAACAGATAATATATTATTAGAGTAGATGGAATTGTAAAAACTATTTTAACTTTGCCGTTTTATCAAATATTTTTTTGAATGAAGCCATCCATCCCACAAGGAACCAGAGATTTTGGGCCTACAGAAGTCTATAAACGACAATATATATTAAACACCATACGTTCTGTATTTGAACTATATGCTTACCAACCCTTGGAAACACCATCAATGGAGAACCTTAGCACCTTAATGGGAAAATATGGGGAAGAGGGAGACCGTTTGATATTCAAAATTTTGAATAATGGTCTTTACGAAAAGAAAGATAAAGAAAAATTAAATGAGGAATGGGAAAAGATAACTTCAAAACCTTATAGCAGCAGTATTATTACAGAAAGAGCTTTACGCTATGACTTGACGATACCTTTTGCCCGCTTTGTAGTGATGCACCAAAACGATTTGGCTTTTCCATTCAAACGTTACCAAATGCAACCGGTGTGGCGTGCCGACCGTCCTCAAAGAGGTCGCTATCGCGAGTTTTGGCAATGTGATGCCGATGTTGTCGGTAGTAATTCTTTGGTAAATGAAGCAGAGCTTTTGTGCATTTATCAAGAGGCTTTTCACCTTTTAAAAATACCTCAAGTTAATGTCAAAATCAATAGTCGTAAAATATTAGCAGGTTTGGCAGAAGTATTAGGACTCGCTGAAAAACTTACAGATATTACTGTAGCTATTGACAAATTGGACAAAATTTCTTGGGAAGGCGTAGCCAAAGAATTAAAAGAAAAATCCATTACCCCAGAATCCATTTCTTTTATTGAAAAATATTTAAATGTAGGTGGCAATAATGAAGAAAAATTGGAAAAAATGGGCATCTTGCTCCAAAATAGCCCCACGGCATTGAAAGGCATTGAAGAGTTGAAGACCACAATCCAATACCTGGAACACTTAAAAAAGCAAGAATGGCAAAGTGAATTATTGGTAGATTTCACCTTGGCAAGAGGCTTAAATTATTATACAGGAGTAATAGTGGAAGTGGGAACCTCGGCAGTAAAAATGGGAAGTATCGGTGGTGGTGGCCGCTATGATGACTTAACCGGGCTTTTTGGATTGAAAGGGCTTTCAGGGGTTGGTGTGTCTTTTGGAATAGATAGAATTTATGATGTTATGGAGGAATTGAGTTTGTTTCCCCATCAATTATCAGAAGGGGCTAAAGTATTGTTGTTATTACTGGATGAAAACGGATTAGAAAGAGGACTGCAATACTTGAGCCATTTACGAAATGCCGGCATCTCTTGCGATATGTATGCCGACAAAGCTAAATTTGACAAACAAATGAAATATGCCAACAAAAGGAATGTGCCATTTGTAGCCATTTTAGGAACAGAAGAATTAGAAAAAAATACAATCAGTATGAAAAACATGCAGACAGGGGAGCAACAAACCTTAACTATCGAAGCATTAATTCATCATTTTTCTTAAAAAACCAAAGTAGGAGTACATAATCAATAAAAAACTTCTCAATTTGAATATGCTTAAAAAACAGACTGCTCTTTTGAGCAGTCTGTTTTTTAAGAATATTTTGAATTAAAATCTAATGTAAGTTCTTCTCCTTCATAATCTTATTCATCCATTTCAAAAGGGCAAAACCAATGCTAGCCGCAATAATAAGCAATAGGAAGTTCACCAAGAAAAACATTTGTTTGTTTTCATAATTATACCAAGTCTTTGCCAATACTCCTGATAATTTATTGCCTATTGATGTGGATAAGAAAAACCCACCCATCATCAAGGCTGTAATCCTTGGTGGGCTAAGCTTTGACACAAGACTCAAACCCATAGGACTTAAAAAGAGTTCGCCTACCGTTATCACGCCATAGCAGCCAATCAACCATAAGGCCGATACCTTTAATGCCCCATTGTCACTATATTTTACCGCAGCAACCATTATCAAACATGATAATGCAGAAATTAACATACCCCAAGCTATTTTTCCTGGTGTAGTAGGCTCTTTCTTTCGTTTTCTTAAAAATGCAAAAAAACCAACGACCAAAGGGGTAAGTGCCACCACCCAAAAAGGATTGATGGACTGGAAGAGTTCAGGATTTGCAGTAAAAATTTCTTCCCCTTCTTTAGGCAACTTTTCGGGTGCTACATTATTAAAATACATAGGATAGTCATAGGTTTTCACCTCTTTGCCACCTTCTTTCAACAATTTATAATTATGGTCAAATGCAGTAATTGAATCCTTTTGATAAGTAACCTTGTCAGCTAAATAGAGTTTTTCTACCACTCCCTCTGCAGCTCCAGTTACTTGACGGTTGGTATAACTCTCTGCCCAAGTAGTCAATACGGTTCCATTTTGTTTGAATACAGCCCAAAACATAATACTCACTGCAAATATGGCCAATAAAGCCGCCACTGGGCGTTTGTCCTCTTTGCTGGCTTTGACTAAGATGGAAACAAAAAAGAAAATTACCGGAATACAGGCAAAAATGAAGGCATCCGTAGAATCACTTCCAAAAATATTTCCGGGTATAATCCATCCAATGTAACCGGCAATAATAGCAGGAAGGAAAACAATCCCAAACAAATTTCCTATTCCGATATCTCCTTTTTGAACGGGTTTTAAAATATTAGCAGAACGGTAATGCTTCAAACCTAAAGTAAACACCCCCAAACCTACAAACATACCCACACCGGCAGTCATAAAAGCTTCATCCCAACCATATTTATTACGCATAAATGCCGCGATGATATTACAGATAAATGCACCAATATTAATACCCATATAGAAAATATTAAAACCGGAGTCTTTCTTATCTTGATATTCTTCTGTAGAATAAAGATTTCCCAACAAAGTTGAAATGCTGGGTTTGAAAAAGCCATTTCCAATAATTACTAAAGCCATAGAAACATAAAAAGCCATAGTACCATCTAAGGCAAAACCCAAATAACCCAAGCCCATCAAGGTGCCACCAATATAAACAGCATTGATGTAACCAATCTTTCTATCTGCAAGAAATCCACCGATAAAAGGGGTCAAATAGGTCAAAGCGATATAGGTGCCAAAGATATCACTGGCTTCACCAGGGTCAAAACCCATGCCTCCATTGGTCTTTGCGGCTTTCATGTAAAGGAAAAAAATACCTAACATA
The DNA here is from genome assembly GCA_035444785.1 of Edaphocola sp. Lineage (GTDB taxonomy): Bacteria > Bacteroidota > Bacteroidia > Chitinophagales > Chitinophagaceae > Edaphocola. The sequence continues at coordinate 8,511 of DAOMPL010000043.1, read as the reverse complement.
AGGTAATATCCAAAACGCTCCCACATTTCTGTTAAAAATAAAAAGGGCAAGCCTTTAGGGTGCTTGCGATTTGAAGTCAAAGGTACATTCTGTGCCATAAAGCTTTAAATTTATCGGCTAAAATAGTGAATTTAATGCTAAAGTGATATTTTTAGTATGATTTATTTTAAAAAAATATATTTTTTGTTGTAAATTTGTAGCTTGCATTTCAATTTATTATGTCTTTACCTGAATTACTTAAATATGTTTACCATAACGCTACCGAAGAGGTAATTCGTAGAGGTAAGAAAATTTTTGGCACTTCAGGAGTCCAAATGCTTGAGAACGACCCACTTACAGAGCAAGTTTCTTTTAGAGTAAAAAATGACATTTACAATAATCATTATAAAGTAACCGTAAATAACTACCTACAACCTGGTAAGCTTTCAACAAGATGTCAATGCCCTTATAATATGGGGCCGGTATGTCGTCATCAGGCAGCCGCTCTGTTCCAGCTCAACGATTTGGTGCAAAGTGGCTTTTTTGACCATGCCCATGTTGATTATAATCAAGAGCATACTACTGTAAGAATGCGTCAAATCTCAAAGAGTTTTTTAAAATTATTTTCGAGTGAGGCTATTTTTGCAGTGGGTGAGGATTGGTACAGAGAAAACAGAGTTCAAATCTTAGAGGCTAAGGATGAAGAGGTAAGAGCAGAGGTTATAGATGAAGAGCAAAAAAAATATTCTGTAAAAATAAGACAGAATGAAGATCGCTATTTTGACACCTCTTGTAGTTGTTCAGAAAAAAGATTTCCTTTATGCGTACATAAATTATCTACATTCCTAAGCATATTTTATCAGCATGGCCCAAATTATTTTAGCTCACTTCAAAACTGGGACAGTCAAAAGAACAAACTTTTAGCACTTTATGGATATTCTTTAAAAGATGACCTTACCGGCAAGTTTGAATTTGCTTACCATGAAGGGAAACCCTTTCTTAGAGTCTTAGACAAAAGTATAAAACGAATTGACCCTAATGCTTTAAACAGCAGTCTGGTAAAAAAAGAAACGACAAAAGAAGAAATTGCTTTTAAACTTGAAAACGACAAAGGAGAACGGAAAAAATTAGGGATTTTAATAAAAACCCAACAGCCTTATTTCCCTTTCACTTCCTTTGAACTGATTGGAGGCGTACCTAATAAAGCAGGAAATAAATTAAATAAAGAAATAGATTTCTTTGAGCTCAATCAATATTTTAATCCTATATATTTAGATGACCGAGAAAAAATATTAATTACTGCCCTTAGAAAACAAAGTAGTGACGACTTAGTAAAATGGCTTAAAAAAAATTCACCTTTTGGTGACTTTTTGGACGGTGTAGATAAGGATTTAAGAAACAAACCCAATAAAGAGCTACAACAACAGGTATGGGATTTTATTATTCCACGCTATCAACGCCTTTTGCAGCAATATAAAGAATTTCCTTTTGTTTATTTTGCCGAAAACCAAAAATCTAAATCAATAACAGATTGGAAACATTGTGCTTTCTCTGATAAGAGTTTTGGTGCTGCCATAGAAGTAGAACAAAAAGGAGCTTCTATTATTATCCACTTAAAAATTGTTATTGAAGGGGTATATTATGACAGTGCTGCATTAAATATTTTAAATAGTGCTTTGGTACTCAATGGTAATCAGTTTCATGCGGTAGCAAATATAGAAACCCTTAATATCCTTGAACATTTTGACGGTCAAGATCAAATCAAAATTACCAAAAAAGACTGGGACACCTATTTGTCCCAGGTATTAATGCCACTCACCGAAACCACTACCATCCATTTCGATGAGGCACTTACTGAAAATATTGTTGAAGAAGAACCGGAGTTTAGACTGTATCTAAAAGAAACCGACAAATCTATCGTCTTAAAACCTGCTTTTGTATATAATGGAATTGAGAAATTTTGGTTAGATACCTCCTCTGCCATAACAGCCAGGGAGGGCAAAGTCATTATTTACGAAAGGAATCTGGCCTCAGAACAGACCTATATTAATTTATTACGCTACTTGCATCCGATGATGCAAGAGAGCAGAAAGCTTCGCTCCTTCATGCTACTGGCAGCAGAAGCTTTAAAAGGAAGCTGGTATTTCCATTTTATGGACACCTTACGAGACAATAAGGTAAGCATTATCGACTATGAGCAATTAAAACAATTACGCATCAATCCTAACAAACCTATTACCAGCCTTAATGTAAAAAGCGGTATTGATTGGTTTGATGTGGACTTGGCAGTCTCTTTTGGAGAAGAACAGGTAGGCATACAAGATATTAAAAAAGCTTTAATAAAAAAGCAAAGCTTTATTAATCTCAAAGATGGCAGTGTAGGCTTACTTCCTGACGAATGGATGGATAAATATTCATTGATTTTAAAATTAGGACAAGTAAAAGAAGGCAGAGTAAGACTAAAAAGTGTACAATTTACTGCCCTAGAGCACTTACAAGATGAGTTTGACCCCAATGAACTTTTACAGCAATTAATAGAAAAAAAAGAACGACTGTTCAATTATGATTTTGAACATGTTGAAGAGATTCAGATTCCTTCAAACGTAAGAGCTACGCTTAGACCATACCAACAAGCTTCATTCCAATGGATGAAATTTTTACAAGATACAGGATGGGGCGGAATACTCGCTGATGATATGGGATTAGGAAAAACACTACAAACTCTTACTTTTCTACAAAATATCCAAAACGAAAAGCAGGATGCAAAATTTTTGGTGGTATGCCCTACTTCATTGATGCACAACTGGGAAAGTGAAATAAAAAAATTCACTCCAGACTTAATTGCATTAATGCACCATGGTTCTAATAGAAATACCAGCTTAAAAAAACTACTGGAATTTCCTTTGGTAATTACCACTTATGGTACTTTGAGAAGTGATATTAAAACACTCAGCCAAATTGATTTTGACTTTGTAGTACTAGACGAATCACAAGCCATAAAAAACCCTTTGTCTCAGGTGGCAAAGGCAGCCATGCAGTTATTGGCAAAAAACAGATTGGCATTAAGTGGTACGCCGGTACAGAATAACACCTTTGACTTATACGCCCAAATGAACTTCTTAAACCCTGGGATGTTGGGTTCTATTGATTTTTTCAGAAACGAATTTGCCAATCCTATCGATAAAAATCAAGATGCAGATGTCAAACAACAATTAAGAAAACTTATTTACCCCTTCTTGTTAAGAAGAACTAAAGAGCAAGTGGCCCCAGACTTACCGGAAAAAGTAGAATCTGTATTGTTTTGTGAAATGGGTGCTAAACAAAGGAAAATTTATGATGATTTCCGCTCTTCTTATCGTTCTAAGATATTGGGCGAGATAGAAACAAAAGGTGTAGAAGGTTCTCAAATGAGTATTTTAAATGGTTTGATGAAATTGAGACAGATATGTGACTCTCCGGCGATTTTAAACGAAAGTCAAAAATACGATAACCATTCTGTCAAAATAGACCAATTGGTGAAAGAGATTACCGAAAACACCGGCAATCACAAAGCACTTATTTTCTCCCAGTTCTTGGGAATGTTAGACCTCATCAAAAAAGAACTTACCCGCTTAAAAATTCCATTTGTTTATTTTGACGGAAGTACTTCTATGGGGGAAAGACAAAAAGCGATTAAACAGTTTCAGGAAGAGGATAGCACAAGGGTCTTTTTGATATCCTTAAAGGCAGGAGGCGTAGGTCTTAACCTTACAGCAGCAGATTATGTTTATATAGTAGATCCTTGGTGGAATCCGGCGGTGGAACAACAAGCCATTGACCGTACCCATCGTATTGGACAAACTAAGAGCATTTTTGCCTACCGAATGATCTGTAAAGACACCATTGAAGAAAAAATAATGATGCTTCAAGAACGCAAACTCAATCTGGTAAAAGATTTAATAGCTGACGACAATGCCTTCTTCAAACAGCTTACAAAAGATGATATTAGTTATTTACTGAGTTAAGTTTCTAATGGTTTCGGAAAAGCTTTTACCATTTTTTTATCTCAAAAAATAAAAATCTACTTTCAAATTGACTTCTGAAGATACCATCTTGCCTTTATATCGGGCAGGAATCCATTGAGGCATAGCTTTAATGATGCGAATAGCTTCTTGATCCACACTGGGATATACAGCTTGGATTACCCTGATTTTTTGTAAAGCACCCTCTTTGCTTACAATTGCCTTTAACTGTACACTTCCTTCTACACCAGCATTGACAGCATCTTGTTGATATTTTTTATGTTGTGCAATAAAATCATAAAGAGCATCTTCGCCACCCGGAAAAGTAGCTGCAATATAATCCTTATTCCCTACTTTTGGCATACTGCAAGAATTCAAAAACAGACCTATTATCGACAATAGGGCAACAATCCAAAGACTTCCTGTTTTCATAGAAAACCTTTTAAATAAATAGGCAAAATACTAATAATATTTTGCCTATTAAAATTTTAATATATTGTAGTATTACATTTTCCAGCTATCCACAGAGGTATCTTCATAAGAAGAAGACTTAACTCCTGTATCAACTGTTGAATATTCTCCTTGTTCGTTTTCATCGTGGTTGAAAGCATCAAAATCGAAGTTTGGCATTAATTCTACCTTTACATAATCAATAGTTTCGGTTAAAGCAGCCAAAAACTTATTGAAGTCTTCTTTGTACAAAAACATTTTATGACGATCATAACCATCATCATTAAATCTTTTTTTACTTTCTGTAAGAGTGATAAAATAATCGTTACTCTTTGTTTCTTTTACATCAAAAAAGTAGGTTCTTCTTTTTCCTGCTTTGATTTTCTTACTAAAGATAGTTTCTGTATTTTTTCTATCTTCAAAGTTGTTGTTGTCGTACGCCACAGTTCTTATTTTTTTAATAATAATAATTAATTAATGAGCAAATATAATAAAGCCTTTAATCTTTCCAAAAAAATAATGATATTTTTTATAAATTATTGATACTTTTTCTAATTTACAAATTTATATTATCTCAAAAGATAAACTTCGCCTGATTTTTGAAATTCAGACTTGTCCGGGAAGACAATAAGAATTTTATAAAAATACAAACCTACATCTGCCGGTTTTCCATTAAATGTTCCATCCCAACCAATATTTTTTGTTTCAGAAAAGGCATCATATACCGACTGTCCCCAACGATTAAAGACAACAAATTTCTTAATTGCAGCATTGCTTTCAGGTGACAAAACAGCCTGAAATATATCATTTTTTCCATCTCCATTTGGAGAAAAAGCATTAGGCATCACCACATTTTTATTGATTTCCATTGCCACTAAATGCAAATAGGCGGTATCCAAACATCCTGAATCACTTTTGGCAATAACGCTCACTGTCAAATTTTCAGGTGCATTAAGCGTCTGTATGGCACTTAAAACATTTGGAAAAAGAGCAGGAGGATACCAACTCAGTATTTCAAAGTTTGAATTTGGAGATTCAGCAGCAATCTTTATGGCTTCCCCTTCGATAAACTTTGAAGATGATTTTAATTTCAAAGACAAATCAAATGGATGAATATTAAGTTGGGTAATATAAATAATACTATCACATTGCATACTATTACGCAAGGTGTCAAAAAGAGTAGTGGTTTGCGTATAATGTTTCCCTTGATAATCAATAGCTTTACACGAATTTATTGTCTGCTGTATATATGTTGCGGTGTCAAAAACATTCAAGTTCAAATAAAACACACTATCACAGCCATTAGGAGAAGCTATTTTAACGGAGTCAAATCGGCTATTGCTTATAGCATTTGAAGGAATAGATTTCCCTCGCCAAGTAAGCAAAGCTACTCTTCCTCTACAAATATTAATAGTGTCAATGGTAATGGGAGGTGACGGTTTTATCATTAAATTTAAGGTAAAAACACTATCACAGGTATCCACATTCTGAATGGTCTTTGTAGCATAACTAGGGTTACTCCCCGCTCCAACCGGGATGGTAATGCCTCTCCAATTTAAGGGTAAATCACCATTACAAACTTGCAAGGTGTCTGTTTTATAAAAGCTACTGGAAGCTATAACTGTTCTACTTACGGTATCCTCATAACCACAAATATTATTATCATTGTAAATACAAGTAACTATGGTATTATTAGGAATCCCATTAGTGTAATAATGAGCACTTGTCTGGCTAGGATCAAAAACACCGGCTACATACCATTTGAATGTACCATTTGTCATTCCAGAATTGACGATAGCATGTACCCAAATCTCTGCACTACAAGGACTTGTGCTTGTTTGTGTAAGTGAAATACTAGGTCTTATACAATCTGAATACAGCCAAATACTATCAATTGCTGCCGGAGGCATATTACCTAAAGTACTCCCGTTTTTCCAAGTAAAAACAAGTCTTCTGCTCGTGTTTACAAAGCTTGCTGGGAGCTGAATGGTTTCTGTTTTACCACTATTTATATTGCTAGAATGCAAAGTCTTATGTAAAATACTGGCACCTGTCCCTAACCAATTATTGGTAGCAGTACTGGTACCCGAGGGTTCTCCTTGTACCGGGGTCAAAGTGATAGGGCAAGAATAGACATATAAAACATCATAAACCGGACCTTCTCCAAAAGCGTTCCATCTGAATTTTAGTTGAATATTATCCATTCCTGCCGGAAAACTTACTTCTTTGTAAATATGGGTAGTGGAATTTTGGTTGATATTGTAAGTCCAAGGTCCATTAGGAGTTTGAGAAATATAAGCTGCTCTATTATTGGTTAATGGGAAACTATAAAATCCTATGCTTAATGGAGTATTAGTGAGGTACCAATCATTACCATTATTGTTTGGATTATTCACCACTGTCCATCCATTGGCAGCGAAGCTATTGCCCATTTCAAAACCTCCATCCGTATTGGGGTTGATAAGCATACTTTGACCGAAATGAACAATTGGCAAAAAAACAGAAAGTATCAATAATAAAAGTCTCATTATTCTAAAACAGATTTTCCGGTTCTATACACCGTTCCTTTAAAAATACAAATAATTTTTCCTTGTTCGTTATAAGTTTTAATATCATAAATAGCCGTTGTTTTTCCTAAATGAAGCTCCTCTGCAATCACAGTAAGCATGTCTCCTTCAAATGCCGGTCGTGTATAAGAGATACTGACATCCAAAGCCACACTTAAATTACCATGCGTATTGGCAGCAAATGCCAAAGCCGAGTCAGAAGCTGAAAATAAAACACCACCATGAATAGATTGGAAGCCATTAAGCATCTCCGGCTTCACGGTATAATTCAATTTGCAATAACCTACCTGTACTTCAACTATTTGGATGCCTAACCATTGGGTAAAAGTATCTTGCTCCAACATTTTAGAAACAAAAGGGTTGTCTGTCATTTTGCTTATCAATTGTAATACAAAGTTACAGAATAAAATAAAGAAATAAAATTTAAAACATTAATATTCAAACGCTTTAAAAGATTTATTTTTAACCTTTAAACTATTAATAAGCCTAACAGTCTTAGAAAGTATAAAAAGACAATAAAGTTTTTAAGAAAAAATAAAATCATGAAAAAATTTTCATTAATAATATTAGCTAGCATAGGTCTAACATTAAGCAGTTGTTTTAGAGACACCGTAAATCCTTATCCTCCGGATAACAACACCTATACTTTTGTGGACGAATTTAATGATAACAGAAATGATTGGGCTTTTGCAGATCAGGCCAATGATGCATATGGGGTCATCGACAGAAATAGAGGTACTTTTTCTTTCAACTATTTAGACCCTTATGGTATTGCCTATTATCGGTCTAAAACGATAAACTTTAATCCGGATCGTGACTTTGTGGTGAGTGCAAAATTAGGTTCCGATAATACGATGGGCTTACTTTTGGGGTTTGATGATGCCCGAGGAGAATATGGATACAGCTTAACAGTAGATTATGATGGCAACTTTGCTCTTTGGGATGAAGGTAATGACAATAGAGATATTTCGGCAATTATCAGTCCTACTAATTCCAATGCAGTGAACATGAATGGAGATTGGAATGAAGTTACTATTAAGCAAGTAGGCAGTCAATGGAAAGGCTATATTAATGGGGTTAATGTTTTTTCTGTAAATGCTCCATATTTGTACAAAGGTAGTGTAGGGTTTGTTATTGTGGGAGACACCAGAGGAGAAGCCGATTTTTTAGAAGCAACGTATTATTAATGAGGGTTGAGGGTTGAGGGTTGAGGATTGAATGTTGAGGATTGAATGTTGAGGATTGAATGGTGAGGATTGAATGGTGAGGATTGAATGGTGAGGATTGAATGGTGAGGATTGAATG
>DAOMPL010000043.1:0-109 GCA_035444785.1 Edaphocola sp. | reverse complement strand
GTGAGGATTGAATAATTCAATAAGCTCATCAACCTTGAATATGTTGATATTGATTTAATCCCAAACCCTAAAATTTTTAGGTAATAGATATTTTCATTTTTTCTAATAG
>DAOMPL010000042.1:0-25457 GCA_035444785.1 Edaphocola sp. | reverse complement strand
AAAATTTCTTTTATTTTTTTTGAAATTTATGAAAAATGCTCAACTTGGGTTAATATTCCGATAGAACTTATACAGGAGCTGAACAAGACAAAACCACAAAGTGACATGAGCATATAGACAAGGTACATGAAAAAGCTTATCGAAATAAGCCCCTAACAGAAGAATAAAAGTAAAATAACAAAAAAAGTCAAAGATAAGGGCAAGAGTAGAACAAGTATTTGGCTTAATGGAACAAAGCATGAATGGACTAAAACTCAAATCAATCGGAATAGGACAATAACAGATATTATTGGTTTAATCAACCTAAGCAATAATAGGCATCACTATGATCAAATATTGAAACTGTCATAAATATTTTGTTTTGAGGAACAAATAAACAGATACAAAGATAAAAAATCAGAAATATTATGAAAATATAAAAAAAATTTATACTTTAGCAAAGCAAATAATTTATCAAAATGCTCTTCCATCCTCATGGATATTAAGTGATTAATTGATAGCTAAAATTAAAATTATGAAAAAGATTCTTTTTCTCTTAATTATCGGTATAAGTTATGCTAATCTTTTTGCGGGGGTAGGATACAGAGATTATTACGTTGCAAGCCCTTTTAAAACATCATTTTTAAAAGATGGACAAATGTTTGATTTTGCATTAGGACTAAATAGTTTCTATACACGTATTAATCCTAATATAGATTTTCAAACCTCCTACTGTCTTACTGACCGGTACGATGTTTTTCTGAATTTCTTTACTAAAGAAAGTAATCTTAACCTCAATTCTGAAAACAAAAAATTTAATAGCAGCACTATAGAAACAAAAAATTTTATTGAATTGGGTTTAGGTGCCTATAAATATTCCGAAAACTATTTTAGTTCAGAGTTTTTTATGAGTATGGGCTATGGTCATCAAAAAGACATTTATCTCCTTGAAGACAATTCTTATGCAGGTGCACAATTAGGCTATCTTAAATTAAGCATTGGTGTATCGTATGGTGCAAGTTTAAAGAATATAGAAATTGGTGGCAGTAGTCGTCTTTCAAATGCCTATTTTAATCGGATAAAAATGATTTCCACAGAACATCTAAATCCTTTTTCCAATAAAATAGCACCTCTTGAATCTATTGAGGATTTACATTACTTATCTAAACAAAGGAATAATCTTTTTTTGGATCAGGGTTTTGCAATTAGATTTGGGTTGCAAAACGTCAAACTACAATTACAATTAGGCTATACCTTAAAGCTAACCCAAAATGACCTCTCCATAAATAACGGCAGAAGTGCTATAGGATTGGCTTTTAATATCGATAAGAAAAAATCATAATGCAACAAAAATAATTATTATGAAATTGAAAATATTAATTGGACTTTTTATCTTTTTATCATTATCAAGTTGTAGTCGATATTATTATGCTCCTGCATTACAGAATGTACCACTCATAAAAGAGGAAGGAGACTTTAACTTTATAGGAAGTATCGGAACAAGTGATGAGGTAAAAATGTTCGACTTCCAAACAGCTTATGCTATAACAGACCATATACCCATCACCTTTAATTATATGTATGGTAAAGGTGGAGATTTCTCTACTCAAAATGCAGGAAAGGTTAATTATTTTGAGTTGGGGAGTGGCTATACTTTTCCCTTTAAAGAAGGGAAAATACGTGTAGGGGCTTTTGGAGGCTTTGGCTTAGGCAAGCAATATCATGTATATCCAGACTCACCAACCATGCTAACTGCTCGTATAAATCAATATAAATATTATCTTCAACCCGCAATAGGCTTGCATTTTAATGCTTTTGAATTAATCCTCAGTAACGAGATAAGTTATTTAGCTTTTACATTTAATCCTAACAATACTGGAACAGAAGACGGTTTGGTTAAAATTATGGACAATCCACGTTCAATACTTATAGAACCTGGAGTCACAGTGAGATTTGGTTGGAAGAGTGTAAAATTGCAAGCTCAAATAGTCAATTGTTATAGTTTATCAAAAACTGATATGCCTTTTGAAACTAGTAAATCTTCTATAGGTGTAATTCTAAACTTAGGAAAAGGTTTCAAGGCTATCCCATAAACGCTTAATAATGGTGACAAATAGGACTTGCCTGGAAACAAATATTACTTTGATTTTCTTATCTTTACAATGAAAAATACAAATTTTTCGACAAAGTAAAAACAGCCCAAATACTTAAAACTGTATCGAGTGATCGAGTAATGTAGTGACCAATTGCTTGTTTTGGTTTATCCTTGGCGTTGCCTTTTTTGTTTCCTTTTTTGCTTCGCAAAAAAGAAAAGAAAACTTGGAATTACTCTAATTGATTTGGGCAACTTATTGTGGATGAATCAGGTTTGCTGCACTTTTAACAGAAAATCCTATTTAAAATGCTAACCTACCAAAAGCCCCACCATGCTTCATGTAGAAACATGATGGGGTTTTATATGATACTGCTATCCTTCAAAATGTTTTTTTACCATCGGTAGAACCGATCCACCATAAAGCTCAATAGTTTCCATCATTTGGTGATGCCCCGGACCACCTACATCTATATGTGCGGTAAAACGGGTCAAACCAAACAACTCAATGGTATTAATAATTTTTTGGGCTACTTGCTCCGGAGCTCCCATAAACAAAGCACCTTCCTCATCCATTCCGTATCGGAACTGCATTTCCGAATATGCTCCCCAACCTCTTTCCTTTCCAATTCTATTCATGGAAGCTGCATAATGTGGGTAATAATTTTTTATCAAAGCATCTGTATCCTTAGCAATAGCAGTATGGGAATGTACCGAAATCTGCATATCTTCAGGTTTATGACCATTGGCTAAATATTGTTGCTTGTATAAATCAATCAAAGGTTTGAATTGACTGATACGCCCTCCAATAATGGCAAACACAATAGGCAAGCCATATTGGGCAGCCCTCACAACAGAATTAGGTGTACCCCCAACAGCCACCCAAACAGGCAATTTTCTTTCGGGACGTGGATAAATAGTTTGATTTTCAATAGGAGCTCTATAACGACCCCTCCAATTAATAACTTCTTCTTTATTAAGCTGAAACAATAAATCCAATTTTTCTTCGAAAAGTTCATTATAATCTTCCAAATGGTAGCCAAACAAAGGGAAAGATTCTATAAAACTCCCTCTGCCGGCAACGATTTCAGCCCTTTGGTTAGAAAGCAAATCGATAGTGGCAAAATCTTGATATACTTTTACAGGGTCGGCAGAACTTAAAACGGTAACACCACTTGCCAATTTAATATTTTTGGTAACTGTTGCCAAAGCCGCCAACATGATTTCAGGTGCTGCCACAGCATAGTCGGGGCGGTGGTGTTCTCCCATCAAAAAATGATGAATACCCAACTCATCGGCACGTTTCACCTCTGAAACAATTTCTTGTAACCGCTCTGCCGGAGACTGATAGCTATTGGTTTTCAAATCAAAAGTTACATCTCCAAACATTCCTATTCCTAATTCCATAATTATTATTTTTATTATGCAAAGTTCCGAATGATAAAGAACCTTGACAATGATATACATCAATAAAACGAATGTAAAACCACCCTTTTACTTTTTCAACTTTGGTGGTCTTATCGAAAAACTCAATCGATGCAAAGGGCTCAATCCTTTTTCCAAGCAAATCATTTTATGTTTAGGAGTGGGATACCCTTTATTGGTTTTCCAATCATAAATAGGATAGTCAAGGTCGGCTTTCAACATAAACTCATCTCTATAAGTCTTTGCCAGAATGCTTGCAGCAGCGATATTGGCAAATTTTGCATCTCCCTTTACTATACATTTATGAGCAATTCCAAAATAAGCAGGGAATCGATTGCCATCTATCAACAACAGTTCCGGCTTAATCATAAGCCGGTCTATACTATCATGCATGGCTTTAAAAGTAGCATTCAAAATATTAAATTCATCCACAACATGATTATCCATAAAACTTACAGCGAACGTTAAAGCTTCTTGTTCTATAATGGGTCTTAGAATCGCTCTTTGGTTTTCGTTTAATTGCTTACTATCATTCAACAAAGGATGGTAAAAATCTTTAGGCAAGACCACTGCCGCAGCCACTACCGGACCGGCTAAGCATCCTCTACCGGCCTCATCAATACCGGCTTCTATTAAATCTGAAGTAAAAGAGGCAGCTAACATATTTTGCTATTAAGAAGGACAAAATTAAGGATAATAAAAAGAAAAAATTGCTAGAATGAATTTTATTAAAAACAAGAATAGAAATTTTCAATACCTTTAAACTTTATTACTTAAATTGGAAAATGTTTCAAATAAAATTTGAAAAAATGAAAAAATTAATTGGATTTTTAATCATATTTATCGCCACAGGAGTTTCCATGTGGATAACAAATCCTAAAGTCGATAAGCATAAAGAAGCAGTGTTTAAAGATCTTTCAGAAGTTTTGATGGAGCAAAAAGACCGCATCAGTTCTGAAAACAAGTTGCAAAATGCCATCTTAAAAAACTTAGACCAAGGAAGTCTGGATAATCTTGTAAAACCCTTTGTGGACATAGCGGTTTCTGTAGAAGATTATAAGGTTTTCAGTTTAACAAAATTAGATTTAGGCGAGGCTGTTTACAATGTGGGTATTGGTATTTTTGGAAAAGTATTTATTTTCCCTCAATTAAAATCAAAAGTAATTGAAAACATCCAACAATTTATTTAAATGAGAAAAAACAATTCAAAAAACGGCATGCTCAGAATAATTTCTGGCATTATTATTCTGATAGTTTTAGCTATTTCCTGGTGGTATAAAAATTCAATTTCTACCACTACAGGGCAACTGCAAGACGTTATCAGTCCTAATGCAAAACTTAGCTATACCCAACATGCGAAATGTAGAATGCAATGCCGGAATATTACAGAATACGAAATTAGGGAGGTATTGAAAGAAGGCGTATTGAACCTGAAAAAATCAGACTTAAATGATAAACCTTGCCCCACTTATGCTATCGAGGATAGGGTTCAAGATGGGACAAGGTTGAGAATAGTTTTTGGAAAATGCAACAATCAAATCAAAGTAATCACCTGCATAGATTTAGACCAAAATTTTGACTGTGATTGCAATTAAATCGAAAAAAATATTTATTCAAGATTTCCATTATTGGGTTTCGTTCCAATAATAGGAGTCCGGATAAATTCTTTTTCCAAAGATTGCTGTTCCTACCCTTACAATAGTGGCTCCTTCTTGAATAGCGATTTCTAAATCACCACTCATACCCATAGAAAGCTCTTCCATAGCCACATTAGGAATCTGGGCTGCTATAATTTCTTTTTGTATTTGCTTAAGCAATTGAAAACATTTCCTTACTTTTTCTTCTTCTGCACTGAAAAGACCAATTGTCATCAAACCTTTGATTCTTATCCGATCTAAGCCAGCCACTTGTCGCACCAAATCCATCGCCATTTCTGGAGCAACACCAAACTTGCTTTCCTCAAAGGAGGTATTCACTTGAATAAAAACCTCAATAGTCTTATCTTCTAATTCCAACCTTTTTTGTAGTTTTTCTGCCAAGTCCCATCTGTCCACAGACTCCACACAAGAAACGCCATATTTCAGAATTTCTTTAATTTTATTCGTTTGCAAATGACCGATAAAATGGCTCGTATGAGGGATGTCTATTAAGCTGTCATACTTCTCTTTAAGTTCCTGAACTTTGTTTTCTGCAATCAAAACCTGGCCAGCATTAAAAGCAATTTTTATACGTTCAGGATCTACTGTTTTAGTGGCTAATAACAACTTCACCTCTTCCGGATTTCGGCTATTAGCCAGACAAGCTTTTTTTATCCTTTCTAAAACTATTTTTAAATTTTCTACTATTTCTTGATTCATCTTTTATTCTTTTTTTTATTCCGTTAAATTCTAAAATATGCTATTTTACCAATTCACTTTGGTCACTTTAATCATATTGGTAGGTAATGCTGCCGGAACCGGAATGCTACCGGTATTGACCACAACGTCATCCTTTTTCAGCAAACCTTTTGATTTTAAAATATCAATTTGGTCAAATATTATCTTATCAATATTTTCACCATGAGGATAGTAAAAAGCTTGAACTCCCCAACTTAAACTCAACTGGTTAACTAAAGATTGGGTTTTTGTAAATACATACAAAGGTGATTCCGGACGAAAACTGGACAACATAAACCCGGTATAACCACTCTGAGTCATGCCAATTAAGGCATTGGCACTTATGTCATCAGAAATACTACAAGCATTATAACAAAGTGCATCACTTAAAAAACTTGGCGAATGTGGTTGAGGCACTAGATTTTTATTATAAACACTTTCCTCTTTTTCTGTCTCCACAATAATATCGCTCATTTTTTTCACCACTAATGCAGGGTGGTCTCCCATGGCGGTTTCACCACTTAACATCACGGCATCGGCACCTTCCAATACAGCATTAGCCACATCGGTTATTTCACTTCGGTTAGGACGAGTGCGGGTCATCATGCTTTCCATCATTTGGGTAGCAATAATCACCGGTTTGGCTCTATGAATACACTTTCTGACAATATCTCTTTGTATCATAGGTATTTTTTCCAAAGGCAATTCCACACCCAAATCTCCTCTTGCTATCATGACGGCATCTGTAATTCTAATGATTTCCAAAAGATGCTCTAAGGCCTCAGGTTTTTCAATTTTAGCAATAATTTTGGCACAACTATCTTTACTTTTAATAATAGCTCTTAAATCTTTAATATCCTCCGGTTTACGCACAAAAGATAAGCCTACCCATTCTATTTGGTGGTCGATAATAAAGTCTAAATCTTTTAAATCTTTTTCTGTCAACGAAGGTAAAGACACTTTAGTATCTGGAAGATTCACACCTTTTTTAGACGACAATACTCCTGAATTAATCACAGTAGCCTTCACCTCCCCATTAGCTAAAACCTCCGATACTTTAGTCTCTATTTTTCCATCATCCAACAATATTGTTTCTCCCACTTTAACATCCTTTGCAAAATTAGGATAAGACATATATACTCTTTCTTTATTACCCTCTACATTTTCAGGAGTAAAAGTAATGGTTTCGCCTTCATCAAAAAGCACACCATTGTTTTCCATCATTCCAATACGCAATTTAGGACCTTGTAAATCGGCTAAAATAGCAATATTCATTTGATGCTCCGCATTAACTCTTCGGATATTGATTATAACCTTTTCATGTTGCTCATAAGTTCCATGAGAAAAGTTAAGTCTAAAAACATTAACTCCGGTTTGTGCTAATTCTAAAATTTTTTCATATTGTTCGCATGCCGGACCTACCGTTGCTACAATTTTTGTTTTTCTACGCATAATTATTGATTTTCATAAACTACCTCACCAAAGGTGGTAAGGGTTCTAAATTGTTCAAATCTTTTTGTAATATCTTCTTCTGATACTTCTTTTATTCTTTCGGTTCCAAATTTTTCTACGCAGAAGGATGCCATTACAGAACCCAAGATTACAGCAGTCTTCATGGTTTCGTAACTAATATCGTTTCTTTGTGCCAAATAGCCAATAAAGCCACCTGCAAAAGTATCACCTGCACCTGTTGGGTCAAAAACATCATCCAAAGGCAATGCAGGAGCAGAGAAAATTTTATCCCCATAAAACAACAAAGCACCATGCTCTCCTTTCTTGACCAATACATATTTTGGCCCCATAGATTTGATAATCTGTGCAGCTTTTACCAAAGAATATTCGCCACTCAATTGCCTGGCTTCGGCATCATTTAACACTAACAAATCCACCATCTTTAAGACCTCCTTTAAATCTTCCATAGCCGTATCCATCCAGAAATTCATGGTATCTAAAACTATTAATTTTGGACGTGTGGTAAACTGGTTGATTACATCTTTTTGAATTGCTGGCACCACATTGCCCAACATCAAGAAATCTGCCTTACGGTAGTTTTCCGGAAGCTGTGGGTTAAAATACTGCAATACGTTTAAGTCGGTAACCAAAGAATCTCTGGTGTTCATATCTGTATGATAGCGGCCACTCCAAAAGAAGCTTTTTTCTTCTTTTCTGATTTCAACACCTTCAAAATCGACACCTCTTGCTGAAAGCTCATCAAACTCTTCTTGAGGAAAATCGCCACCCACTATGGAAACCTGCTTAATGTCATTATACAAATGTGAGGCTGCCCAAGCTGCATAAGTAGCGGAGCCACCAATAACTTTATCTACTTTCCCAAATGGGGTTTCTAAGGCATCAAAAGCCATAGTTCCAACAATTACCAAAGACATTTTATTTGTTTTTTGAGTTTAAAATATTTATTAATTTTTCTTTATTAATGGGCACCACTCCCGCCATTTCACAGACCAGTCCACCTGCAATATTACTCCAATATGCCATAGTGGCTACATTTTTAGTAACTGCATAAACCATGGCAGCAACAGCAATCACTGTGTCACCGGCACCTGAAACATCTGCAAGATTACGCACCTCGGTAGGAATAAGACCTTCAACATTTTCATCACAATAATACATCCCATGCTCTGAAAGCGTGACAAGACTTACTTTATGGCTTAATTCCTTTTTTAATTGGAGGTGTACTTGCTGCAAGGCTTCTATATTTATTTCAATATTATTAAGCTTTAAGCCGTTTTGAACTTCCTTTAAATTGGGTTTAAAAATATCCACTTCTTTATACATCAAAAAGTTTTCAAATTTAGGGTCAACGGCAGTGATGATACCCACATTTTTACAATGCTCCATGACCCTTTTGATAATATTTTCTTTTAAAACACCCTTATTATAATCTTCAAAAATCAATAAATCGGGTTTTTGAATTTGAAGATGTTTTAAAATTGCATCCAAAAAGGGATGTTCCTCTTTCACAGTTAATGGCATTATGGTTTCTTCGTCCACTCGCATCATTTGCTGGTTTCTGCTGATAATACGTGACTTTACAGTAGTCCTTCTTTCTTCACTAAAGACTAACAAATCAGTATTGATTTCATGCTCTTGCAACATATTTCTAAGTCTTGCCCCTGCATCATCATTGCCCACCAAACCTGCTATAGACACATTTGCTCCCATAGCTTTGCAATTTAAAGCTACATTGGCAGCTCCACCTAATCTTGAAGTTTTTTTATTTATTTTTAATATTGGCACCGGAGCTTCAGGAGATATTCTATCAACATGGCCATAAATGTATTCATCCAGCATCAAATCGCCAATAACAACTATTTTTAGTTGGGAAATTTGATGTACAATTTCTTTTTGTGTTAGTTGTTCCATAAAAACTATGCAAAGGTATTGATTCGTATTCGAAAATAAAGTAAAATTCTTATTTTATCTGGTTAATACGATTCTAAAAGTGGTACCTTTATCTATATCAGAATGTTTAACAAAAATCAAACCATGATGGTATTCTTCAATTATTCTTTTAGCTAAAGACAATCCTAGACCCCAACCTCGTTTTTTGGTGGAATAACCGGGTTTAAATACATTTTTAAAAGCCTTCTTTGGAATGCCCTTTCCTGTGTCTTCCACATCAATCAAAATTTGCCTAGTAGTATTTGTGATGGTAACTTTTATTGCTCCTTTTCCTTCGATAGCGTCCAATGCATTTCTGATGAGGTTTTCTATCACCCAATCTAAGAGGGGGCCACAAACCAAATAAGAAGCATCTTCTTCACCTTTTGCCTCAAATATTATTTCCACTTTTTTAGGTGCTCTAACCTTCATATAATTGGTTACTGCCTCTATTCTCGGAATAATATTCTCAGGCTCTAAAGTAGGCGTAGAACCAATTTTAGAAAACCTATCTGCTACTAATTGCAATCGTTTGACATCATTTTCCATCTCCTCTACATATTCCTTATTAGATTCATTTTCCTTTAAAATTTCCATCCAGCCCACTATGGAGGACAGTGGGGTCCCCATCTGATGGGCTGTTTCTTTAGACATTCCCACCCATACCTGATTTTGTAGGCTTTTTTGAGCATTAAAAACAGCAATTAAAACGATAGTCACAAAAACCAAAATAATGGCCATCTGAACTAAGGGATAAAACTTTAATTGCTCCAGCATAGGGGAATAACCGTAATATACAAAATTTTTTCCATATTTAAAATCAGCCACTACAACCCTGCCTTCTTTTTTAAACTCGTTTAATTTATTTTGGATATAAGAAGTGTCCTTCGCTATTCTTTTACTGTCTAGGTTGATATAATCAATAATATTACCATTTTCATCCACTGTGATCATAGGAATAGTTTTATTCTTGGAAACAATGAGGGTGGCAAAATTGATATCGGTAGTAAGTTCGGCATTACTAAGCTGACGAATACCTTCAATTGTGGTTTGAACTTTTTCTTGCTCAGCCAATTCCATTTCTTTGGTAATCTTATTGATATAAAAAAATGAAATTCCTACA
Organism: Edaphocola sp.; assembly: GCA_035444785.1. Taxonomy (GTDB): domain Bacteria; phylum Bacteroidota; class Bacteroidia; order Chitinophagales; family Chitinophagaceae; genus Edaphocola. Next base: position 15,061 of record DAOMPL010000042.1, on the reverse strand, counting down.
ATAAGAATCCCAAATAAAATAGCATAAGTCCGCCAGTTTAAGAAACGTTTTATCATATTGCAAATATAAAGCCTTCGATATTTAAATCTTCAATTTATTAAGATTGATTTTTTAATAAAAATAAAGATATTTTTATTGCAATCATTCTGGTCAGAACACCAATCATTCCTATTTCTGTTTCAAAATCCAAAGCCCGATGCTGCAGTTCAAACAAGATTTAGAATTGCAGTAATTATTATACAAATGAATTAAAGCCTGACTTTCGGCTGCATTTTTGGCATATATACCATACTCATTCCAAATCTTGAGAATACTATTTTTTTCAGGAGGACAAAGTTCTAAAAGTCCGGTTGCCGATTTTTGCAAATTATCATTACCCATCATCTGACCATAAAAGTATTTCAAAGGAGCAATCACGTTTATCCAAATATTTTGCTGCAAACTGCTGCCAATATTCTTAATACTGCTTACACTTTCCTTTTGAAACACAAAATGACTTTGCCAGTATTCACTTGTGGATAAACCAAACTCATCCATCATGGCAGCCGGCTGTTCCATTTGTAATATTTTAGAAAATAAATGCTCCTTCTCGTGAATCAACATGGCTAATTGGGCTATTCTTATAGTTGGAAAATTTGCCGGTCGCATTCTCATAAACTTCCAAAGTCTGGCATCCATAGGCTCTAAGCCATATTTTTTTTGAAAAAATGCATAATGCACTTTAAGCTCAACCTCATAAGGCTCGATGGGTTGCAATGGAATCAAACCTGCCTGCCCTAAAAGAATACTTTCTACATGTGCAAGATTCTCTTTATGCTTTGCCAAAATCTTTAAAGGAGTACAATTTGCTAGGGTTTGCATTGCTTCTCCATTTACTTTTCCACCCATTGCTTTTGCCAAGATATGGTAAAACAAATTTGACCAATTATTTTGACTTCCTTTTAATTCTTCTTGCCATTTTTCAAATTTTTGCTCCCATTTCTCAGCAAGCATTCTCTGCAACCAATGTTGTAAAATAATATCCGGAACATTGGAAATTTGTCTGTAGCAAGACAATTTAGGAATACTTTCCATTAAGGAACGATAATTTTCAATTAAGGCAATTGAGATATAAGGTTTTAATTCTAAAACCGGAAAGTTTCCAAGTTCTTCAGACTTTAAATCATCTTCATACACTACATGCAAAATAATGTTTTGGTATAATGGATCATTGGCATGACCATGCCGCTTCCAATCTGAGGACTTCAGATGTAATTCTATATTTCCAGCCCAAATGGTAGTGCCGATTTTAATTTTAGCATTTAAAAAGTCAGGGCCGGAATCTTTATTAATATTACCCCGATTGATTAAATGCACTTCACTTCCATCTTTTAATTTTAAATTGATGGTTTGAAATAAAGCATATTGCCAAATAAACTGTAACAATTCCTCATTGAACATAGCCATGTACAATTTTCTTAGCGTAATATTAACCAAAAAATCTAAAACAAACAAATCCAGCCCGAAAATTCAGGCTGGAAATTAAAAAAAATATCAGAAACTAATAAAGTACTATGCTATTGCAGCAGCCTTTTTAGTTAATTTAGATTTTAAACGGTTAGCTTTATTTTTATGAAAGATATTGCGTTTAGCTAATTTATCGATCATAGAAATTACTTTTGGAAGCGATTCTGTAGCTTCTGGTTTGGTTTCTATAGCTAAGAATTTACGGATTGCATTACGGGTTGTTTTACCATAATATCTGTTACGCTCACGGCGCTTAGCATTTTTTCTAACGGATTTACGAGTTGCTTTATGATTTGCCATTACAAAATTATATGATTCTATTTTTTGGAGTGCAAAGATATAACAATATTCTGATAGATAAAATTATTTTTATCTTTTTTTTAAAATAAATATTTTTCTCTTAGAACTTCACTCAAAATTAAACCTTTCCAAGGAATAGGCATCTATGTAATAAATAATTAATAAAATTTATCATGAAAAGAATAGCACTTATATTGTTTATTGGCCTTTTGGGTAGCGGAACATTTGTATTAGCACAACAAAAAAGTAATTCAAAACACAGAATAACCAGGACAGAAGCCAGACAAAATGCTGAGGCTCGTGCCAAAGCAACCACAGAACGACTAACGAGAGAACTAAATTTAAGTCCGGATCAAAAGTCGAAAATCAATGCCTTAGTATTGAATAATTATAAAAAGAGCAACAATACTGTTGCCGACCAACAAAAACTAAATGAAGATATAAATCAAATACTAAGCCCGCAACAAAGACAGCTAAAAAAAGAAACCTCTACTCTAAAAGTACAAGAAATTCAAAAAGACAATCATAAAAGAGTAGCTTCACCCGTTAAGGAATAAAATTTACCACACATCACAAAAGTTGTTAATATCCTTATAGTATTAACAACTTTTTTACCAACTAAAACTGGATAACTTCTGTCTTCTATAGTAGGTGATTTTATTTCAACTTTAAAATATATTTCTGGTGATAAATAAATTTTATAACACATTACGATTCTCATTACTATCCCTCTTGACAGCATTTTCTTTTTTGGTTAAAGCCCAAGACAATAAAGCTATTGAAAAACAGGCAGATAAAAACAAAAGCTCCTTAATGGTTCCAACTGCATTTACGCCAAATGGTGATGGTGTAAATGATTATTTTAAAATTGCAAATCTAAAGAATGAAAACATCATCGACTTTAGAGTGTTCAATCGCTGGGGCACCATATACTATTTAGACAAAGGCGACAATAAAGGCTGGGATGGCACTTTTAAAGGTCAGTTTGCAGATGCAGGAGCTTATGGCTACATAATTAGAATTCAATTCAAAGACGGCTCAGAAGAGACCTTTAGAGGCACAGTACTACTACTAAGATAATTAGAATTTGCTGTTAAAATGACAGCAAGCAAGATATGCTCTTCAATACTTTACCCAAATGAAATAGAGCAATTCCAAAATTATTTTGTTTCTTTTGTAAAGACAAGTAAATCAAATTAATATTTGATTCACAGCAAGCCCTCATTAGTCTTATCTTTTGTAAAGTTAGGACAATTCAACATATAGTTTAATCCTCACCCTCTAATCAAAAAGTTTCGCACTTACAGTATCCTGGTTAGGTAGTTCAGGTGAAGTATTAATATCCACAGAATCTTTAACCGATTGCTGTTTTTTCAATCCCAAGAAATCCCATAAATTTTCAAAAGATTTCCTATATGAAATGCCTATACCTTGACGAGAGGTATTTTGTTGAAACAAAGCATCATAATTACTATTTCTAAAGACATTAAATCTAACTGTTCCATCTTTTCTAATAAGATATTGAACTAAAAAGTCTCCGGCAATATTAGTGGTATAAGTACCGCTACCAACTTGGGCCGGCCTACCCCAATCGTAAACAGTACCAACATCAATGAGCAATCTATCTTTAAGAAAGTTTTTCCTAACACTTAGTTTAGCTTCGTTTCTATTTAAATAATCAATAGAACCCAAAGGATTTGAAATGTCGTTATTAGCCAAATTATAATTTTTATAGCTTACCCCAACATGTAAATCATCTACCTTAAAAATCCTATTGGCAAGGTTTGTCAATTGAGAAGAGGCTACTGAAGAAACCAAATCTGTAACATTATTAATGGCTCCGGAGGATACCGCAGCTGTATTGTTCATAAATCCTTCCGGAGGTGAAAATTGAGATAATAATAACAAAGAAGCTACTTGGTTCAACAATGCCTTTTCATCATTGTTAATACGTTCTAATTTCTGATAAGCATAAGTACCTAAAGAGCGATTCTCTGAGGGTATAATTTTAAATTTAACATCCGGACTTTTCAAAGATCCGGCGACGTTTAGTTCCACATTAATCATTTGTGCAAGTTTTGCATCACTCAACTCATTACTGGTAAGACTCAAACGATTCACTTCGGCACTTATCAAATCATACAATCTGGCTTTGGCAGCAGTAATACCTACAATTTTCAAGTTAGCATCATACAAATTACCATTCCAAGAGATGGCACTACCGGACTGAATATTAAATTTTCGGTTAAAATTCAACACCTGCATTTGCCTAAACGTAAAATTGTAATAGCCACTTTCTATTACATAATTACCATTTAATCTAATATCATCATCCGATGGAATTTCCATAACAATACTGCCGTTGCCCCTGGTGTTCAACTCATCATTTGTTCTTGGGTCTAGAACGATATTTGTATTCAGATTATTATTGACAACAGCATCTATACGGATATTGTATTTATATCTACTTGAGGATGATGTATTTCTTTTAAGCCAATTACCTAAAGGCTGATCCGGCTTTTTAAACTTGATAAAACTATAAGTACCAATATCCTCAGAAAAATCAAGCGGAATAATTAAACTGGAATTTTCTAATGGAACTACTGATGCTTGTACTTTAAGGTCGGTTGCCCAACCATCCATATTGGCATTTACCACAGCATCTACCTTCCCATAATAGGGTTGTTGATCACTAGCAGTAAGGTTAAGCACTCTAATTTTTGGACTTTGTAGATGGGTCTTAAAAAAGTAATGTACCAGATTTTCATGCAATATAGAACCAGTAAGATATGCCGAATTGTTTTGCATATCCTTAATTTCAATTTTCCCTAAATCTATCCTGTCTTTAGTTAAACTAATTGAAGCATTTGGAATAGTATATTTTTCTCCCAATACCGGAGAACGAACCGAAGCATTTTTCAATATTATTTGACCATCTGTCAATAATTTATCAGAGCTGCCGGATACGATAATATTGCCATCAATCCTTCCATTCAACTGATTTACATATTCTTTCAGAAGAGGATTCAACCATATTATTTTTGCATTATCAAAATGTATATTTCCAGAAACTGAATTATTCTCTTTACCTCCTAATGCCCATAGCCCCCCAACAGAAAGACTGCCTTCCTTATCTGAAATACCACTTAATGTATCCAAAAACAACCGATTATTTCTTTGGTCGTAATTCCCTATTGCCTTTATAGATTGTAAAACTTCATTTTGAACAAGAACATTGGAGGTAGCCACATCAAAATATATTTTACTACTTCCTAAAATATCATTCCAGTCCACAGTGCCATTTATCCGACCCCCACTAACCACATCATCCAAACTAAATAGTCTGGATAAGGGTGCAAATCCAAGATTAATTAATTCTATATGTGCATGATCAGCTGCTTGCTTTCCTTTATTAATATATATATGTTGATTATCCGAATTAATTTCTATATTATGGAGGTTTAATTTATTATTTGAAAAGACAATACTATTCCCTTCAGGTATATACCAATAATTATTATTAATAAAAATATTTGAAGGCAATATTTCAATATTTATGCTATCTCTTAAAAGGCTACCACTCCCTCTTAAAGAGGCACTTCCAAATTCATCAGGTGTTGCGGTGTTTATCAAGAAATTCAATTTACCTTCCCTTAAAGTCGCATTGACATTCAGTCGGTTTAAAAATGTATTATTACCATATCCGGCAGTTTCGGTACCGGCAATTATTTCAAAAGCATCTTTATTCCCTGACCCCAAAACAAAAACACTATCTAGGATTATGCCCTCCCAATAAAGGCTAGGAATATGTGTATTCAATACCATAATATTATTTCCTGAATTTAAAGAGCCTTTTGCTTTTGCTCCATTAGGAAATCGAATTTCTGGATTTAAAAAAGAAAATATATTACTGGAACTGTCAATATTCAATTCAAAATTAATATTTTGGCTTTTGGATATTGCTTGAGTTTTCTTAAAATATCCGGGTAAATATTTGGACAAAAAATATTGAAAGGTATTAGGTAATTCAAATAAATTAAAATCCCCAAATAGGTCAAGAGCAACACGCTTAGTGTTTAAATTAAGATATTGAATATTGTCTTTTGAACTTGATTCTATTGCAATGGAGTCTAAGCTAAAATGTTCTGTTCCTTTTTTTAAATCCAAACTATTAAATACAGCTTTCCCCATTAGGTCACCCCCACTTATATTATTAAATTGGGTCTTCAAATTAGTTTTCAGCCAAACTTCCTCATCTGTAATACCGAATTTTTTAAGATTAAAATCCTTCACTATGGCATTTATGGTAAATATCGGTGCATGGTACAATTGCCTCAAAGTCCCATTTAATTCAATGTTGGCATCTTTGTCTTCAGATTTCAAATCAACATCTAATATCTGTTTTGCCAAAGTGGTCTTAAAATCAATATTGTTTAACTCCCGGTTCTGAATTGAAATTTTTTGAATATTTCCATCTGCCTGCAACTCAAAATTATGCTCATCAAATCCTTTACCAGAAAACTGTACTCTTGCAGTAGATTTATCTAAGACATTATTATTTAATAGTGTACCAATTTCAAAATCATGCATACCCAATTGCCCCTTATAAGTCGCAATTGGATCCAAAACATGACTCAATTGACCCTCTATATCTATTTTACCGATACGGGAATCAATAAGTGATTTTACTTTAAAATCATTCACCTTCCCCAATAAGTCAAATGGAGCCTTAATAGCTCCCAAGGCTAAATAATTGATATTTTTTGTTTTAGCAAGTTGCGGAAAGTAACGTAAAAGTTCCACCCCATTGGTTTGCAATACACTATTCTTAAACCACATCACCGAGCTGTCTATTTCAGGGAGTTGGGTCATCAAAAAATCTGTAACAAAAAGGCTACTAGAACCATTAACTATGCTGGTATTTTTAGCATAAATACGATCTACCGTTCCCCCTCCTTTCCCATTCATAAGCACTTCCATCCCGTCAAAAACTTTCATTTCCGGGGCAAAGTAGGCGATATCATCTGTATTAACTTTTGAGTTTACAAGCCTCCCCTCCATTTTGACCTTATGGATATAATTCAAAAAGTCAGGAAATCGTTCATAATGCATGGCATAATAATTACCTAATACAGAGCGGTTGGTTTCCAAATACAAATTACGGCATTCTGAAATCTTTGGAGAAACCTTTACATCTGCAAAAATTTGCTTAATTTCTATTCCACTTCTTTCTTTTGCCTTCATACTTCGAATTTGACCCGTCAAAGTATCATCTTTAATATTAATATCACCTGCTTTTAAATTGATGGATTGAATGTCCATATTCCACTCATCAAAAAGATCTTTAGGTCCTTTCGGGTAATCGGGATCTCTCAATACAAAACGAGCATCTTCAATTTCTAAATCCTTGACATTAAACATCCAATGGTTAGGATTAAAAGCCGTGGTGTCTAGCCACTTTTTCGGTTTTAAACTGTCTGGCCTTCCTCCTTTAAAAGTTTCATAGCTTACAATGGTTTTAGAAACTAATATATCTTTAATAGTTAATTTTTTTTGTTCAAAATTCAATTGCTCCACATTTAACCAAAAAGCACCTATTTTAAAATCATAACCCTCCCCTATCCAATCATCTTTATAAACAAAATGAATATCTTTTAGTTGTATTTCTTTAATAGAAAACTCCGACAAATCGTTAGAATTTTTATCTATTTTAGAATTATTGGTTTTATTTTTTGATGCTCCAAAAGCCTTCTCAATAAAACTATAATTCCAAATGGAATCTTTTCGGGGTCTTGCAAGGTAAACACTGGCATCTTGGATACCCAAATAATGAAGTTCTTTTTCTTTTTTTATAAAAAACCAATCCGTAATTTTTAATTCTAAATGGCCCAAATAGAAAAGAGTGTCCTTGTTTAAGTCTTGAATAAAAACCTTATCCAAACTCATTTTGTCAAAAAAACGATAGCTAAAACCTCCTACTTCTACTTTTGTTTTCAACTTATTGGATAAATAGGCTGCTGATTTTTGAGCAACATATAACTGAACTGAAGGGATACGAATGACTAAAGTCACTATCAGCAAAAAAACTAATAATGACAGTATGAAATATTTAAATATAGAGATTGCTTTCTTCAGATTAAAAATTTGCTACAAAGATAATCGGATTTAATGATAACAATTCGGTATTTCCTATCAAAAACAAAGCCCATTAGACAATTTACAAGTTTTTAACTAAAACTAAAAGTAACTCAAATAAGTTTTTGAATACTTGGCTATTTCTACATGGATGAGGTCGCCTATTTCAAATAAATAATAATCTTCCTGACTTACTTCTATTGATTTTACATACTTATAATACAATTGAAAATGATAGGTATTATTTAAAGAGACATATTGTTTATCCTTAATATCAATAGCTAAAATAATTTTAATATTATTTCTCAAATCTTTTTTATAAACACTTGAGAATCTTTTTGCTCCAAAAACAGTTAATCCCAAAATCAACATTAATACTAAAAGAGCAATAATAATATATTCTTTTACATCAAAAGGTTTATCTAAAGGTGTTTCAGGAGGGCTTAATGTGCCTACAACACCAATAATTACCGCCATTGGTATAAAAACTAATATTACCAGTCCGAAAAATTTAAAATAACCCTTATTATGTTTTGTTATAAAACTTCGAATATAAGCTCTTTCTTCCTCTATCATTGGTTCTTCTGAAATTACATCTACCATAATAAAGAAAACTTTTAGCAGGGTTAATGAACATTAAATAAAAACAGTTTTGGCCTCTTTGGCAGATAGAGCAAAGGCATCCATATCAATATCTAAAGGAATTTGGTATTCTTGAGCAAAAGACAAAATATTTTGAGTAGCAATATTACCTACCAACTCATCTTCTGCCATAGGACAGCCACCAATACCATTCACAGAACTGTCAAAACTGGTACAACCACTTTCCCAGGCTGCTTGAATCTTTTCTTTCCAGTTAGTCGGATGAGAATGGAAGTGTGCCCCAATATGTATATTAGAAAATTCAGGAATCAGATGGCTAAAAATATATCTAATGTTTTGGGGGTTAGAAACGCCTACGGTATCTGCCAAGGCAATATGCTTAATATCCATATTCACCAATTTATTAAACCAGTTGAAAACAATCTCGGCATCATAGGGATCACCATAAGGATTGCCAAAACCCATAGACAAATAAACCAGAGCTTTTTTGTTGTTTTTAGCACAAAGATTTTGAATCTCTTCCACCTGTACCAAAGATTGTTCTATGGTTTTATTGGTATTTTTCAATTGAAAAGTTTCAGAAATAGAGAACGGAAAACCCAGATAAGTAATTTCATCAAAGGCTACAGCACGCTCTGCCCCTCTGACATTAGCAATGATCGCCAAAAGTTTGCTTTTGGTATTAGACATATCCAAATGAGGGATTACGTCACGGGTATCCACCAATTGAGGTATTGCTTTGGGAGACACAAAAGATCCAAAATCAAGAATATCAAAACCTACTTTAAGAAGATTATTTAAATAACTAATTTTCTTATCTGTAGGGATGAAGTTCTTCCAGCCTTGCATGGCATCTCTTGGACATTCTACGAGTATCATAAATTAAAGCTTAGACTTCAAAGATAAGAATAATTCTGAGAGTATTTTCTATTTTTCAAGATTAAACAAAATCTAAAGAAATAAAAATAGCGTGCTATTAGGTAAAAAGATCCAGATTTTCTTTTTAAAAACACTTGAAAAATCCGGCAATACCTAAACTTTATGCAAGCCTCCCAGCAAAAACAATACTGTTCCTCTTTCAACAAAATACCAACAAGGCTCATGCACATTGTGGCATTTACTAATTAATTTGTTCGTTTTCTTTAATTATTTTTGTGAATGCTATACCCATTGGAAAAGGCACACAATTGCAAAGCAATCACGAGTACCATAAAGAAAAATCAAATACCCAAGGAGTAAAACCTCTGCACACTTGTAGTGAGCCTGTCGAAGTAAAAAGCTAACCTTTACAAAGAACTTTGAACAACTTGTCTCAGCTTTTTTGCAAAAATGCTTATTTACTTTGTTCAAAAAATACAAAAAGAAGGAAATATACGCTTTATACAGAGTGCTTTAGTGCATTTCAACATCAAGACTACCGAGGTATAAACTAAGATAATCGGCATTGACAATAAAAGTTTAGTAAGTTGTTTGGATTCTTTGAATGAAAAATATATCTTTGGAGCAAATAAAGTACAAAGCCCTTCACACAAATGCGATATAGATGATATAAAAAAGTGAGGAGTTGCGTATATATACGAGTTACCACACATACTAAAAAGACAATGCAAACAAACAAGAACATACCATATTATTTGACAGCAGTAGTACTTTTTATCATACTGAAATATGGGTTTACGCTTGCGGACAATAACGACTTAACCTTTCTCCTCAAACCGACCGACAAACTCGTTGGACTATTGACAGGTTCACAATCTGTTTATATTTCAGACAGCGGATATTTTCACAAACACCTAAACATCATAATTGACAAATCGTGCTCGGGATATAATTTTTTGATTTTGTGCTTCCTTCTTTTTGCTTATTTGACGGTAAAGCACTTTGACAAGTCTTTACAAAAAATCCTGACGCTTCCGACTTCTCTATTTGTGGCTTACGTGCTAACAATCTTTGTAAATACATCAAGGATTTTCGCTTCAATTGTCGTTCAGTCTCAAACAAAAAGTGTTTTTTTGAATCATCAACATATTATACACGAAGCTATAGGCATAACTACAAATCTGACATTCCTTATTTTGGCTTACGTCCTTATTGAAAAATTATTAACTCACAAACGATACAATGCGAAATTTGCTTAATCCGAAATGGCTTTTTGTCATAAACACACTGCCATTGGTCGTGTTGTTTTTCTTATTCTTTGGTCAGTTCAATATTATTAAAACTTTATTGGAAGAAAGCAGTATTCAGCTTTGGAAGTCATTTGGTCTTTCATTAGGAATTCTTGGGGTAATGAATTTTGCATATGGGGTTTATTTGACTTTAAAGAAAAAGGATGTTTCTGTATGGTATGGCTTAATAGCTCTACTTTGCTACATACCATTCATTTACCTATACGGATACCATTTAGACAAAATCATACCATTTTCAATCCCTCAGTGGATGGTTTCGGGCAATATCTTTTTATATGTTGGGACATTTCTAATGCCGACACTAGCCTATTCGTTATTTGTTTTAGTTTCTCATTTCACACCTGAAAACAAAGAACACAAAGCTTGGATAAATTTTTTAATTGCGATTGGTATTCCGATTGCAGGTTACTTGTTTTCTCAAATAATTCTTCCTTTATGGCAGCCATTTAATAGGGACTTTAGCGTTCACGCAATGGTAATACTTGTTATTACTGCTACTTTGGTCTTTCTCTTTTATTTAATTCGGGGCGTTTTTATACTAGCGACCAAAAAAGCAGATGTTTGGCAGAAATACCAATTAGCTTGGAAAATACCAATTGCTATTGTGCTTCCATTAATAGGATTAGCAGTAAACAATGGTCACTTATTTAATAATTTTGGACCAAGTGATTCAGGAATTTTTGGAGATTTCAATAATGCTTGGTTTTATATTCTTGCTGTTCTTAATGGCATAATGGTTTGCTTACCTAACCTTGAAAACAAACTATACCGACTAATTGTATTTATCGGAAGAAGTATAACTTTTGCCTACACGCTCTATTTCTTTTTAGTTTTTCTTCCCTTTTTGCCTTTGTCAGTAATTGCAATTATTGCAATCGGGACAGGATTTTTAATGCTGACCCCTTTACTGCTTTTCGTTATTCACATCAACGAACTTTCAAAGGATTTTACATTCCTCAAAACTCTGTTTTCTCAAAAACTTATCATCGCAATCTCATTATTAGGCTTTTTAATAATTCCAGCATTTATCACGGCAACATATTTAAAGGACAAAATCGTCTTAAACGAAACCCTTTCCTATTTATACAGCCCTGATTACTCAAAGCAATACGACATTGATAAAGTTTCGCTTCAAAAAACACTCAATGTTATAAAAAGTCATAAAGACCACAGAGATAGCAGGGGCGGAATATTTGGCAATGGAATTCCTTATTTGTCTTCGTATTTTAATTGGTTGGTTATGGACAATCTTACTTTGTCTGACTCGAAAATTAACACAATTGAAAAAATATTTTTTGGCAAAACCACCTTTGAATTACGACCTGAAAACATCCAAAACGACAATGTTCAGATAAGTAATATTTCCACAACTAGCAGTTACGATAAATCTCAAAAAGCTTGGAAAAGTTGGGTTGACTTGGAAATAACCAACAAAAGTGGGAACAATTGGTTTTCTGAATATGCCACAACGATAAATTTACCCGAAGGATGTTGGATTAGCGATTACTACCTTTATGTTGGTGACGTAAAAGAGCCGGGTATTTTAGCAGAGAAAAAATCAGCAATGTGGATATTTTCACAAATCAGAAATGAAAACAGAGACCCAGGAATTCTATATTATTTAACGGGAAATAAAGTTGCATTTCGAGTATTTCCTTTTGCAAAAGATGAAGTGAGAAAAACGGGGATAGAGTTCTTACATAAAGAGCCAATTACCCTCAGCATTGACAACAACATAGTTGAATTAGGAAACAAAGAAGAAACTATTTACGAAAATATTGAAACTGAAAATATAGCCTACGTTTCAGCCCAAGAAAAACAAAAATTGAACTCGATTAAACGTGAACCCTATTTTCACTTTTTAGTTGACGCTTCTAAAAACCAAAACAGTAATTCAATCGAATTAATTAAAAGAATTGAACAGAAATTAGCTGAAAACAAACCACTTTCAGAAAACGCAAAAATCAGTTTTGTAAACAGCTATTTAACTACCACTACGATTGATAAAGATTGGAAAGAGCAATATAAAAATCAAACTTTTGAAGGCGGTTTTTATTTAGACAGAGCAATTAGAACAACCTTGTTTAATGCTTATCAAGATAAATCGAAAACATATCCTGTTATTGTGGTCGTAACTGACAGTATTCAAAATGCTATTTTAGACAAAGACTTTGCTAACCTAAAATTTACTTTTCCTGAAAGCGACTTGTTTTTTAATCTTGACAAGATAGGAGATTTAAAAGAACACTCTTTGACTGAAAACCCAATAAAAGAACTGTCTGAAATTAAACGAGAATGTATGTTTTGTGAAACTGTATTGGAATACAAGCTATCGGACAATTCAGTTGCCTATTTACCAAACAACAATGAACCAAGCATCATTTTGAAAAATGACATTTTTGAAGTTTCTGAATCAGAAATTAAAGAAAAAAATTGGCAATCTGCCTTGACAATGCAAGGGCAATGGACTTCGCAAATTCTACATCCCGAAATTTCAGACAAAGAATGGTTAAATATGGTAAAGTACAGTTTCATTTCTAAAGTAATGGCACCTGTAACATCTTATTTAGTAGTTGAGAACGAAGCACAAAAAGCAATGCTGCAAAAGAAACAAGAACAAGCTTTGTCAGGTAATAAATCATTAGACCTTGGAGAAGACACGCAAAGAATGAGCGAACCAAGTTTAATTCTATTGACAATCCTACTCGGACTTGTAATTTGGTATAGAGAAAAACGAAAACGACAATGGACGGAATAACAAGAAGTACGTGTGGTAACATCACCTATACGCAAGCAGGAGTTTCGTGCTTCGTAGGACAGGAAAGTGGTAAATTTAATGTTCAGTTCTTCGTAGGAAGTTCAGTGGTTAAAATCCCTGCCTGCGTATAGCTGAGAACCGTTAGTGGCAAGGTTAAAAAGACAAGGACAACAATAAACCAAAAAGGAAATTATGAAATATATTTTACAACACAAATTGCTCATTGGAACTATTTTATTAGGGATATGGGCAGCAATTTCATTTTCAATGCTTTCTTCAGACAAAAAGATGATTAAATCTAAAAACTATGAAATTAGCGAACTTGAAGACAAGGTTCAAGAGTTGGAAAATAGGGTATCGGAATTAGAAAATGAGAAAGAGGAGTTGGAATCTCAAGTGAGTGTATTGGAGAGTAACAATAATAGCAATAGGACGGCTTACTATCAAAATAATTATTCAAGACAATTTTCTTCCGCTTTTGATGGAAATGAAATTGACGAACGGGAAGCATATTCTTCACAAGGACAATCAACAGTTGTATTCCGAAAAAGAGGTTGTGATTATATGATACTAGAAAACAATAGAGGTTATATAGTGGCTGAATGGATGGGTGGAAATGACCCTGACCAAGGTGACAATATTGGTGGTAACTTGAACTCCTATGGAACAAAAGAATTCTATAACCTTTCAAGAAACTCAAAAACCAAATTATGGATTGACGACTATATGCTTTCAAAGGACAGAGCATTAGAGAAAATAAATGACAAATGTAATTGACAACTTTAAAATATATAAACCCAGCCACTAACACGGGTTTTGCGTCAGGCGGGCTGACGTGCAAACTTGAAGTTTTGTGATTCTAATGAACTTTAGTAATAAATTGAAACTTTGTGCTCCGAAACCCGCCCGAACGCAAAGCCCGAAAACGTTAGGTGTGATTTTAACCAACGACGATGCAAAAATTCAAACGACAAATATTGACGCTAAAAAATCAAAAAACTGTAACAATTAGACAAGCAGAAATTGATGATGCGGAAAAGCTACTTCATTGTATAAAAACATATATTCCACAAAGTGAATATATTCCAAAACTTGAACAAGAAATTAAACTGACAATTGAACAAGAAAAAGAGTGGATTTATTACTTTCTGACAAACGAAAATTCTTTGCTTTTAATCGCTGAATTTAACAATGAGATAGTCGGAAATATTGATTTAACAGGGAATCGAAGAAAGATTATGGAACATACTGCAGTAATTGGAATGGGAATGCTGAAAGAATGGAGAAATACAGGACTTGGAACAGCATTATTGAAATTAGCAATTGAATGGGCAAAAGAAAATTCAATACTTGAACTACTTTGGCTTCAAGTATACACTGACAACGAATTAGGATTAGGTTTGTATCGTAAAATTGGATTTGTAGAAAACGGAATAATGAAAAACTTTTTTAAACAAGATGGAAAATATTTTGACAATTTAACAATGACAATGAACGTGAAATAAAAAAACCACAGCTAACATGGTATTTATAAAAGGCGGGCTGAACGTCATAATTTCAGCGACAGTAA
>DAOMPL010000041.1:0-25818 GCA_035444785.1 Edaphocola sp. | reverse complement strand
TAAATTTGTACTAGGATTAAAGCAAAAAGTGTAAACTTTTTTTAGGACGATACAATGTGGTTGGTGAGGACACCAACCACAGGAGGAAAACACTGATACCAAATACCTTAAAGAAGAATTATTTTTTCTTTCTGAAATCTCCTCGCTGCAAAGCCTTGTAAAATTCTGCCCATTTGAAAGGGTTAAACAATCCTTGAGGTGCTTGCTGTCCGTAATAAGAATTTTGATAGGAGGTTTGTCTTTGAATCAAAGCAGCACCTTCCCCATTAGCATGAGACATATTACGCATCATCATTGTGATTACGTTCTTGCTGGTATGCTCTTTGATAGCCGCATTAATGTCCGGATTGTATTCTTTAAATTTCATGGCATAGTCAAACTCTTCCGGTGTCATATTGCCTTGGACGATTACTTCATTAAGCATGAAAGTATCCTGCTCAAAATACTGGGTAGTAGTATAGAAATTCCGACTCCAATCCTTAGGAATAATAAGTTCTCTGGGAGCAAATCCTAATCTGCTGAAAACCAGAGTGTCTCCCTTTTGTGCCAATAAAGAAAACAAACCTTTCTCCGAGCTTAAAGTACCCACATTTGTATTCTTTATAAAAATACCCATATACGGAATCACATCACTGGTGTCTGCAAGTTTTACCACACCGGTTACCTGCACCAATTTGTCGTTTTGACCAAAACTAAATATTGTGGTACAACAAAATAATAATATGAAAAGGATTGCTTTTAGGTTTGAATACATATGGGCAAAAGTAAATCTTTATATTTAAAAATATTCGTAAATTTTATTCGGTCTTCAATTATGCAATCAGCTGAATACTTTAGTATCAGAAGGCTTCAATGGAATATTATTTTCTTTCAAAAGCAGGGCTAAACCTTCTATTTCTATGCTCATCCGGTGCAAGTGCTGCACCTGAAGCTCAGAAAATTTTAAATTAGAATTTATATTTTTGGGCAACTTCCAATCTATTGCACTTTTTATTGAATTTTGTTGTTCCATCAGCTGTACTACTTCCATAAAATGGTTATGCAAATTATTTATTTTAGGTATCAAATTGGTAACAGCAGAGCGATTGGTTTGCTCGTCTGCTTCCTGGTCATCTTGAAAGAAGTTTAATTCTCTGGTTATTCTGATATTATAGGTAATCATCGTAAAATAAAATCCGGCTTTGTCTTCTTTGTTAAATTTTGGTTCACTGTTATATCTGTTTAAAGAATCGTAAGCATTGCTATTTGCAGTCTCTGCTTTCATTTTATAATAGATCCATGCTTTTGCATTATCTAACGTTTCTGTTGTATAAAATATTTTAAGAAAGAAGAAATAATTATCAGAGATAGCCTGTAATATATATTCCGGCAGTAATTTTTTATCCCAAGTAGGGAAAAAGAAAAAGGCAAAAGCTATAGAAATGGCACCACCTGCAAATGTTGCCAACAATCTTTCCTGAACCATTCCCAAAGAGAAATCATCCCTTAAAGCTACTAAACCTATCAAGAAGAAAGTGATGAAAAATGCTGCCCAAGAATAATTCTTTTTTAGGTTGTAAATCATTAATACGGCTCCACCTAAAATCAGCAGATATTTGGTGATTTCTGTAAAGGGCAACATCAAAATTAATGCTCCTGCTAATACCCCACCAATAGTGCCAATACTCCTTTGGATACCTTTTTTTAGTGTTGCCCCAAAAAAAGGTTGGGTTACAATAATGGTGGTCATAGGCATCCAATAGCTGTGATGAGCCATAGAGATAAAGCCCACCCAATAGCTAACTCCTGCTGCCAAAGCCATTCTTAAAGCATACTTGAATGTAAGACTATCAAACCTTAAAAACTGTTTGATATTATAGAATAAATACTTTGGATGCAGTATGTTTAATAGTTGGATGAAGGAATATTGATAATAAGTGGCTTTGTCTTTTTTTATATTTTCTGAAAGGGTTTCCAAGGATAGCTTTGATAATATTTTGAAACGGTTGATATGTATTAGAATGCTGGTTGTTTCCTTTTCTATACTTTCGGGTAGTTCTTTAATTTGTTTTTCTAACTGCTCTAGTCTTTCAAACCTTGTTTTTAATATTAATATTTCTTCTTTATGATCTGTGTATAGGAATAAGCCCATTCTATTGGCTATCTGCTCCATCACTCTTAGCACAGCGGTCATTTTTTCTTTAAAAGTAATACCGGGTATTTTTTGTAACAGATTGTTGGAGTGTTCTGAAATATTAATAATTTGAAGACTTGCCAAAGCTGCACATTTTCTAGCATATTCAAGTTTATGGCTTTTGTTTTTGTCCTGAAAATTACTGGTAAACTGTACCAAGGAATTGTCTAATGC
The DNA here is from genome assembly GCA_035444785.1 of Edaphocola sp. Lineage (GTDB taxonomy): Bacteria > Bacteroidota > Bacteroidia > Chitinophagales > Chitinophagaceae > Edaphocola. The sequence goes on along the minus strand of DAOMPL010000041.1, from coordinate 23,471 downwards.
TTTCCTGATTTCTTGTTCTTTTAAATATATAGTTCGGATGGAGCTGTGTTTTTCGTTTTTGTCCCAATTGTTGGCTACTAATCTGGTTAATTGTTCTAATGCCAACCAAATCTGTCCAATAGTTCTTCTGTAGGGTTGTCCTTGTGGTAAGAAAGAAAAACTAAATATGCCGATGATGATGGCCCAAACTCCTCCCAAAGCGGTAAAGCCTGCTCTAATATTAAGGCTAGCCCAATCTTCTGCCGGATAATTGGAAGATATCAAATAACTCAAATAAATGTTTAATGCCATTGCCAAGCCCCAGTCTCCAAGGTTTTTCATCAGACCGCATGCAAATGCAACCGGAATAATAAGTATTATAGTCCAGAACATTGAGCTTGCTACCAGCCCTCCAATCCAGGTGAATAGGATTGAAAATATTAATGCTGCAAGCAGCAGTCTGGTCCGCATCCCCGCAGTCCCTTTTAAGTCGATTAAAGAAACAGTTTCTGCACCGATTATCATCCAAAAATAATGCAGATCGCCCGTAAGCATACTCAACATTATTGGCAATATTATTCCCATGGCAACCCTAAAGCCCCATCCCCATGCAGGTTCTATAATTTCCTTACTTATTCTTTCCCTGAATTGATTGTATTTTTGTTTAAACAATGACTTTGACGATATTATTTATTTTTTGTTATGATTAATGCTCTTGAACACCATTAAATGAAAATTGGACTACTTTTTCTAAATCCGGATGGAGACTTAAAAATACCGGGCAAGTGAGTGCAGCATTTTTCAATATTGCCTTTTCCTTGTCAGAATACGCACTTTGTCCTTTAATATCCATTTCCACTTCTATTTTTCCTATCCTTCTTGGGTTGCTTGCCATAATTTTTGTTATCCCTACTTCAGTTCCTACAATATTGATATGGTGGGTGTTACTAGCAATCCCCATAATGGTAAGCATACAATTTCCTAAAGCTGTAGCCACTAAATCCGTAGGAGAAAATTTTTCTCCTTTTCCATTATTGTCCAACGGAGCATCGGTTTCTATTATGGTATTAGAGGCTAAATGGATAGATTCTGTGCGTAAATCGCCTTTATAAATTATTTTTGAAGTCATTTTGAATATTTTTTTATAAATTTACAAAGATAATTCAGACTTTATGAGAAAAGGACTAAGATTTTTTTTAATAATACCGTTTTTATTGTTGTTTCAATCGCCTGTTGAAGCTCAAATAAAGAAAATGAAATACAGAAACAGGATACCGGATTCTGTAACAATTGTAAATACTCAAACTGAAACTCCAAAGGTGAAGATGCCTAAAACTTTGAGTAGAGCGCATTCATTTGGTGCAATATTGGCATCCGATGGATTTGGTGTACAGTTTAATTATGGAATCATTAAAAATAATGAGGGCAGTAAAACTGAAATAGACCGTTTTTATAATTTATTATATTTTCAATTGGAAGTAGGAGAGCGATATCATCCTAAAGAAAAAAGAATTTTTCCTAACTCCGGCAACAATCCGCCTAGTTCAACTTTGTTTTTAGCCGGGTTATCTAGAGATATGATAAAGTTTGGAAAAATAAATAATTTCTATATGACTAAAATTGGTGTGGGCTATAAATATTTAATCGCAGGACATGCAGAGCCTTCTTCTTATTCCATTCATTGGAATACCAATGCCGGTCTTTCATTGGCTTTGCTAAAACCATATTATTTTCTTTCTGATGGTGGATATTATTTGATTGATCCTGAACAACAAAATCTTGCTAATGAATTGAGTCGCATTCGATTTACAGGTGCAGAAGGATTTAGAAAAGGCTGGAATGAGCTAAAAGTGAATCCGGGCTTTTATGTCCGCTCAGGATTAGTGTTTGATTTTGCCCAAAAGAGAAAAGTAGTTTCTGGTCTAGCAGTAGGCTTAGTTGCCGAAGTTTATTCTCAAAAGATATACCAAATGGCATTTCAGAATCCCAAGCCTTTTTTCTTTAATGCTTATATAGGTTTGGAATTAGGTTGGAAAAAATAGAAAAATTAATACTGATAAAGTTTTTGTTATCTTTGCTGACCATTATTTGACAAATTGAAATAATTGATTCTTTTTGAATTATTTTTTAAAATAGTTTTAGTATGACTCACTTACCCAAAGAAACCCTGATTGATGAAACTGAAGTAACTTATATCAATGGTAAACCCAAAAAACCCAATTGGTTAAGGGTGAAATTGCCTACTGGTCCTGAGTATAAGCATGTTAGAGGCTTGGTAAATACCCATAAATTGCATACCATTTGTGAAAGTGGTAACTGTCCTAATATGGGAGAATGTTGGGGTGCAGGCACGGCTACCTTTATGATTTTGGGTAATATCTGTACCAGAAGTTGTGGCTTCTGTGCAGTAGCTACCGGTCGTCCTGGAGCTGTGGATTGGGATGAGCCTCAAAGAGTGGCCGAGGCTATTCATCTTATGAAAGTGAAGCATGCAGTAATTACTTCTGTGGATAGAGACGATTTGAAAGACGGTGGTTCTATCATTTGGGCCAATACCATAAAAGCAGTAAAAGCGTTAAATCCCAGCACTACTTTAGAAACATTAATACCTGATTTTAAAGGAAATGTAGAAAACTTAAACAATGTTATTGCAGTGGCCCCGGAAGTGATTTCACATAACGTAGAAACCGTAGAACGATTAACCAGAAAAGTTAGAATTCAAGCAAAATACCATAGGAGTTTAGAAGTAATAAGAAATTTACATGATGCCGGAGTGCGTACTAAGAGTGGTATTATGCTGGGTTTGGGTGAGGAAAAAGAAGAAGTATTGCAAACCATGCAGGATTTAAAAGATAATGGTGTCGATGTGATTACCATTGGGCAATACTTGCAACCCTCTCCAAAACATATACCTGTAGCACGTTTTATTCATCCTGACGAGTTTGCTTTTTATAGAGAGGAAGGGTATAAAATGGGTATCGACTATGTAGAAAGCGGACCATTAGTTCGTTCTTCTTATCGAAGCGAAAAGCATGTGGTACCGGGATATGGAATTCAGAAGTGGAAGGCAGAAAAAGGAATAGTTTAGAAAACTACTTCTTAATTTTTCAAAATTAGAGCACATTACAAAAATATTTTCTTTACCAAAAGCCTAAAAATTTATTTTACAAACTTGGATTAATTCCTCATTAAGTTTAAGGGGATAGGAAACTATCTTCCAGAATTGTGCTTTGGGTTCTTTAAAAGATTTTGAATCACTACCATGTCCCTTCATTCTTTAAAAACTTATTTGATCAATAAAAAATTTCGCTTTCGTGTAAACAAAAAGATAAAGGATATTACACAAAAAAAGAGTTTACCAACCATGTAAACTCTTTTTTGTATTTATCCCTTAACTAAAACTATTGAAATTCACTACCAGGATGATATCTTTTTACTAAATGCAAAGTATTGATATCTGTATGATGCATTTCTTTATCACCTAATGCGGCAAGCTTCAAAACTAAATCTGAAGAATGAGTAAAAGTGCCATCATCGTTAAATTTAAAAGTACTATCAAAACCAACAAGGGCAGCACGTTCTAATAAATAGGGGTTCTGAAGGATACCAAAGGCAGGATCTCCAGGTGTTGCCTTAAAATGAAATTCTTTGGATTGAGCTGTTGCCTTTGCACCCGCCTGAATGGCAATTCCCCGACCAAAAACTACTGAACGGATTACCGTTTCCCTTTCTTTGTCCCATAATAAAAATCCGATTTCATCGTGAAAAGGATCCATGGCTTCCTCTCCATGCCGCCAAGCTTTGGAGGAATATAATAAACCCTCTAAATTTTGTTTCCCATTAGTTTGTTTAGGTATAGGTTTAAACCATGCCTTTTCAAAATATGAAGTTTTAGAGGTAATATCATCTTCATTATGATATGATAAATCTATACCTACATTGCCTTCCCACTCTCCTACCAATGGAGTTAACGGCCCTAATCTTTGAGGGCCAAATATTTCTTCTTGAGCCATATTTATTATATTTTCAGATTAATGATAGGCTAATTTACGACTAAAATATCCTTAAACAATATTGTGTTTTACAATATAAATATAAATATTAATTATTTATGATAAGATTGTCCAAAACTTTATCTTATACCCTTAAAACTCAATGCTGATGAGCAGCGGTGGATTTAGAGCAACAGGCTTGTTTAGCTCCGGCTGCAGTGTCCATTTTTGGACTAATAAAGGGAATACCTAATCCTAGACCTCTTAAAATTAATAATAGCCCTACGACAACAGACAAACCCATACTAACCGGCTTCAGCTTAACTTGAAGCTTAGGCGTAATTTTACCTTTTACAGCAGCTACAACCCATAAGACAGGTGTGGTGCCAATACCAAACAATACCATTGCAATAAACCCTTCTAAAGGGCTGCCACTTGCCAATGCTGCCGTCAAAGCAATATACACCATACCACAAGGGAGCAAGCCATTCAAAAAGCCTAATTGAAAAAAATGATACCATTTAGGATTATCTTTTATTCGACTAAATATTCTTTGAAAATATTTCTGAAAAGGGAATTTTACCTTTTTGACAAATAATAATGGGAATAACACCATTAATAAGATAAATACACCTGCAAATATGGAGACATATTGCTGTGCAGAACCCCAGATTGCCTTTAATCCGAATATACCAATAATCGCACCCAAACTGCCATAAGCAATAGCTTTTCCTAAAAAATAAAGTAGTTTGGTGCTATTGCTTCTTCTATTAGCCGGAAAAGGAACTGCCATCACTAAAGGACCACACATCCCCAAGCAATGCAAACTGCTACCAATGCCTAACAAAAAAGAAGAAACAAAAACTAATATATTCATGGTAGTTCCATTAAAAATTACTTAAAGCATTTTAAACTCTTTATAATAATCTTTCCCGGATATTGAAAACAAAACTTTGACTATATAATTTTTTCCGGGAGCAACTGTTGATCTATCAAAAATGAAAGTACCGGAAGGCTGCTTTTGTATTAATTGTTTCGTATCGTTTTTTGAATCGGATAGGCAATAAAACTCTACCGTACCGTTTTCTAAACTATTACTTAGGTTTTCAGGAATATGAAGTGTCAGTTTATTACCATCAGTCTTAAAGTTAAACGCTACACCTAAATCTTCTCCATTCTTTTGGGCTTCTAACTGATGATTATAGCTTTGTTCTTTCTGATAATAATCCCCTTCAACAGCCATATCAAACTTTACCTGCATTGATTTCCAGACCAAGAAAAGCATTGCTAAAGCAAAAAACACGAAACCGGAAATTATTACATTCCCCGGATTTTTAAAAAATTTTATCATACCAATTACTTTTAATAACCTGCCAAAAAAGAAACGTCCTTAGTCTGTATTACCTTGTCACCAGACATCACTTGGATGTGCAAGTAAGTTTTTCTACCTTTAATCTTATCTGCCGGCATTCTGACAAAGAAAGTTTCTTCGGAATGCACCCCTGTTTTCAACGAATCTAAATGCTGTCCAACATATTCAATTTTAACACCTTCTTCCTCTACTTTTAACCGATATGGAAGTGTCTGTGCAGCTTTACTTACCACTTTTATTTTATATAAATTAGTCACTGTGCCATCAGGATGTTCTTGGTATAACTGTCCAGGAACTCTCATTACGGTAGCATCAAATTTGGAACGGGTAGCTATTAAGCTGGTAAAGGCTAAGGACAATACTATCAACAAGGTTAATAATAACTTTCCCCTTAAATCCAGCTTTTTGCTTCCGACAGTATTGGTTTCCAATTGTTGTTCGCTTGCAAAAGTAATCAGATATTCGGGTTTACCCACTTTACGCATCATCATATTACAAGCATCCACACAGGCGGTACAGTTTACACATTCCATTTGTAAACCATCTCGAATGTCAATCCCGGTAGGACATACATTCACACACATCCCACAATCAATACAGTCACCTAATTCTTCTTCATCGGCTTTATTACGCTTTTTACCTCTTGGCTCCCCTCTATTGTAATCATAAGCAACGGCTACTGATTTTTTATCCATCAAAACGCTTTGCAATCTACCGTAAGGACAAATAACGGTACAAACGATTTCCCTTACATAAGCATAAACAAAATAAAACACTAAAGTAAATCCTATAATGGCTAAAAAACCAACAAGATGATCGCCAACGGGTTCTGTAATTATTTTATACAATGCATCTACCCCAATGATATATGCCAAGAAAGTATTGGCAATAATAAAGGAAAGCAGGAAAAACAGCACATGTTTCACCGCCTTTCTTATATAATAATCATTAGGCTTTTCTTTTTTTCTAGCAATTGCCATTTGCTTATGTGCCGGTCCCTCAATCCAAAATTCAATTTTCCGGAACATCATTTCCAAGAAAATAGTCTGAGGACAGATCCAGCCACAAAATATCCTTCCAAAAAGCAGGGTAAAAACAATGATAAATACCAATGCCAATAGCATGGCAATTCCAAGAATCATAAAGTCTTGAGGGAGAAACAACTGACCAAACAGAATAAATTTCCCCTCAGGAATATTAAACATAAAAATCGGATTACCATTTACTTTAATAAATGGCAATCCGAATAATAAGGCTAAATAGCCCCAAGTTACATAAGTCCTAAGATTATAATATTTCCCTTTAGGTTGAAAAGCATATATCCATTTCCTTTTCCCTTCGTTATCTACTGTTGAAACTTTATTTCCATAATGTTCGGGGATATAATATTCTTCGTCCTTCATTGTAATCTATTTAATTTTTATTTTGTTTCTGTCGTTTCCGTTGCCGGTGTGGTTGCTGTTGAAGCGGCAGTTGCACCTTCTTCAAACAGTTCACCTTCTTTAGCTTTTGCATTTGGAGGATTGGTACCTTTCAATGATTCTACAAAGCTAGCTAATTCTGCCATTTGAATTGGAGAAAAATCATCCTTCCAGGCTTTCATCCCTTTTTCTGGCCAACCGTATTTTATGCTATAAAATACATCTTTTATACTTCCTTTGTGCAACCAATATTCATCAGTAAGGTTAGGGCCTATACCACCTTCCCCTTTGGCACCATGACAGGCTACACAGTTTTTCTCATATAGCGTAGCTCCCTTAGCAATGCCGGCAGCATCCAACATGGTCACACTGTTTTCATCCACATTACCACCAGATTTTGCCAAATAGGCTGCCATTTGTACTTCTGCCTTTTGCTGTGCTACTTCCAACTCATTGATTTGATCGGGAAGGCTACCGGTTAAAAATCTTCCAAAGTAAATCACTGAAATTAATATAGTACCGGCAAATGCCAATTTCCACCAACCAGGGATATTATTATCTAACTCACGAATACCATCATAATCGTGTTTTAAATCTAATTTTTCAATATCTACCTTAGAATTATTGGCCCCCAATTTATCAAATAATTTACCCCACCAAGGCAAATGTTCTTCTTCTGAGGCAACAATAGCTTTCCTCTTTGACTCTCTTAACAATTTCATTTGTAAGGAAAGCAAGGAAAATATCACACCAATTTCAATCAATATTACCAGAATAGTAACCCAAATATCAGTAGGATATACTGCAAAGAGGCTTTCTACAAAACCCGGCTCTTCAACCACTACTGCTTTTGCTTCTTCTGTTGCTTCTTGAGCAAACACAGAAAGCGAGCTTAAAGAGAATAATGCCAAAATTACAGATGCCTTTAAGCTATTATTTTTTCTGCTTTTTAATACTTGTTTTTTTCTCAACATCATACCTGCACCAACGACCTTAGTTAATACAAAAATCACTCCTAATAGCAGCAAGGCCAATCCTACTAATACGTAACGAGCGGTTTCAAGGCTGTCCATAGCCGGAGCAGGAGTTGCAGCTGCGGCTGTAGTTGCTTCTTGAGCAAAGGCACTATACGGTAATGCTGCCAGCATGACACCGGCAAAAGTCAAAAACTGTTTTTTATATTTTATATTCATAAAAATTATTTTTTAGTCCAAAGGAATATTTGAATTTTTATCCATTTGTTTTCTACTTGAAGTGAAAACATATAATAATACTATTAAGAAAACTGCCGTGAAAATTACTAAAGAAATAATCGGATAGATGGCTACATTCTCAATTTTGGTTAAATAATTTGCAAATTTCATTATTTCAATTTTTTAAAATGCTGCAGAAATTTTATCCTTATCTCCGGTATCTAACTTCTTAATATCAGTACCCAACCTTTGCAAATAAGCGATTAAAGCAATAATTTCCTTATCCGCACTTGCACTTTTAATATTCTCTTTTTTAAGTCGTGCTACTACTTCTTGAGCTTGCTTATCATAATCATCCAAAGCCTTTTGGTCGTAACCAGCAGGATAAGGAACTCCAAGAGATTGTAAAGTTTTTATTTTGCTTGGCAAATGGGTATTATTAATTTTATTTTCAAGTAACCATGGATAAGCAGGCATCAAGCTTCCGGCACTAGTACTTTGAGGGTCATCCATGTGGGTATAGTGCCAAGAATCTGGATATTTACCTCCAATACGATGTAAATCCGGACCTGTACGCTTACTACCCCATTGGAAAGGACGGTCATAAATAAATTCACCAGCTTTAGAGTACTCCCCATAACGGGCTATCTCATCACGGAAAGGACGAATCATTTGCGAGTGGCAAGTATAACACCCTTCACGCACATAAATATCTCTACCCGCCAATTCTAAAGCTGTATAAGGCTTCACTGCATTAATTACAGGAATATCTTTATCCACTAATAAGGAAGGAGTTAGCTCTACTAAACCACCAATCCCAACAGCAACTAAACTTAACACTGTTAATAAGATAGGACGACGTTCGATAATTCTATTATGCCAGTAAGTTTTTTCGTTAATATCTTCAGGTTTTGGCAATGCTTTATAAGAAACCGCTTCTGCCAATTCATTATCTTGGAAAGAACCTTTTAAAATAGTTTTTCTTAAATTATAAGCTGCTAAAATTGCTCCGGACACATAAAACGTACCTCCTACTGCACGTAATATATAGGCAGGAAGAATATGTGTTACAGTTTCTAAGAATTGATATTTCAACTGCCCGGCTTCTGTAAATTGTTTCCACATAATGCTTTGTGTAAACGCTGCCCAATATAAAGGAATAGCATACAATAGGATACCTACTGTACCTATCAGGAAGTGAGTATTGGCAAGTTTTTTAGAATACAATTCCGTATTCCACATTTTTGGAATCAACCAATAAAGCATACCGAAGATTAAGAATCCATTAAACCCTAAGGCACCAACGTGAACGTGAGCAACAGTCCAATCTGTATAGTGAGAGATAGCATTAATAGATTTGATAGACAACAAAGGTCCTTCTAAGGTAGCCATACCATAACAAGTTAATGCTACAATAAACATTTTCAAGATTGGGTCTGTCTTCACATTTTCCCAGGCACCACGAATAGTAAACAATCCATTCAACATACCACCCCAACTTGGCAAAATCAACATAATACTAAAAACGGTACCTAAAACTTGAGCCCAAGCAGGTAAAGCTGTATATAAAAGGTGGTGAGGACCAGCCCAAATATAAATAAAGATTAAAGCCCAGAAGTGGATAATACTCCAACGGTAAGAATAAACCGGTCTGTTTGCGGCTTTTGGCACAAAATAATACATTAAGCCTAGCATAGGAGTAGTCAAGAAAAATGCTACGGCATTGTGTCCATACCACCATTGTACCAAAGCATCTTTTACTCCTGCAAAAGCACTATAACTTCCCATGGAAGAATAAGGAACAGCCAAAGAGTTAACAATATGCAACATAGCAACTGCCACCCAAGTACCAATAAAGAACCATATTGCAACATACATATGTCTTTCTCTACGCTTTAGCATGGTACCTACCATATTAATACCATAAATAACCCAAACGAGGGTAATCATGATATCAATAGGCCATTCCAATTCGGCATATTCCTTACTGGTTGTATAACCTAAGGATAAGGAAATGGCACCTAAAACTATTATTAATTGCCATCCCCAAAGATGTAATTTCCCTAACAAATCACTATACATCCTTGTTTTCAAAACTCTTTGAAAGATGTAATAGGAGCCTGCAAAAACTGCGTTACCCACAAATGCAAAAATAACAGCATTCGTATGGATAGGTCTAATCCTCCCAAATGAAATATAGGAAATTCCAAAGTTTAGAGACGGGAATGCAATTTCTAATGCGGCATACAAGCCTACCAGCATACCAATGATTCCCCAGACTATAGTAGCAATTCCAAATTGCTTCACTATCTTATTGTCGTAATAAAATTGTTCTTTTTGAACCATAATACTTATTTGTTTTTATTAGATTTTACTTCGTTTTTATTTTCAATTTTATCTTCAAAAAAGATTCTATGTGCAGGTGAATAGTCATCTTCAAACTGTCCTGACTTCACACCCCAGATAAAGCTCAGTAGAAAAACTAAGGCTACAATCAAGGAAACACACAAAAGAAAAATAACCACCCCCATGATTTGTTAAATTTATTAACGTTAAAATGCAAAATAATGACAATTATCTAACATTTGGTATGTGATTTATTAGCAAATAACATGACTTTCGTCATGTTATATAGAAAATAGTAATAATTATTCTTGAATCTTTGGTAGGGAGCGGATCCCTAAATAAGCAATTAGGATAATACCCAATGAAGACAAAGGCATAATAATTGCCGCCACTAAGGGTACTAATTTCCCGGTCAATGCAAAGCCTAATCCAATTAAATTAAAAATAACGGCATAGGCAAAGGCCAAATTAATATATTTACTCCCTGCTTTTGCCCATTTTAAAAACAAAGGCAAATATTGAAGTTTATGCACATCCATAATGACATCACAGGAAGGACTAAAAGCAAAAGCAGATTTAACCACCGAAATTCCTACGTTACTCTGTTGTAAAGCTCCGGCATCATTCAAACCATCTCCTATCATCATTACTACATTCCCTTGATTTTGTTTTTCTTTTACAAAATCTAATTTATCTTCTGGTTTCATGTGGAAATGCAAATGCTCTTGTCCCCCAAAAAGTGGCTGCAGCTGCTGCATAGATGAAGTGTTATCGCCACTAATCAAGGACAAGCCATACTGAGAAGAAAGACGCTTCATTAATATTTCTGTTCCCGGCATTAAAACTATTTCAAAAAAGAATTTGGCTTTAATAATACCATCTAAGGAGACTATCACTCTTGTTGCCCCATCATTTACAGTAGCACCAGTGAAGGAGACACTTCCTATTTTATAGTAAACATCATTTATCCACGATTCAAGACCCTTACCGGGTATTTCTTTAACCTCGGAATGAAAGTTAACTTTTAAGTTTTCCGAATTATAATATTGAACGATAGAACGGCTTAAAGGATGAATACTTTGAGAAAGGATATACAAAACTATTGAAAGCTCCTCTTCTGTCAGATCCATTTGTTCCACTTTTATATTAGAGGCATTAGGCTCTGTAATAGTTCCCGTTTTATCAAAAGCAATATGATTTATTTTAGTAAGACTTTCAAGGACAGAGGAGTTTTTCAAATATACGCCCACCTTTGAGAATCTTTCCAATAGATAACCATTAGTAAATGAAGCGGCTAACAGCAAAACGCATGGACAGGCAATAATCAACACTGCGGTTGCCGACTGCCAAGCCAATAATGAATTTCCTTGAAATTTCCAATATAGAAAAGCAGAAAAAGAAATGATAAAAACCACAATTGAGAAATACTTGCTTATTATCGTTATCCGGCTATCTTTCTCATTAGCTTTCTTGTCAAATATCTTGTTATTCCAAAGTTGGGTAAAGCTATTTTGATTAAAAGATTTAATGGCCACAACTTCGATACTCTCTCCCACATTTCTACCGCCTGAATAAATAATTTCTGCTTTATTGACCAATTCCGGTTGAGCCTCTCCGGTAACAAAACTATAATCAATCTTACCATTGCCCTTAGACAGCAAGCAATCTGTTGGAATAACTTCTTGATGATGAATACGCAATACATCATTTTCTTGTATAGACTCCAGCTTTACAAGGGTAGATTCCCCATTAACCGCTATCTTGCTCACTGCTATTGGAAAATAAGATTTATAATCTCTATTGAATTTTAAGGTAGTATAATTTCTATTTTGAATGGTTCGTCCTAAAAGCATGAAGAACACTATACCCGCCATACTATCAAAAAATCCTGCACCTGTTTGTGTAAACACTTCATATAGACTTCTTAAAAAAGTAACACCTACCGCCAAAGCAATAGGAGCATCAATATTCAAATATTTTTGACGGAAACTGTACCAGGCATTGACAAAAAACTCTTTTGCACCATAAAAAACTACCGGCAAGGATAACAGTACATTCGTAAATTTAAAAGCTCTTGCCAAATCGGGTTGTGTTTGGGGATCAAAGCCCAAATATTCCGGAAAGGAAAGCATCATAATATTTGCAAAACAAAACCCGGTAATCCCCAATTTTAAATAAGACCGCTTTGAACTGTATTTGTTTGAATTTCCTTTGCTTTCATTCAAATCTATTAAGGGTTCATAACCAATATGAGCTAATAGTTCGGCTAATTGCCGTAAGCTCAATGCGTCTATTTTAAAGGTAATTTTTACGGTTTTGGTATTAAAACTTACTCTGGAATCAATAATATTTTCATTAACCTTGGCTAGGCTTTCTAAGAGCCATAAGCAAGAGCTACAATGCATTTGAGGTAAATAAAAATCGACCTGAGCCTGTTCTTTATTTTTAAATAAGAGTATTTTTGTAATGGTGCTTTCTTCGTCTAAAAAAGCAAATTTTTCTGAAGGTAGAATATCGGTTTTGTTTCCTGGAGTTGTATTTAAACAATAATAATCTTCTAAATTATTTTGATTTAATATTTGGTAAACATTGAGGCAGCCTTGACAACAAAATGATTTTTCATTAAATTCAATCAACTGCTTTTCACAAGCATCTCCACAATGAAAACAATTTGTTTTTAAATCTATTTTTAACATCAAAAAACTATCCTTTTGTAAAGCTATTAAAAACTATATATTTTTCATTGGCTAACACTTGCCACAATTCCTCTAATGCTTCAATTGTTGGAAGTACTTTATCAGCATCCTCTTCTTTATTCATTTTTTTTGATAATTGGCTAAAGTTTGATTTAAAGGAAGTAATCATTTGTTGTATTTTCTTAGTTTCTTCTATTACCAAGCCAATAGTTTTTCCGCCTTGGTTAGATTGCCCTTCATTAATCACCTTTATCAAATAGGGTAATAAGATTAATTTTTCTTTAAAAAAAAGACGTTCGCAATGATTATGAATATCATTAGCAGTATTCATTGCACTTTCAACTATCGGTGTAGGGATATACTGAACAATCTCTTTGCCTAAAGTTTCGAGTAGCAAAAAAAAGCTTGGAAATAAATGATCTTTAATCGTATTAATTTTTTCTTTTATTTCTACTGCTGTCCAATCTTGATTTAATATATCCTTTCCCATATTTATAGAATCTACCACGCAAAGGTCAAGCATTCTAAGAAAATAATAAATGACGGAATTAATAGATATTTATGATTTATATCAGTTTTAAGGGGAAAAAATATAAAAAAATGCCCTAAGAGAAGGTATTAGCAATTTTTATCAATTTTGCCATGTCGATAATTAATATCTTCTTACCTTTAAGCATTACCACCTCTTCTTTATTAAAATCAGAAAGTACGCGGATGATAGTTTCTGTGGCAGTACCTACAATATTTGCGATGTCTTCTCTACTAAATGCAGCGTTGATAGTTATTCCATCTGCCTCAAAACCATAAGTTTCTTGAATAAACAATAAGGCTTCGGCAGCACGTTCTCTTACTGGTTTCTGAGCCAAATTTGTGATATGAGATTCAGCTTTCCGTAAATCTTCTGATAACAACCTCAACATTTCAAAGGCCAATTCACTATCTTTTCCAATAATTCCGACAAATAACTCTTTAGGTACAAAGCAAACGTTTGAGTCCTCTATTGCAATAGCACTTGCATTATACCTGCCTTCATTAAACAGGGAACGGTAACCAAATGGGTCACCTGGTCTATACAATCTTACAATTTGCTCTTTACCATCATCTCCAGTCTTAGAAAGCTTTACTTTTCCTTTATTTAAACAATAAATTCCAAATGGAATAGAGCCTTCTTTAAAAATAACTTCTCCCTTCTTATATCTGGTGCAAACCTTTTCCTTATCAATTCCTTGCATCGCATCGTACTTCATTTTACAAAATACGTTTGTAAAACGATTGGCACAATTACTACATTTTGGGTTTAAGTCGTCATCTTCTATTATTGCCATAACAATTACTTGTTTCAAGAAAAAAGTTAATCCATAAGGATATACAAAGGTACTTGTTTTTTTACAATTAAAAGACTAAAAATCAGGTCAATTAAAAAAGGTTGCGGTGTTTTTGCCTTGGCAAAAACACCGCAACCTTCAATGTTTCAATTTTTTTAAATATGCCTAACTTATTATGCTCTATTAAAATCATCATCCAAACGAATAATGTCATCCTCCCCAAAATAGCTACCATACTGAATTTCAATTATTATCAAAGGGTCTTTTCCTTTATTTTCTAACCTATGTTTAGCCATTTGAGGCACCCTGAAGACCTCACTTGGTCCAATAGTAGAAATTACACCATCCAAGGTTATTGTTGCTTCGCCAGCAATTACCGTCCATATCTCTGACCGATGGTGATGGTATTGATAACTTAACCTTTTCCCAGAATCAACTACTATTCTCTTAACTTTATGAGTTTTTTCGTCTTCTAAAACATAATACCTACCCCAAGGTCTTTCTTCCATTTCCATAATATTCTATATTATATTATTGTGCTCTTTCTGATAAAGATTTTTTCAAATAATTAATCACTTCTACCTCTACCGCATCAACACCTCTCAAATCTGCTAAATATACACTTAACCAATCTCCAAGGTAGGTAAGATATAAGGCTACAGATAAAAAGCTATCCCCTTTAGCATAAATATTAATTATATTAGACGCTTTTGCTCCTACTACTTCTTTACAAATATCAAATCTATTCTTTATGGCTTGACTTTCAAATCCTGTATGCAAAAACAATACCGATAAATCTTCATTTTTATCCTTCCACCCTACTAATTCGTTATGATTCATCTCAGGAAGCACCCTTTCCCAAGCTAGAATTTTACTGTTTTCATTGAGTTGCTGTCTCCACCTTGTAAGCACACTCTGTACACATTGATTGCCATATATTACCGGAATCTTTCCAAGAATATCTTGTGCAATATTTTTTGCCTCTTCCTGAATATTTTGATTTTCTTTTTCAATAAGTAATCTTGCATTTTCGATTTCCTCAATAAAATCATTTCCTATTAAATCCAATTGATTTAAAACAAATAAAATTTGAGAAAAAGAAATGGGGACGCAGGCTCTTGGAGGAATTCCACCAGGCAATAAGACAATATCTAAGTTATTACTTTCGGCTAAGTCCTTCAACTTTCCTCCAGACGTAACACATACCATCTGAGCATTCTTGTCTTTAGCCTCCTTAAAGGCTGTTAATGTTTCTTCTGTATCACCAGAGTAAGAACTAACTATTACCAGACTATTCTCATTAATAAAATTGGGCAAGTGATAATTTTTTCCAATAACAATTGGAATATTTAAAGAAGGAGCAAGATAATCCTGCACCATTTCGGCACCTATACCGCTTCCTCCTAATCCTGTAATAACAATATTCTGTATAGGAAATTTATAGTTTTCCTTTCTTATTTTAACTTGTGTACCTATTGACAACCCTTCACTTAAATACTGAGGGTAGTGTTGCACATAATATTTCATTTCTTTATATCCGCTCATTGTAAATCTATTAAACTTTTTTCCATAACCAAACCAGGAAACAATAGACCTATTATCTCCTCAAAGTTATTGACCTTATATTTTGGCAAAAATACAGTATTAAAATCGAAAGATTGAGGATGAATATTTTTCTCATTTCCTATTAAACAAATGGTATTCCAACCTAATTGATTTGCACTAACAAAATCCTTTGAAGGATTGTCTGCAATATAATAAAATTGACTATCGCCTTGCCTTTCGTCCTCTAAAAAAATTTCATAATTAGCTAAACTAGGCTTTGTGCTACCAAACTCTTCCGAGATAATAATTTTAGCAAAATAGGGTTCAATATTTAATGCTTTAATCTTATTCCTTTGGGTTATAGACCTCCCATCTGTCAACAATCCCATCTTATAATTATGCTTTTCACATAGGTTCAACAACACTAAAGCACCATCATTCAAAACAATCCTAGGGAAATGGTTTCTATAAATTTCAAGGGACTTTTCTTTTGGGAAATGATACACGCTTTCTAAAAACTCAAAGGCATTTTCTTTAGCTTCATATAAAGCTAACATTTTTTCATAGATTCCTTCTTCAGGACTTACATGAGAAGCAATTTCTTGAAATGCAGAC
This sequence comes from Edaphocola sp., assembly GCA_035444785.1. GTDB lineage: Bacteria > Bacteroidota > Bacteroidia > Chitinophagales > Chitinophagaceae > Edaphocola. The sequence continues at coordinate 6,987 of DAOMPL010000041.1, read as the reverse complement.
TTAAGAAAATCGATTTCCCAATATAAGGTATCGTCTAAATCAAAAACTATATATTTATTCCTTGTATCCATGTACTAAAATTTCATCATCATATCGCAGCATCAACAATTGATCTTCCCATCCTTCAAAAGGACAAATTTCTTTTCCTTGAATATATTCTTCAATAATCCATTTAGGGAAATTTGCACCCGCTAAATAACTTAAAGGATACCCTCCTCCAAATCGAGGATTAATTTCAATGGCAACAATTCGTTTATTTTCATTATGCATAAAAAACTGCATGGTCAAACAAGCTCTAGCCCCTTTAATTATTGATAATTTTTCTTTTATTATTTCAAGAAGTCGATTCTTACTGGTAACCCCTTTGTTAATTTCTCCTGCCCTAACAAAGATTCGCTTTCTGGGAACAGCACATTTAAAAACGCCTTCTTGGTTATAATACGCATCCACCGTAAACTCTGAATATAACTGTGGAGGTATATACTCCATAAACATCAACTTTGGATGATTCAAATGGTAATCTGTTAATTCTTCTTTATTATGAATCAAAAAAATATCTTTACTCAAAGAGCCATCATAAGGCTTTAAAAATAAAGGAAATTCAAGAGCGTTTTTGTCAATAGGTCTGGGTATTTCAATATCGTTTTCCTGAAAAAATATATTTATCAACCTTTTATCTCTACATTTTTCAACAAAATCATTATCACTAACAATTGGAATGATACCTCTTTCTAAAAATTGTTGCCGATGCTCTGAAAGGATCTTCAATTCAGTGTCAATGGTAGGGACTATCAATTTAATACCTTTTTCAATACAAATATTAATAAGTTCATCAATATATCCAGCCTCATTAACTCTTTTTACTTTCTGATAACCATCAGAAACATGACAGGCAGGAGCCAAGGAAGGGTTATTATCAACTGTAAAGACCTTTGCATCAGGAAAAATCAGCTTCAATTCTTTTTGAAAAGCTCTTACCAAAGAAACTCGTTGACCTGCAGAGCAGATTAAAATATTATTCATAAAGCTTATTCTCCTTTAAAAAATTCCATAGTTGCTTGTCCCTCTTGACTGATACCTTCACGGACAAAAACTTTTTTTATGGTTCTAAAAAATATCTTCATATCTATCAAAAAACTCAAATGATCGACATACCAAACATCATACTCGAATTTTTGCTTCCAACTAATGGCATTTCTACCATTCACTTGTGCCCATCCTGTAATGCCCGGCCGTACTTCATGTCTGCGTTTTTGCTCGGGATTATAAAGTGGCAAATATTGTACCAATAATGGTCTAGGGCCTATCAATGACATATCTCCCACCAGAACATTAAATAATTGTGGCAACTCATCGATAGAGGTTTTCCTTATAAATCGCCCGATGGGTGTCAATCGAACAGCATCGGACAATAGCTCCCCATTAGCATCTTTTCTATCATTCATAGTTTTAAACTTCACAATACTAAATATCTGCTCCCCCTTACCCGGTCTTTGTTGCACAAAAAAAGGTTTACCTTGATTTGCAATATACAATGCGATTGTCGCAATAATGATAATGGGTGAAAGCAATATCAAAGCAAAAAGGGCAACCGAAAAATCAAAAAATCTTTTAAAAAACGAACGATACAATTTCTATATTTTAGCCTGCAAATATAAAGATAATTTACCTTATTGTTATTTAGATTTTACAATAGAACACTTATGCCATCAATTTGAAGCCAATTGCAACAAACAAGACACTTAGAACTACACTTAATAAGATATACACCAATGCCAATCCATATTGACCGGATTGAATTAGCTTTAAATTCTCTAAAGCAAAGGTAGAAAAAGTGGTAAAACCTCCACAAAAACCCACCGTTAAAAACAATTTCAAAGATTGATTTCCAGAAGTTTTTAACAAGTAAGCCAACATCAATCCAATTAAGAAAGAGCCCATAATATTTATGGTGAAAGTTGCCAGAGGTAAAAGATTTTTCTTGTAAAGAAAAATATACTCACTCAGCAGAAACCTAGATATGCTTCCCAAGGCACCACCTAAACCAACTAAAATAATAGATTTTAGCACCAAAAAAAATTTTAGAAATTATTATTTTACTTCAAAAGAAACATCTTCCGGAGGGAAACACATGGACTCATTACAAGTCTGAAAAGTTATTGTTCCTTTAATTTTTGGGACTTCTTTTGAAATAAACTTTCTGCTTAATACTACCTTCTTTTCAAAATAATGCACTGCTCCATCAATAAAGTCATAGGTTACCGTTATAGGTTTTCTACTGCTTTCCCAAGTCTTATCTACCCATTCTATTGCAGCATCATCAAAAGTTATTTCCGTATTAATTAAGGAGCCGTCGCCACCCGCATCCATAGCCCAAATATGAAAGCCTTCCTTTAATATTGCTTCGGCATTAACTTGATAGGTATTATTACCCAAAGCTTTTAAGGTAACGTTCCAAGTAACTACCTTATTATCGTCTTTTGAAAATGCGGTAAGCACAAAAGAAAATATTGCTATTAGAATTAAACTCAACTTTTTCATAAAATATTATTTTTTCAGTACTAATTTTAAAGAAGAACTAGGCATCAAAAGACTTCCTTTAATTTTTGGATTCATAAATTGCACCTGCTCTATCAAAACGGTATCTCCAGGTTTCACTCTTGATTTAACATCTTTCAACATGGCAGAATCTAATTGACTCTTGCAGTTGTAAAACATATAATCTGTAAAAATCATTGGCTTCCCATTCTGGTCTTCATACAATGCTCTTTCTGCATAGGTAAACCGGAAAGAATATACAGGAAAAAAAGAACTATCTCTTAAATCTTTTGCCCATAAAGGACTTTGAATAAGTGATACAAAATCTTTTACAGTGATATCCCCAGATTGAGTTACTTTATCATTCAAATAAGTTATTGCTTTTTTAGGGGCATTGCTCTTGTTTTGTGCAAAAACATATCCCAAAACTACAGTTACACTCAATAAAAGCAAAAACGTTTTTTTCAGCAAAATATTCTTCATAATAATTTTATTCAAACTTAGCATTTTCAAAATAAAAACCCAGCCTTCGATTAAATATTAACAATAGATTTATTGAATAAGCTATGCAAATAATTACATTACCGCCAAACTTTCTTCCAAAACTTTAATTTTTTCAAGAGCATCGGCCTGCTTTTTCTTTTCTATGGCTACAACTTCAGGTTTGGCATTTGCCACAAATTTTTCATTAGACAGTTTCTTTTCCACACTCACCAAAAAGCCTTTTAGGTAATTCAATTCTTCTATCATTTTTGTTTTTTGAGCCTCGGCATCTATTTCCAATTCACATGCTACAAAAACTTTCTCTTTTTGGACAACCAATGCAAACCCTTGCTCGTCACCAGACTTAGACTGCAAAATTTCGCTAGCGTTTACTTGATGTTTTAAAATAATATCAATTTTTTTATAAAAGGCAGGTTGTTGGCTTTCAACAAACAACTGAACCACATCTTTTGGCTTTAATTGATTTTTATTTCTGCCATCTCTAATGCCTGTTATCAATTGTTTCAATAAATTGCCCTCCTCCAAAATAGCGGTATCTGCAGTACCGTATTCCGGTATTTGCAAGGTCATCAAATCTTGCTGTTGTTCCCGCAACAAATGATATATTTCTTCGGTTACAAATGGCATATAAGGATGCAATTGTTGTATCAACTGCTCAAAAACATCTTTAGCATCTTCCAAATCTCTAGAGGATATCGCTTTACCATATTCCGGTTTTATCCATTCTAAATACCAAGAGCAATAATCATCCCAAATCAAAGAATATATTGTTTTTAAGGCTTCACTTAATCTAAACTCCTTAAACAAGACCTCGATAGTTTTAGCTACTTCTTTGATTCGCTCCTGCATCCAAATTGTTGCAAAATTAGGTGTTGCACCAAGATTTCCATCTTGATTATTATCCCACATTTTTATCAACTTTAAAGCATTCCACATTTTGTTTTCAAAATTGCGGGCTTGCTCCAGAAAGGCTTCATCATAAAGAATATCACTACCTGCCGGTGAAGAAATCAGCACACTAAAGCGTACCGCATCGGCACCATGTTGGTCTATCAACTGCAACAAATCGGGAGAATTACCTAATTGCTTCGACATTTTTCTGCCTTGCTTATCTCGTATCAATCCGGTAAAATATACCTGACTAAAGGGTTTATTGCCGGTGTACTCATATCCTGCCATTATCATTCTTGCTACCCAAAAGAAGATAATATCCGGAGCCGTAACTAAGGTTTGGGTAGGATAATAATATTGTAATTCTTTATTTAATTCTCTTTCTTTATTCCACTCAAACACTTGCAATGGCCATAACCAGGAGCTAAACCAAGTATCCAAAACATCTTCATCTCTTTTCAATTCAGAAACGTTTCCATCAGGATTGGCTTTCAAAAACTTTTCTTGTGCCTCGGTTTCATTCAAAGCTACATAAATATTTCCTTTTTTGTCGTACCAAGCAGGGATTTGTTGCCCCCACCATAATTGACGGCTGATGCACCAATCTTTGATATTGGTCATCCAATGTCGGTAAAGATTTTTAAATTTTGGCGGAAAAAAGTCAATATCCTCTCCCATCACGGCTCTCAATGCCGGCTCTGCCATTTCTTCCATATCACACCACCATTGCATAGAAAGCTTAGGCTCTATCACAGCGCCAGTACGCTCTGAAACGCCTACCTGGTTCGTATAATCTTCTACCTTCAACAGGTTTCCTGCTTCTTCTAATTCTTTGATGATGGCTTTTCGCACTGCAAAACGGTCTTCACCTATATGTATTTGAGCGGCTTCACTCATAGTTCCATTAGAATTGATGGTATCAATCACTTCCAAATGATGCTTTTGGCCTAAATTATAGTCATTAATATCATGGGCCGGTGTAACTTTCAAGGCACCTGTACCAAACTCCATATCGATATAATCATCAAAAATAATAGGAATGCGGCGGTTGATTAAAGGAACAAAAGCATGCATTCCTCTCAAATGGGCATATCTTGGGTCTTCCGGATGCACACAAATAGCAGTATCCCCCATAATAGTCTCTGGGCGTACGGTTGCTATGGTTATGTATTCATCAGAATTTTCAAGTTGGTATTTAATATATACCAATTTAGAGTTAGATTCTTTGAAAATCACCTCCTCATCACTCAAAGCCGTTAAGGCCTGAGGATCCCAATTTATCATTTTTACACCACGATAAATTTTCCCTTTTTCATATAAATCCACAAAAACTTTAAGAACGGTCTCATAATAGTCCTTATCCATGGTGAAATGGGTACGATTCCAATCTAAGGCACAGCCTAATTTTTTCAGTTGCTGCAAAATAATGCCTCCATATTCCTCTTTCCATTCCCAGGCATATTTTAAAAATTCTTCCCGGCTTAAATTTTCCTTAGCTATTCCTTTTTCCTTTAGCATTTGAACCACCTTGGCCTCTGTTGCAATAGATGCATGGTCTGTACCCGGTACCCAACAAGTATTAAAGCCTTGAGACTGAGCTCTTCTGATTAAAATATCTTGAACAGTATTGTTTAAGGCATGCCCCATGTGTAATACACCGGTTACGTTTGGTGGAGGCATTACAATAGTATATGCAGGTCTCTCGTCTGGAGTAGAATTAAAGTATCCTTTATCCATCCAATGTTGATACCATTTGGATTCTACACTTCCCGACTGATAATTTTTAGCTAATTCCATGAAATATTTTATTATCTTAATTTCTATTTATATAAAAAAGTATGCAAAAATAAAGATTTTAAATGATTAAAGCATTTATAGATTCTTGGAATTGGAGAACATACCACAGGAAGGCTTGTTTTAAGCAAAATTTGGGTTCATTATTCTTTGAGGCTTATCCGGAATGGGCAGACCTCAGCAAAGACTACGGCTATTCGGTTTCATCTCTCGAAGAAGAATTGGAAGTGGAGATTTAAAACTTTCTCTCCATCTTAAAAAAATTATTCATACTTTTACAAAAGGAGTTGTTAATTTTTAAATAGTCAAAACAAAAAGAAATGAAATCCTATTTTTACACCCTATTTTTTATTTTGTGTTTAACACCTCATTTTTCTAAAGCTCAAATTATTCTTTCTGCTCATGACACCTTATTATGCAAAGGCAATACGGTTAGTGTTCAAGCAAAATTAGACTCAATAAATTGGTTAGGGAATATAATTCATTTACCTCAACCTCAAATTGGAAATATTTCTCCTTGGACTGTTAATATAGGCTTCCCATTTATTTTCTTTGGAGATACTTTTTATATACAACAAACGGGGCTTTATAATTACATTTTTTTTAAGGAAAATATTTTTCCTGGTTATTATACTACGTATTTTGATTGGTTAAGTTTTCAAAATTCTTATATAGGGTCACGAACAGTTTATTTAGGTGCTCAAGATTTAGTCCAAGATTCATTCTCAATAGTTGCTCAAACGGTTGGAACTCCTGGAAACAGAAAACATATAGTGTATTTTTGTAATTTAGTTCAAGAAGGTAGTCATCCTCCTTACCCTTTTGTTGATTGTAGTGGCAATAAAGTTACCAATTATGTATTATTGTACGAAGGCAGTAATATTATAGAAATCCATACCGTAAATATGCCGGGTTCTACAGTTTGCCCTTACCCAAACAATAGTAGTTTGACTTATAGTAATTCCACCGGCGTCCAAGGGCTTAGATATGTCAAAAATAATGTGGTCAATGAGGTATTCTCGCCGGGCCGGGGGCCTTATGATTACTGGGGGCATACCGGAGGGCAATATACTTCAAGAAGGTTTACGCCTATTCCTAATTACCCTTTTTATCAAGTGGACACTATTCCCTTTCAAAATTGGGATGTGATAGATCAAGTGGATAGCAATGCTTTTTTTTGGTATGATGCTAATGGTGTATTAGTGGGTCAAGGCCCTGTGCTGAATGCTACGGCTACTGCTCCTAACGGTCAAGACAGCA
>DAOMPL010000040.1:0-26202 GCA_035444785.1 Edaphocola sp. | reverse complement strand
ATTGAACAATTTCTTTTAAATCTGCTCTTTCTCCTGCATTTAAACCCAAAGAATAGAAATAAGGGAAACCTGAACCTGGAACAGCCTCAGAAATTTTCACTAAATATTCATCAGCAGGATTTAATACAGCCGTGGTAGTATAGCCACCCATTACATTACTTGCAGACTCCACAGAGGTATTGGTGAGCACATGAATCACATCAATATTGTAATTATATCCTCCTCCAGAGGTCGGAATTTTAATATGACCGGAACTTGGTATCCACTTGGTAATGAAAGGTGTAGAAGAAACTGCACCAACATTTATTATTACAGAAGTACCGACAGAAGAAGCACCATCACTAGCAGAGAACAGCACTACATAACTACCGGAAGCAGCCGGTGTAAAGCTAAAGGTTGCAGTACCTGGATTGCCACTAGTTGGAGTGAAAACAGAACCAATTGGTGAACCTGTCACTGAAATATTAACTACATCAGCAACATCAGGATCATCGGCTTTCAAACTAAAGTTGATAGGAGTTCCAACACCAACATTATAAACAAATCCATTTGCCGGGGTAACCCCATAATCAAAAGCAGGTGGAGCAGAAGCTGTACCACTTACTGAAATAATAAAGTCAAGGTTAATATAAGCCCCTTTATTGTCGGCAACTTTAACCACAACAGCCCAAAGGGTATTTGCACCTAAAACGGCAGCATCAACTGTTAAAGTACTACCAGAAAGTGAAATACTAGTTGAACCAGGGTTAGCAACTAAATTAGTTTCAGTATTAGAAGCAAATGAATAGGTTAAAGGGTCACCATCCGGATCGGTAGCAGGAATAACATAATTAGTAGTTACGCCCGGATTTACATACAAAATAATGGGCATGGAAGAAATCGGTGCTTTATTCTGACTAGCACTATTGATAGAAATTTCGGTTTGAATCTTATAGTAAGCATCTGCATTACCTCCAGATAAGTTAGAAATACGACAACAACTGTTTTGGGAAACAACAGTATAATTCCCATCGGTTGTATAAGTATGTGTAAAAACTGAAGTTATTTCCATCCAATTTTCAGCTACATTTACTGCAGTTACAGTATAAGTAGGATAAAAACCAGAAGCATCTCCAAAATCAAAATAATCATTACTCATAGTAGCACCAACTGAAGGAACCGGTCCAAAAGCATCTGCCCTCCAACCTTGACGAGAGGTTATTTGAACTTCACGAGCATTTCCGGTAGGAGTCCACGTTATAGATCCTCCTCTTCCATGAGAGGCAAAACTGGTATCTGCAGAGAGCATTAACAAGCCTAAAAATAAGGCCACCAGTGGAAAAAAGAAGTAAGAACGCCAGGAACTGCTTCTTGTAGTCAAATTTTTCGTAATAGATGAAGCCCCAATATCTTGAGGATTATTCATCATAGGATTTCTTTTCATAATTATAAAATTTAAAGGTTAATTATTTAAAATATTTTGTATATCTAATAAATAATGATATTATTCAAAAATTATTTAATAAATATTGTTGGTTTTAAGAGGCTAAAGGAACAATTTATAAAAAACAATTAAATTGCCTTTAACAATTGAACATTGCTTTAAAGAATAATACTAAGGTGGAATTGAATTTAATAGGTCTAAAGAATGTAAGACGTCCCCATTAGAATAGACTTTTTTCATAAATAAGGTGTTTTAAAGGTTAGTTAAATAATTTAAAACAAAAACAATTTTTATTAATTAGTTGTAATTTTAAATTCAACACAAAGATATACAACCTTTTTTAATAAAAAAAATATTTTTAACCTTTTCAATAAAAAAAAATAAAAATATATAAAAAATCATACTTCTACTACGGTTTTACTCCTTAAAGATTTCTTTATGAATAAAGAAATTATTCCCTTTTTCATCCTTAGATATAAAGTACCCGATTCAGGGCTTACGCTTTTAAATTTAATGAAATTAAATAAACAAAATTTTTATACTAAGATCTCTTAAATATTTTCCAAAATCTATATTTCTGTAAAAAAATTAAACCATATTGATATATAGACTATTTTTCAATAAACAAAAAGCAACTTATGTCATAAAATAAATTTTATAACATAAGTTTTTAAATACGAATACCAGGGCTCCTAATCGTTTTTTCAGGAAAATGAAATATATTTTGTTATTTTGCTTTAAAACCAATTTCCATTGCCTAAAATATTTATTTATATTTTCCTGTTTTTCTTAACCCCAAAACTAAAGGCTCAAATCCCTTCTGGCTACTACCAAGGAACAGCGTCATTAAGTAAATATCCCTTAAAGCAAAAGCTTGCTGCCCTCATCGGAAAGCAAACTATCAGCTGGAATTATGGAGACCTTCCTATTTTCTTTGAACAGACAGACAGAGATATTTATTATGAAAACGACAGTTCTGTATTAGATATTTACTCCGAAAATCCCAATGGGCAAGATCCATATAATTATTTTTACCAAAACAACAACCTAATAGCAGGTGCAGCCAACGAGGGCGAAGGATGGAATAGAGAGCATATATATTCTCAAAGTTTCTTTTATAGCAATTATCCTATGTATTCCGATATGCATTTTATAGTTCCTACAGATGCCAGAGTGAACCAAAGAAGGAGCAACTACCCTTTTGGAACAGTAAATTCACCGTCTTTTACCTCATTAAACGGAACAAAGGTAGGCCCATCCAATCTTGCAGCCTATCCTTTTACTGTAACAGAACCTATAAATGAATTTAAAGGAGACGTTGCCAGAATGTTATTTTACACAGCAGTAAGGTATGAAAATTTAATACCATGGTTTAATTACGGTAACAGCCGAAATCCCTTAGACAGCCTACCAGAAAAGGCTTTTAAGAATTGGAGTTTAGACCTCTTGCTACAATGGCACAATCAGGATCCTGTAAGCCAAAGGGAAATTGACCGCAACAATATTATATTTAATATTCAAGGCAACCGAAACCCCTTTATCGACCACCCGGAATTTGCAAATGCCATCTGGAGCAGCCCCGATTCAAACACCAGCATTCCGGATGCTCCTAACCACATAGACCTAGTAGAGACAAGAGCCCACTTTGCAATTATCACTTGGCCAACAGTCCCCGACATCCATTTATTAGGTTATGAAATATATTTAAATGATGAAAAGATTGGAAATTCAAAAACCAACTTTTTTACCATAGAACACCTAAACCCCAATACCAGTTATTCTGTAAAAATCAGAAGCTATACAAATGCCTATTCCTTTAGCCCTTTCACATCAAAAGCTTTTACTACAACCGGTACCGACACTTTCAGCAAGGAAATATTTATTTCAAAACTCATCGTGGGAGCCGGTAATAATAAAGCAATTGAAATCACCAATCTAACCGGGCACACCGTTGACCTTAGAAATTATTATTTAAATATCAGACAGCAAAATGCCAGTACAGGCAATCTATATTGGAGCTCCAACGCTATACAACTTGAAGGTTTCTTGCCTCCCAATAGAAAACTTGTCCTATTAAACCCATTATCTGATTTAAACTGTATAGTAAAGGATAGTGCTGATATATTATCCAATGCTACCCCATTAAAAATGGATGGCACCTTTGCCATTGAACTCAATTATAAAAACAACAGAATAGACTTAATAGGAAATCCATATCAAATAGATAGTTTTGCTGTGGAACAAAGCCTGTATAGAAAACCAAACATTAAAGAACCTAATGCTGTATTTGAAAATTTGGAATGGGATTTTTATCCAATAAATTATTGTGAAGGTTTGGGAAACCCCTCAGGAAACAGTGCGATTCAACCCAAAGAAAAAGAGTCAAATTTATTTTCAATTTACCCTAATCCAAACAGAGAAAGCACTTGGACTGTGGAAGGAAAGGATATTAATTTGGTAAAATCTTTAAAAATTATTGGAATAGATGGCAAGGTTATTTTAGAAAAGAAAATGCCATTTCAAAATGGGAATAAAAAGTTTAACATTTCAAAAATACATAAGGGTTGGTTTATTATACTCATAGACCAGCAAGCCATTGCAACATTTGTACCCTAAATCTTAAAGGATAAAAAAATGATTTCATCATTTTCTTGAGTTAAAACACTACCTTTGCAGGTTCATAAATTTAAATAAATGATAAGCCGTAGAAATATTAGAATAAAAGTAATGCAGTCTTTATATGCTCTTGAATCTTACGCCACAGAAGACGAAAAAAACATAGCATTAGAGCAGGAGAAAGGATTAAAATTATTAATAAAAAATATTAATCAGGCTTCAGAACTATTAAATGTCTCTCTGCTTTATCTTTCTAAAATAATGTCTTATGCTGCCATCGATGCACAAAACAGACAAGCAAAGTATTTGCCTACCCAAGAAGACTTAAATGTTAGTAAAAAAATCACCGACAATTACTTATTATTAGAATTATTAGAAAACATTTCCTTTAGAAAATGTGTTACTGAGGGTAATTTAGAAGGCAAAATAGAACAAGAAAACATTAAAAAGGTTTACCAAAACCTTTGCCAGCAAGAAACCTATCTCAATTACGTTTCAAACGAGGAACGGACTAAAGAGGAAGACAAAAAAATCATAAAATTCATTTGGGAAGAGCTTATGCTTGCCGATGAAAATTTTCAAGATTTCATGAATGATAACTTTGATGGATGGGAGGATGATCAAGAATTGATAAAAGTACTGGTTGGTAATTTCTTTTCTAAACCCCAAAAAGTAAATTTTCAAAAATTTATATCTTTTGAAAAGATGGATTATGCTAAGGAATTGCTTACTACCACTTTAGAAAAAGAAACTTATTTAATGGAGTGTATCAATCCTAAACTAAAAAATTGGGATGCAGAAAGAGTAGCTATGATAGATTTAATATTATTAAGATTAGGACTTTCCGAATTATTATACTTTCCTACAATTCCAACCAAAGTAACCATTAACGAATATATCGAAATTGCAAAAAAATACAGTACCGACCAGAGTGGACAATTTGTAAATGGCGTCTTAGACAATCTTTTAAAGGAGCTAACACAAGAAAATAAAATTAGAAAAATAGACCGAAAAAGTTAATTTCTTTCTGTCTATTGGTAAGTTTAAGTATTAATAACAATCATGAAAAATTACAAATCTTTATTATTAATCGTTTTAGGACTTCTTTTTATAGCCTTTACTTCTTGCGATTTTTCCTCTAAAGACAGCAATAGAGGACCGATAGTATTAGGAGATCCTTCGACTATCGTTACAGAAACCAACTCGAAGTATTTAGAAGATACTATTCAAGATTTGGAGATGCTGGATTCCGAAATAGATCTTCAACCCACTGAACCTGTAGCAGATGCTAAAATAGAGCAACAAGTAAATTTGGTGGATCAACAAACAGATACCACTCCTCAAAAAGAAGAAGTAAAACAGGAATCCAAGCCAAAAGAAACTTCAGACAAAAAGTCTAAAACTTCGACTCCTGAAACCCATAAGGTTCAAAATGGAGAGTCTTTTTACAATATAGCTTTGAAGTATGGAATGTCTGAGGCGGCATTACTTAAAATTAATAATTTAACCAAAAAAGAGGCTAGAAGATTAAAACCAGGTCAAATAATAAAATTGAAATAATCGGCAGTTTCTCCATAGAAATCAGTAATAACAATCTATTTAAAAAGACCATAAAAATTTTGTACCTTTGCGAACCAAAAAATAAGAAATTAATAAAATGAAAACGACTCCATTTACAGAGAAACATATTGCTTTAGGAGCAAAAATGGCAGAATTTGCCGGTTACAATATGCCTATTTCTTATACAAGTATTAATGAAGAACACGCTACCGTTCGAAACAATGCTGGAGTATTTGATGTGAGCCACATGGGTGAATTCCGAATTTCAGGGCCCAATGCATTAGCATTAATCCAGAGAATAACTTCAAATGATGCCTCCAAATTGACCGAAGGCAAAGCCCAATATACCTATTTCCCGAATGAAACCGGTGGGATAATTGATGATCTTTTAGTTTACTGTATCCAACCGAATGAAGAGTATTGGCTCGTTGTAAATGCTGCTAATATTGAAAAAGATTGGAATTGGGTAGTAAAACAGAATACTGTAAATGCAACCATTGAAAACATTTCTGACAATATCTCACAGCTGGCAATCCAAGGACCAAAGGCCAATGAAATAATCCAAAGCCTTACAGATGTTGAATTAGCAAATCTTAAATATTATACTTTTACTTATGGTACTTTTGCAGGTGTGCCAGATGTATTAATCAGCGCTACAGGATATACCGGATCGGGTGGTGTTGAAATTTATATTAAAAACGAAGGTGATAATGCCGAAAAAATATGGAATGCTCTTTTTGAAACCGGAAGTAACCAAGGATTAAAGCCAATAGGACTTGGAGCAAGAGATACATTAAGACTTGAAAAAGGATTCTGTTTATACGGTCATGAATTGAACGACCAAACCAATCCGATTGAAGCAGGCTTGGGATGGATAACAAAATTAAATAAAGAAGACTTTATTGCTAAAGATATTATCTCAAAAGCAAAAGAGGAAGGTATCCAAAGAAAATTAGTAGGTTTTGAAATGATAGACAGAGGCATCCCTCGTCAAGATTATAAAATTGTTGATGCCGGGAATAATGAAATTGGTGTTGTAACTTCCGGGACACAATCACCTACCTTAGGCAAAGCAATCGGAATTGCTTATATTAATAAAGAAAACAGTGCAGAAGGTAATGAAATTTTTATTTCTATCAGAGATAAAGCCATCAAAGCCCAAATTGTTAAAATGCCTTTTGTTTAAAATAACATTTCACAATATTTATTTTTATTTAAAAAGGTTATCTAGACACAGATAACCTTTTTAAATGAGCTTTTCTCCAATTATTTTTTACTTTTGTATTATGCAACACTCTTCCTATTCAGACTCTTATTTACATAAAGGCCAAAGACAGCAATTGGTGGATAAATTAAGAAAATTAGGAATTTCTAATGAAAGAGTTTTAGATGCCATCAACCAGGTGCCCCGACATTTTTTCTTAGACTCTGCTTTGGCTCATTTTGCATACGAAAACAGGGCATTCCCCATTGCAGCAGGGCAAACTATCTCCCACCCCCACACTGTGGCTATGCAGACCCAATTATTGGATTTAAATCCTTATGAAAAAGTTTTAGAAGTAGGTACCGGTAGTGGCTACCAAGCAGCAGTATTGGCTAAAATGGGTGTAAAAGTGTTTAGCATAGAAAGACAACATGAATTGTATAAACAACTGAATAAATTTGAATATCTAAAATCATTCAATAACATCAAACGCTTTTATGGTGATGGTTTTGAAGGCTTACCAAGCTATGCTCCTTTTGATAAAATCATAGTTACTGCAGCGGCTCCGTTTATCCCAGAGAAACTTTTAGACCAATTAAAAATCGGTGGCATTATGGTGATACCGGTTGGTGACGAAGAGCAGGAAATGAGAAGAATAATAAAGAATGAAAACGGTTATCATGAAGAAATCATTGGTAAGGCTTTTTTTGTTCCTATGCTAAGTGGTAAGCAGAAGGGTTGAGGGTTGAGGAATGAGCTACTGGATTACTTCGGGCAAGGCCCTCGCAAAGACGAAAGGCACGTAAAAAATTTGCTTTTTCTAAATGACTTTGAAAAATCAATTCCCCATATTCGCAAGACCTACAAAGGGAAATAGGAAAATTATGGTAAGTATATGTGTTGTATTGTTGGTGAGGACAGCAAGCCAAATGGTGATAATGATACTAAAATCTATAAATAGGCTCTATCATTAAATCTTTCAATTGCTCGGATGTGGTTTGCCAATCTTCGGTAAAGCCCAGCATAAAGCCTCCGCCACCGGCACCACAAACTTTTAAAAAGTAAGAACCCTTGTCCAATCCATTGGCTACCGTCTTTTGAAAAGGAGCAGGTATAAAATATTTCATTTCATCTAACTGAAAATGTACCAATTTGTCTAAATTTTTATAAAAATCGGCAGTATTATTGTTCAAAAAAGAATTGATACTATTATTGGTAAAAGTTACCATTTCATTATCCACTTTTCTTTTAAAATCAGCATCTGAACACAGCCTTTTAAACTCTGCCATCATATTAGCGGTATTGCGTGGTGAGCAGGTATCTACCAAAAAAATAACGTTCTTTCCATCTTCTTTCTGTTCCGGGATTTGAACAGGACTGATGTCTTCTTTACCTTTAATTAAAACGGGTTGGTTTAAAACTATACTCAAAGGGTCTATTCCCGAACTGGAACCGTGAAAATGGGATTCCATCTGTGCTAAACTTGCTTTTAACTTCTTGGAAGTATCAAAAGTAATTTGCTTCAATTCGTCTTTTACATCTTTAGCCTTTTTCAAATAACGTAGAAAAATAGCGGCTACTAATGCTCCAGAACTTCCCAGGCCATAACCAATTGGGATATTACTTTTAAAAAACAGACCATTGTCCAATTCCTGCTCAAAACGTTTTACCTCTAAGACAAAATGTTCGTCCATGTGACCAGAAACGAAGGCACAAAACTTTTTCAAATATTCATTAGATCGCAATGCAGCAGGACGGTCCTCATCTGAAATATCAAAAGTAAGTTCACCTGAAAACCGGTCTAAAGGCATCACCAAAGCCATACTGTCATACAGTATGCTGTATTCTCCAAAAAGTAAAACCTTTGAGTTAAAATGGCTCATTTAATTTGCTATCAGTTTAATTTAACAGGACCAAGACCCAAACTATCAAATTTAATGTCTTGAGCAAAACCTCCTAATTCTTGTTTCAAGAAGGTCTCTACCGCTGTTGCATCTGCTTCACTATACAATACATGGACATTAGGTCCTGCATCTAAAGTAAAGCAAACCGGAATTTTAGTTTCCATCCTAAATTCCATTATTTTCTCAATGACGGATAAGGTTTCAGGCTTCATCAAAAGATAATAATCCTTTGAAGTCATCATCATTGCGTGCAAAGTTAAGGCTTCTGATTCAGTTATTTCAATAAATTTTATATAATCACCATTTTTCAACACCTCCAACAATGTTTGGGTACGTTTATTGGCTTGCAAAAAACGCTGGTCGGCATAAGGATGACCTTCCATTAGACCATGCCCTACGCTACTAGAAACTTTTTTGGGAGTAGATTCTACTATTACAATGGCATCTTTCATTTTTTGAAAATTTGGATGAATATCAACAACCGGGATGGCATATTGATTGGAGGAAGAAGAAATGTCCTTGTTTTCCCCCCAAAGTGCAAAAGCAGGATACAGAGAGCGGCAGGCACTGCCACTACCCAGCCTCGCCCAATTGGAAGCTTTTTGTAAAAAATCTTGCTCATTAAATACTTGACCTGACGTATATTGCAAGGCATCTGTCATGCAAAGAGCAATGGCTCCAAAAGCAGAGGCAGAGGAAGCAATTCCGGCGGAATGCGGAAAACTATTTTTTGAATGAAAGCTTAATTCATATTCTTTAATAAAGGGAAATGCTGCAGACTGCTCTTTAATAAACTTTGCCACCCTATTCTCAAATTTCTCATTCCTTTCTCCTTCAAAAAAATAGGCTAAACTCAATTCATCCTTCTTTTCTTTTTTTGAGGTCAGCGTCAGCCCAACCTCTGTGAAGGAGCTCGAAAGGGTCATACTCAAAGAGGAATTACATGGAATTTGACCCGATTTCTTTCCCCAATACTTTACGATAGCTATATTTGATGGGCATCGCCATTTAAATTGCATTGCTTTATTTTTTATTGATAAATGATTTCTTGATAATTAAATTGAACAGGGTATCCCTTTAGTAAGAAATAATCTCTGGCGGCTTGCTCATCTCTAAAACTTGCCATAAAAAAATCGCCTCCCCAGGCTCCTAAAGATTTTATAGCATAAGGATAATCTTGAAAATATAAAGTTTTCAGGTTTGGTTTTCCTAATATTCGGGCTATCAGGGTTTCATTTTTCATCATAGCATCTTCCCATTCCAAAATATCTTTTGCAGTACAGGCTTGATGGATGATGGCGTTCTGTTCTTGAATATCATCTTTTGTAAGGTTAACAGCCTCAAATCTTTTCACCTCTTTTTGCGAATTTTGTTTCTTTCCGGTATAAACAAACAATATCTTTTCTGTTATACTATCGGCTAAGTCAACAGCCTGTACTTGTTGCTGTTTTCTATTATATACAATCGGATTTTGAGCGGTGGCACAAGCAATATCATAACCAGAGCCTCCAAAAGATTTTTCCAACAAATAATATGGGTTAATCTCACTCCATTGAGACAACAGGCTTATCAAAGTAGAACTGCTGCCCAGCCCCCATTGAAAGTCAAAATCAGACTGCATTTCAAAGCTCAACCCTTGGGCAAACAAGGAAGGCTTAACCTCATAAATCAGATTTAATAATTGAAGTAATTTTTCAGCTATTTCCTCATCAGTTGCCAAGATAAGTTCCAGTTGGGCACGAAAATGAAAGTGCATTTGAAACCATTCATTTTCTTTTTGTTTGCTCAACCAAAAGCCATAATTTTCTTGGTTATTCTTTACTATCAAGGTCTGTCCAAATTTTAATGGAATGGCTAAGGTGTCGGCATCATGAAGTGCCAAGTATTCTCCAAACAATAAAAATTTTCCAGAAGCCTTATACAACAATTCCACTATTTTTTTTCTTTAAGGGTATTGAAAATATTTCTTACCTCGGAAACAGAAACTTTATTGTGCTTAAAATATTCAACGATGTCGGCTTTGTAGGATTCCGGAATTTCTAATTGTTTCATGATATTGAAAAGGTGCATTTTCATGTGTCCTTCTTGAATTCCTGTTGTAACCAAGGATTTTACCGCAGAGAAATTATTAGCCAAACCGGCAGCTGCAGCTATACACATTAACTCTGTAGCAGACGGATGCCCTAAAAGCTCCAATGCTAATTTCACTAAAGGATGCAATGTGGTCAATCCACCCACCACACCTAAGCTTAAAGGCAAATGCAAAGAAAACTTAAATTTTCCATCCTTAATATCCACATGTGACAAAGAACGATACTGCCCATCTCTGGCGGCATAGGTATGACCACAAGCTTCTACGGCTCTAAAATCGTTTCCACTTGCCAATATCACTGCATCCACACCATTATAAATCCCTTTGTTATGAGTGGTAGCACGGTAAGGATCTACTTCCGGGATACGCATTCCTAAATAAAAACGTTTGGCAAATTCTTCGCCACTCATTCCCGGAACAAAATTATCGAGATTCTTAATATCAGTCTCTACCCAACAATTCACAATACAATTTGGTGTGTAATTGGAAAGAATGCACATGACAATATTCAGGTCTTCACCCGAAAATTCGGGTTGTTCCTGATACCATTCTTTAAACGTCTCTGCAAATTGCTCCAAGCAAGAATTGATAAAATTGGCACCCATAGAGTCTTTGGTCTCAAATGTACAGAACAACTGCATTAATCCGGGCTCATCCTTACTCAGGTCTTTCAGTGTGATGTCTAAAATGCCACCACCTCTTTTCCTCATATTTTCAGTGATAGAAGCTGTTTCAGCTATTAATCGTTGCTTTAATTCGGGAAATTTTTGTTGTAATACTTCTAAATTATCTGTCCAAATAAAATGTACTTGTCCTACTTTTTCGGTACCGATAATCTCGGCATGAAACCCTCCACGGTCATACCAAAACTTAGCACTCTTGCTGGCTGCAGCCACTACAGAGCTTTCTTCTATTACCATAGGTACGGCATACACCTTGCCATTAATTAAAAAATTGGGTGCAATACAAAACGGCAATGGAAAATTGGAAATCGTATTTTCACTAAACTCTTCCAAGAGCGTTTGTATTTTGGCATCTTGATGGTGGAAGCTTTGAAAATATTTAATGACTTCTTCTTTATTATTAAAAAATCCAGCCACTGTTTCTAGCTTTTCATGTGGTTTCTTCTTGGAGAACCCTTGTAAAAAATTCGATTTATCTTGCATTATTATCTTTCTTTATTTTTAAAAAAGCTCTTGAGAGCAATAAGCCATCAATTTGGTTTTGAACAAAAACGTCTAATGCCTCCTTAGAAATTTTTGCATATTTCAAAAATTCGGAGCCTTGACCATAGACAGCCGGCAATACCGACTGTTGAAGCAAATGGTAGCCGTCAAGGAAATCTTTAATTCCTCCACTTATTATGGCAAAGTTACATTTTCTTTCGTTGCCCAGCTGTTCTACACTTTCATTCAAAAACTGCAACATCTCCACCGCCGAATGGCCAATAGGTATCAAAGACTTAAAAAATTCTTGTTTTAAAGGATTTCTTAATAATTCCAATTTGGAAAAATTAGTTCCGCCATTGGCTGCAAAGTCCACCGCCAACAATGGCAATTTCAATAATGCGGTCATACTCTCCCTACCAAAACCCTGCCCTACCTCTTTAACGATTAAAGGAATATCCAATTCGTTTAAAAGTTTTTTTATAGTATCAATTGGAGCATGAGTAATTTTATCACCTTCGGGTTGCAACCATTCTTGAAAGGGATTCACATGAACTATTAATCCATCTGCCTCTAAACGGTTTATCATATTTTTAATTAAACCTACTTCTTTATGTGCAATCAGCTCTTCAATTTGTGCAATACCTAAATTTGCAAAAAAAGGCACTTCATCTCCTAAAATTGGCCTAAGGTTAAAGTCCTCAAAATAAGTGTTATCCTTTAGGATAATACGACAAGAGCCTAAACCCATACCCAAGCCAAATTTTTTTGCAGCTTGAGCCAGTATTTTATTTACACCACCGGCTTTTGCAGTTCCACCGGTCATACTTGAAATCCAAATAGGATACCTCATGGTCTTTTCCCCTAACTTCACCACCCACTCTTCCGACTTTTCCGGAAAACCGGACAGCATCGGTTCGTAATAAAACCTATTGTCAGTTGTATTGCTTTGAGCCGTAAAAGCCAATTCCAAATGACTGGATTTCCGTTCTTCAATATCGTCTGTTTGATTCATTTGTATATTTTGTTTTTAGGAAATTTTCAATAATAAATTTTTTATCTCCTAAATAAAGAAGCCATTTGCAAGAATAATCATTTTTTAGTTTATTTCCAATTAAAACACTACAATATCATCCCTTACATTTCACAATAAATGCAAGAGGTAATAAAAGTATTTAATTTTCTCCCACTTTTCATTCTGATAATTTAACAGGAATATCTTTTACCAAAAACAAATAATCATTGACAAAGTAAAATACTTTTCTATCCAACTTTTATTAAGAATAATTCACAATTAATATTCCATAATCAAAATGAAGGTTCTATCCTTATTTTGAAATAATAGCCGTTCCTCCACTATCAGCAATAGGCACAAATCCAATATTATTTTCATTACAAAATTTAATCACAGCATCTCTCGCTCCTGAATACCCACTATTATTAAAATCATGGATAAAAATATATCCTCCTTTTGATAGTCGAGGATAAAAATATTCGAGCCCCGAATAAATCGGCAGGAATAAATCGGCATCCAAGCTCACAAAACAAAATTGATCTTCCAAATCTGCTGCTGTTTCAGGGAATCTTCCTTTTTTAAAAATACAATTTTCAGGATATTTCATTTTAGACCTCACTAATTCAATATTAGTACCTGAAAAATCTTGTGCTCCAGAAGAATATTTATTATTTTTTTCAAATTGAACGTCATCTTTTGAAAACCCTTCAAAGGTATCAAAAAGATAAAGCTTCTTATCCGGAAACAAAACATTCAATCTTTTTGCAAAATCACCTCTAAAAACACCCACCTCGGCAATATTTCCACCTATACCTTTTGCAGTAATCTCTTCTTGACAAAGCGTTAAAGTGGCATAACGGACATAATCTAGATTTATAGGCAACAATCCACTCTTATTTTTATAATTTAAAGACTTAGTAAGATATAAATTTTTTGTGGCTAAAAGATTTGATATGTATTTAAAAATACTTTTCAACATATATTGTTTTTTTTTATTTGGAATTGTAATCTTTTTTTGAAAAAGACTTTCAAAAGTAGGAATTAATTTCCCAATTCTAATCATCAATAATATTTTTGTTTAAATTGATTTAAAAAAAATAGCATCGAGAACTTCGACGCTATTTTCTATATCTAAAAATATTAATGTTTAAAATGTCTTTGACCAGTCATCACCATTGCCAAACCATTTTGTTTGCAATATTCTATACTATCCTTATCTCTGATAGACCCTCCAGGTTGGATAAAAGCATTAATTCCTTCAGTATGTCCCATTTGGACACAATCGTTAAAAGGGAAGAAGGCATCTGATGCCAACACTGCTCCATTTAAATCAAAATTAAATTGCTTTGCTTTCTCAATAGCATGACGCAAAGCATCTACCCTGCTGGTTTGTCCACAGCCCTTGCCTACTAATTGTTTATTTTTTACCAATGCAATGGCATTACTTTTTAAATGTTTACAAATAAGGTTGGCAAAAATCAAGTCTTCTTTTTCAGTATCTGTACTGGCTCTTGCACCTACCTCATCCCATTTTTCAAAATTACCATTATCCAAGTCCTGAACTAAAGTTCCATTTAAAACAGATTTAAAACTGGTAGTTAACAAAGGAGCATTTGCCTTCATCGCCAATAAGATTCTGTTCTTTTTAGATTTTAATATTCCCAAGGCTTCTTCATCATAAGCCGGAGCTATCAACACCTCAAAGAAAATTTCGTTAATTGCCTGTGCTGTTGCAGCATCAATTTTATGGCTACAAACCAAAACGCCACCAAAAGCACTTTCAGGGTCACCTGCCAAAGCCGCTGTCCAAGCATCTAATACAGTGCCTCTCAATGCCACACCACAAACATTAGTATGCTTAATCACCCCAAACATCACCTCGGGGCTACCAGAAAAATCTTTGTATAAATTTACGGCTGCATCCACATCTACAAGATTATTGTAGGACAGTGCCTTACCATTCATTTGTTCAAAAACCTCATTCAAATCTCCATAAAAGGCGGCTGATTGATGAGGGTTTTCACCATAACGCAAACTTTCTTTATGCTTTAATGGAGTAAGAATAGTTCCATTAAAATAATTATTGATGGCAATATCATAATTCATGGCTACCTCAAAAGCTTTGGCAGCAAAGGATTTCCGTTGCTCTAAAGTAGTAGAACCATTTTGGTCTTTTAGGATAGTTTCTAATTTTTCATAATCTTCTTTATCTGAAATAACGGTTAAGTCCACAAAGTTTTTAGCGGCGGCACGAATCATAGAAGGGCCTCCCACATCTATTTTTTCAATAATTAAAGCTTCTTCTTTAGTTTGTGCTACTGTTTCTTCAAACGGATACAAATCTACAATTACCAAATCAATTTCAGGGATATTGTATTGCTTCATTTCTTTCACATCTTGCTCATTGGCACGACGTCCCAAGATACCTCCAAACACAATCGGGTGCAAGGTTTTTACTCTCCCACCTAAGATAGAGGGATAAGAGGTTAAGCTCTCAACCGGCACACAAGGGATATTCAAATCCTCAATAAATTTTTGGGTACCTCCGGTAGAATAAATCGTTACGCCATGTGCATGTAAAGTAGTTACCAATGGAGCCAATCCATCTTTATAAAAAACTGAAATTAAAGCCGAGTTGATTTTTTTTGACGACATTTTTATTTAAAAATTATTTTTTTGAAATGAAAAAAGAAATTGGAGTACCTCAAAAAATTTCAAGATACTCCAAAATCTCATAAATATTATCTGCTGTAGTTAGGAGCTTCTTTAGTAATCACCACACCATGAGGGTGGCTCTCTGCCATGCTGGCACTGGTAATTCTAATGAACTGTGCTTTTTCCTGCATATCTGCAATGGTTGGCGTACCACAATACCCCATTCCGGCTCTAAGGCCACCTACAAATTGCTGTACCACCTCATTCACTGTACCTTTATAAGGCACACGACCAACAATACCTTCAGGAACAAGCTTCTTTACATCATCTTCTGCATCCTGAAAATAACGGTCTTTTGAGCCACTTTGCATGGCATCTAAAGACCCCATTCCTCTGTATGTTTTAAACTTTCTACCCTCAAAAATTATGGTAGAACCCGGGCTTTCTTCGGTACCTGCTAGTGCAGAACCCACCATAATACATGCAGCACCTGCGGCTATTGCTTTCACCATATCACCGGTATAACGAATTCCTCCATCGGCAATTACAGGAATACCTTTTTTCTTTAATGCATTTGCAGCTTCCATGACTGCGGTCAATTGTGGAGCTCCTATTCCGGTTACGATACGTGTGGTACAAATAGAACCTGGCCCTATACCTACCTTCACCGCATCAGCACCGGCTTCTGCCAAAGCCAAAGCCCCGGCAGCGGTTGCAATATTGCCTCCGATTACAGGCAGATTTTTAAAGTTCTTTTTCACTAGTTTCAAAGCATCCAAAATACCTTTAGAATGCCCATGAGCACTATCTAAAGTAACGATATCCACTCCTGATTGAACTAGGGCATCTACTCTATCCAAGATGTCAGCAGTAACGCCAATTGCGGCACCGGAAAGCAATCTCCCGAATTGGTCTTTACAGGAATAAGGATGATTGGAATGTTGGATAATATCCCTGAAAGTAATCAAACCAATTAGTTTACCGGCTTTATCAACGATAGGCAATTTCTCAATCTTATGTTGTTGCAATATCTTCTCGGCTTTTTGAAGGGTAGTACCTTTAGGGGCAGTAACTAAATTTTCTTTAGTCATGATGGTACCCACTTTAGTACCCATACTCTTTTCAAAACGCAAATCCCGGTTAGTCAAAATCCCTACGAGTAAATTGTTTTTATCTACAATAGGAATACCACCGATTTTGTTTTCACGCATGATGGCACGAGCTTCTTTCACTGTTTGTTCCGGATGCAAAGTGATGGGGTCGAGTATTAATCCATTTTCAGAACGTTTTACTTTTCTCACCTGCTCTGCCTGCTGCTCAATAGTCATGTTCTTATGCAAAATACCCAAACCGCCTTCCCTAGCAAGTGCAATAGCCAAGCTTGCTTCTGTAACGGTATCCATAGCTGCCGAAATCATCGGAATATTCAGCGTGATATCTTTGGTTAATTTGGTAGAAATTTCTACTTCGCGTGGAAGTATCTCTGAATAGGCGGGCACTAATAAAACATCATCAAATGTTAAGCCTTCGCCGTAAAATTTATTAGATTTTGTAGCCATGTGCAAAGGTATGGCAAGAATTGCTAATATTCAAAATAATTATTTTAATTTTTTTTCGACTTAATATAATTACCAAATTTATAACAGTTTTCCACTTAAAAAAAATGCCGCTCAAATCAAAAGAAATAATCTTTCAACTAAATTTCATAATTTAGCGACCAAAATTTAACGATAAAACGAAATGGCAAATAAATATGTAAATTTTATCTCCGACAAACATTTATTGAGCTGCATTGAGAATTTGCATAAATCCTATTTGAAAGCCAAAAATAACATTTCAAAAAAGAGCTTTTACACCAATAAAGTGGATACTATCAAACTAACTTTTGACGCAAAATTCAACAACATTAATGAAGACGATTTAATTCAATCTGAAATTCTTCGTCAAATAGATAAATCTATCAACAACTCTATCGGGACTTTTCACGAACAAATTTTAGGAGGTATTAATGGATTTGAAGTTGGTAAATTTAGTGGTTTTGATATTAAAGCGAATGATGATACGCTATTTGCCATCTTCGGATACAAAGATTTATCAAATAACATTTCTGATTCAGTGTTTGAGAAACTAGCAAATACTGCTCGAGTATTTTTAAAAGCAAATTTTTATTTTGTCCTTTTAGATGACTATTCAGACATGAATGAAAAATGGATTATTGGGCACAACGAATATAGCGTAAGCCAAAAAAGAGTTTTTAAAATCTCAATCAAGCAATTTTATGCTACTTTGACAAGCCAAGAAAATGCATTTCAAAATTTATCCAATATTTTACCAAAAGTAATCGAAGAAAGTTTCCAATGGATTGATAAAAGGTTGATTTAATAAACCAAATCTTTATCCATTTCAAAAACCTCGGTATCAATAATTGATTTCATCAACACTTCAATTACGGGAACAGAAACGCTGTTTCCGACTAATTTCATCCATCTTGCTCGATTTTCGGGCAATTTAAAACCTTCGGGAAACCCTTGTATTACACAGGCTTCTTCTTTTGTTATTCTTCGGTATTTTTCTTTTTTGTAAATTTCTTCGATAAAAATTTTCTTATAATCTTCTTCGTTTTGAGCTTCTATTTTTTCGGTAGTAATAAAATCATTGGTATCACTGGCAACAAGCGTTGGGAAAATGTCTGATGTAGGTAAGAACACTCGATTTACTCCGAATAATCCTGTGCTGATTTTAGTATTTTTAAAATCATATCTAATTTCGATACATTTTAAAACTCGCTTTTCAAGAAGTAAATTAATTGTTTTTTGAATGTTAATTTTATTGATTTTAAACTCCTTATCTGCTTTTAGCTTATCAATATTAATAGTATTATTTTCAGCTTTTGACAATATTATTGTTTCTTCTTTTGTTAGATTTTCATTATTATTTTCAGATACTTTGAACAAATAATTTTCAGGTTTAAGTATTTCTTTTTCGATTAAATCGTCAATGTCATTTTGTGTAACATTGGGCATTATTTCTTGAAAATGCTGTAGAGACAATGGGTTTCCGTCCAAATTTCCGTATTTGCTTTTCCGACGGTTTTTCAGAAGTGTAAGACAAATTTCTTTTTGGTGTGGTGTGGTTTCCAAAATATCCCAAGAATGTATGGTAGAATGTCCATTTCGTAAATCGTTGAACAAAAAATAATCGTTAAAACCATTGGTGGTAGAAAGGCTCATTTTTGCTCTCGAAATTGGACTTCCAAATAAATCTGTTTCTATATCTTCTTGATTATTTTCATTCCTTTTAATTCCTAAAACATCTGCAAGTGTAGCTTTTGATTGGCTGTATTGGTGATTGATTTTGAAAACATTAAAGTTATTTTCATTAGAAAATCCTATAATATATACCCTTACACGGTTTTGTGGAACGCCATATTCGGCCGAATTAATAACAAAATAATCGGCAAAATATCCCGCTTCTTTAATTCTGTTCAAAATATATTGAAGTGCAGTTTTGTTTCTTGGGTCGGTCAGTCCTTTTACATTTTCAAAAATAAATGCTTTAGGTCGCGATTGATTTAATAAGTAAATAGTATCATTCCACAACTGTCCTCTGTCATCATCAAAACCTAAGTTCCTTCCTGCAATAGACCAACTTTGGCAAGGAACGCCACCAACTAAAATATCGTGATTGGGCAATGATTTTATTTTGGTGATATCGCCAAAATTTTCAGACTTCTCTTCGTTATAATTTCTGCAATAATATTCAATAGCATCGGTATTGATTTCGCTAAAACCAATGCATTTTCCGCCATTTCGTTCTAATGCCATACGAAACCCGCCAATACCTGCAAATAAATCAATAAATGTGAATTTTCCCATTTTGTCTTATTTTAATAGATCTTCTTCTTGACTTTTCGGAGGTTCAATTTCCAAAAATTCACGATAAATCCGTTCTTTATATTCTTTTCCAAGTTTGTTGATTTCAGAAATAAAACTTTTGTAAGTTCCTTTGCCACCTATCAATCCCAAAATTCATTTCCTATTAAAACAGCTTCGTCATTTTGCATATCAAACCAACGCATTGGGAAAGCCCAGTTATAATTTTCCTTTTTGCCATACGGATTGTAAGGCAAAGCATAATACGCAAAATCTACAAGCTTGTTTTCCATACACATTAGTTTGAACATTTTCTCTTTGCTCACTTTGGTTTGGTCACTGTTTGGTAACGGACCTTTCAATTCAAAAGCATATTTTAATCCAGTCGTTTCATTTTCAATAAAAATATCACAAACCACACTTACCGGAATAGAATTCCCACCTCCTGCTTGAACATATTTTAATTCCTCGACCCAATTTGGTTTAACCTTCTCTTTTCCTTTTTGATGTTCCAATTTGTTCAACACTTCCTGAATTCTTCTAAGACTTTCTTCACCAATTATTCCATTTACAGTATAACCTATTTCGCATTTTCCATGGTTTTCAATAGCAACAACCTGAGCCAATTTTTCCCAAACTCCGCCAAAAGGCGTTACAAATCTTCGCTCAAAATGTGAACCTTTAAATATTTCATCTGGCACAAGAGCTGCATAAAGTGGTTTTGCAGAATGATGCTTCTCCTTAATAAAAGGGGCTTTTATCATCACATTGTGCATCACTCTATCCATCATTGTTTCTATTATTTGTTTAATAGCGTGCGACACTCGTTTTTCTCTTGTCAGTACTTTTTATATTTCTTGTTTCATAATAGTTATTCAAAAACTTCACAATCGAGTAGCCAATTTCACGACCTAGATTTACAGGAAATGCAATCCCTATTTGCTTGTATTGTTTAGCTAAGGAACCCGAAAAATCCCAATCATCGGGAAATGTTTGTATCCGAGCATATTCTCGAACGGTAAATGGGCGGGTTTCATCTGGATGACAACGTTCTGTTTGCTTTTGAGCCGGGCTACAAGTCAAAGTCAGACAAGGTTCATCCCATCCGATTCGCCTTGCCATCCCCGTTTTTCCACCGCCTAAATAAAAACTGGCACCCATAAAATCCTTTTGAATTTCAATCGGTAGATCTCTCCAATAACCTTTTGGTGGCACTAAATCTAAAACCACTTTTTTACTTTCAGGATATTTTGCACCCAATGATTTGGGAACATTGGTATCAAATAATTCACCTTTTTTCAAAGCATCTTTTAGGTTATAAATTTTCTTATAAGGTTTTGGATATTCATATTTCAACTCAATATCTTTTCTGATTCCGACCAAAATCAATCGTTCTCTCTTTTGTGGAACTTTATAATTAATAGCCTTTAAAACTTGCACTGGAACTACATTGTAGCCAATTTCATCTAAAATAGAAATCATTCCTTGCAAAGTGTTTCCATTATCATGGCTTAATAATCCTTTTACATTTTCACCAATACAAATTGGTGGATTTACTTCTTTCACCGCACGAGCAAACTCATAAAACAAAGTTCCTCTTGCATCTTCCAAGCCTAATCTTTTTCCAGCATAACTGAATGCTTGACAAGGAAATCCACCTGTAATCACATCCACTTGATTATGATATTCTGAAAAATTGAAGTTTTTAATATCTCCTTCTAAAACATTCCAATTGGGGCGATTTATTCTTAAAGTTTCACAAGCATGTTTGTCAATTTCATTAAGAGCAACACATTTAAGACCAGCCTTTTCCATTCCAACAGCTAAACCTCCGGCTCCTGCAAACAATTCTAAAACTTTATATTCATTTTCAGGTACAACAAAATTAGAAACCGTTTCTTGAATATCAGTGTTTAAAAATTCAGCAAATAAAGTTTCAACATCCTCTTTTCGATAAACACGATAATTACTAATCGGTTCTCGAACAGCAGTAAGCTTGCCTTCTCTGTCCCATCTTCTCAATGTTTCTTTATTTTTACCCAATAATTCAGCCGTTTCCGACAATGTCAAATATTCCATAACCAAGTTGCTTAACCTTATACATTGGTTACAAAAATAAGATAATATTTTAGACTTACAAACAAATAAAATTCAAGAATCATTTTGTAAGCAAGAACCCCAAAAGTTTTACATTTTGAACCTTTTTGTATATTTGAAATTTCAATTTCCATTCAGATTAGGGTTCATAATTTGATACCACGCTAGACTATTGAAACATTATAAAAGTTTTCCACTTAAAAACATAGCAGCCACACTAAAATAAATAATCAATCCGGTAACATCCACCAACGTAGCCACAAAAGGAGCAGAAGCAGTGGCAGGGTCCAAGCCTACTTTCCTAAGTATAAAAGGAATCAAAGAACCACTCAGCGTTCCCCATAAGATGATAAATATTAAAGAAACGGCCACCGCTAATGCAATTGAATCCCAATAGATACCGTAATTATAAATTCCGGTAGTTTGCCATATAAATATTCTCAAAAAGCCAATACTTCCCAAAATACCCCCTAAAATCAATCCTGATAAAATTTCTTTTTTCATCACATACCACCAATCTTTCAACTTCAACTCTTGCAATGCCATACTTCTAATAATTAATGATGCTGCCTGAGAGCCGGAGTTACCGCCGCTAGAAATTATCAACGGAACAAATAATGCCAATACTACTGCTTTTTCAATTTCAGCATCAAAATAACTCATTGCAGATGCGGTAAGCATTTCTCCCAAAAACAAAATAACCAACCAGCCTGCACGCTTACGCACCAACTCTATCATGGGAGTTTGGGTATAAGACAAATCCAAACCCTCTACACCACCAAACTTTTGAATATCTTCGGTATCTCTTTCTTTAATTTTATCTAAGATATCATCAAAAGTAACAATGCCCACCAAGGTACCATGCTCTGTAACGATAGGTAAAGCGGAACGATCGTACTTCTCAAAAACCGAAAAGCTATTTTCTATACTGGAAGTGGAAGTAATACTTACAAAATTGAAATCGATAAGGTCTGAAAGTTTTTTATCATGATCGGCCATCAATATTTGACCTATTTTCAAATCGTCTATTAGTTTATTATTCTCATCAGTGATATAGATATAGGTCAGGGTTTCTGCCTTTTTTCCATGCTTTTTAATATGTGCCAAAACCTGTGCAACTGTCCATTCCTGCCTAGCTTGAACGTAGTAAGGCGTCATCAATCGGGCAATACAATCCTTAGGGTAACCAATTAGATTCAGTGCCGTTTCTTTTTCCTCTTTATCTAATAAATTAATGGTATCTTTAATTAAATAATCGGGAATATTTTCTAAAATTGCTGTTCTATCATCCGGATTCAAATTATTAAAAATCTCGCTAAGCTCCTTATCACCCAGTGATTTTATTATCTCTTCTTGAATACTATAATCGAAATATGGAAACACCTTAGTCTTTTGTTCACTAGAAAGCATCAAAAAGGATATGCCTCTACTTTTTTTGTCTAAAGTAGCTAGATGCTCTGCAACATCTGCCGGGTGCATTTCTACAATATTCGTTAATTCCATCACAATTAATTTTAAATCTCCCTCTTGGGATAATTTCCTATAACAATTCTAAAATAGACCTTAAATCGGATTCAGAAGAAACCAAAACATCTCTAGGCTTGCTCCCCTGACTTGAACCTACAATTCCGGCAGCTTCTAATTGGTCCATAATTCTTCCGGCTCTATTATATCCAATATTAAATTTTCGCTGTAACATTGATGTAGAACCACTTTGAGAATTTAATACCAAATAGGCACATTCTTCAAACATTTTATCCCTTCTAGTAAGGTCTATATTTTTTTCTTCAAAACCTTCATCTTCTGCTCCTTCATATTCAGGCAATTCAAAAGCATGGGGATAGCCTAATTGACTCCCAATAAACTCCACAATCCTTTCTACTTCAGGGGTATCCACGAATGCACATTGCAAACGAATTAAATCACTACCATGTGAAATCAACATATCTCCCCTTCCTATTAATTGATCGGCACCTCCTGTATCTAGGATTGTTCGACTGTCTATTTTAGAAGAAACCCTGAATGCTATTCTTGCAGGGAAATTGGCTTTAATAATACCTGTAATTACATTCACAGACGGCCTTTGTGTAGCCACAATCAAATGTATCCCTATGGCTCTTGCCAGCTGTGCCAGACGGGCAATAGGCATTTCTACCTCTTTGCCGGCTGTCATAATCAAATCGGCAAATTCATCGATTACTAAAACGATAAAAGGTAAAAATTTATGTCCATTTTGTGGGTTTAATTTCCGCTTGATAAATTTTTCATTGTACTCCTTAATATTTCTGGCTCCTGCTTCTTTCAATAATTCATAACGATTATCCATTTCGATGGTCAATGCATTTAGGGTATTGACTACTTTTTTGGTATCGGTAATAATAGCTTCCTCTTCATTTGGAAGTTTAGCCAAAAAATGCTTTTCTATTAATCTATATATGGATAGCTCTACTTTCTTGGGGTCCACCATTACAAATTTCACCTGAGAGGGGTGCATCTTATACAATAAAGAAACCAAAATAGCATTAATCCCTACAGACTTTCCTTGTCCGGTTGCTCCTGCCATTAACAAGTGAGGCATGGTGGCCAAGTCAACAATATAGTTTTCATTGTCAATTTTTTTACCAAGTGCAATTGGAAGGCTCATTTTTGTATGGACAAATTTTTCACTTTCCAAAAGTGTTCTCATAAAAACTATTTTCTTCTTTGCATTAGGCACTTCAATACCAATAGTTCCTTTCCCCGGAATTGGGGCAATCATACGGATACCCAAAGCGGCAAGACTCAAGGCAATATCATCTTCAAGATTTCTGATTTTTGAAATTCGGACACCCTCTGCGGGGATAATTTCATAAAGTGTTACCGTAGGTCCTACGGTAGCCGAAATTTTTTGAATTTCTATTCCAAAACTTCTTAAAGTACTAATAATTTGGTTTTTGTTTTGTTCTAATTCTTCCCGGTCAAATGAAATATCAGTCTGCTCCGGAATTTCTAATAAATCCAAAGTAGGATATTGGTACCGGCTTAATTCAGCTGAAGGGTCATAAGGTTCTTGATTGGCTACCGTAGCAATAGCTTTATGTGTTCCTAAATTTTCTTCGGGAACCGTGTTAATCTCAAAATCTTCTTCGGCTATTGGAGTATCTAGCTCTTTAGACTCCATAATTTCTAATGGAGTCTCTTGTTCCTGCTCAGGATATTCTAAATGAAGCGTATTATTAATTTCTAGAGAATGACTTTCAGGAGTGGAAACCGAAGAAATAATAATATGATTAGGAAAATCTAAACCCTCTCCGGACGAAGAAACAATGTCTGCTTCTATCTCCTCCTCTTTTTGTATCAATTGAATACCTTCTTCTTTCAATTCATCCTCTTCTATTTTGAAGGCAGGGGTTGCTCCTGTCAAAGTATTCTCTGCCAAATTTTCTTCTATATTTAATTGTGGCACATCTTCTTCATCAGGTGCAGTATTGACACGACCATTTCCAGTGCGAGCATCAAAGGACGCTATTTGTGCATCTTTTTCCTTTTGAAAACTATCTAATGATTCTTTAGAAATACTTTTTGCCTTCTGCAATAAGGGTTTGATATCCATATTGAATACAACAAAGGCAAAAATTAAAGCAACAGTAAGCAGCACAACAACGGTACCCACATTACCGGCAAAAGCATGTGTCCACCCAACAACCGCATTACCCAATGCTCCTCCAAAAGGGAATGGGCTACTTTGTGCAATATAGGCCAGAAGTGGACTAAAAAAGATAAAAGCTAATGCCATCCATCTCAACCACTTTTTCAACTTAAAAAAATGACTTCCCAAAAGAATGTTACAACCCAGTGCAAAGACCCACAGCGTGAAAATTAATGCTGTGATTCCAACTCCTTTATAAACCAAATAATGAGCAATAAAGGCACCTAACCTTCCACTCCAATTCTCAACAGGGAGCTTATCCATAAATAAGAAATCAAAAACAGACTGACTCCCAATCAAATGGTTTTGATCTGCCTTCCAATTAAAAAAATAACTAATAATAGATATTGTACCAATAGCCCCCATCAAGGTAATAAAAAAACCTACTGCCAATCTAAAATTATTATTCTTTTTAGACTTTCCGGAGCTGATCTCTTTTTCTGAATCTTGTTTGGTATTTATTGTCTTAGATTTTATATTAGACATAAGAATTATCAATATTAATATTATGCTTTATTTTGTTAAAGCTAGAACCTTCAAAGGTATCATTTTTTTGTAAATTTTAATAAACAATAAGGAATTGATAACAGAAATTTCCTTTTTTCGTATTGTTTTCTATGTAGCAGAACAGAAAATGAAAAATGAAAAATTTGAAAAAATGTAACCCGAAATTGTAGAATGGGTATTTTGTACTTATTGTTAAAATAACAAAAGATATAATATCTTGCAAAATGAAATCAATATAAATAAGAGCAACCTAAATGATTTCTTTGCTTCGCAAAAAATGGAAAGAATAAAAGACGAGCCAAAGCAAAATGCTCCGTGAAACTTTTAGGATGGCAAACATACACCAACAATAAACCAAAAAATCACCCAATCAACAATCTCTTTATCACCAAATCACTACATC
>DAOMPL010000039.1:0-26914 GCA_035444785.1 Edaphocola sp. | reverse complement strand
GAAAAAAAAATCTAACTCCAAATATTGGACTATTTATTTATTGGAATTGGTATTATTCATAACCCATTTTTCATTATCCATGGGGCTTCAGTGCTGTAAATCTTTTATTTTCCTATTAAACCAAAAAACTAAATTCTAAATCTGTGGTATGGATTCCTTTATCATCAAAACCTCTTTCGGTAAAATGAGTTTTTCCATTTTTGTCAACAAGCAATAGAGTGGAGCATCTGGTGCCATATACCGGCGTTTGGATAAAAATAGAAGACATAGCCTCTTCAAGTTTTAAGCTTAGCCCGGTTTGTGGTAATTCATGAATTTTGGCTTTTTCTTCGTCTCTTAATAGGGAAAATAAGAAGTCTTTTTTAAAATTATTTTGCCGGATAGCCTGTTCCAAACCGGCTTTCAATTTTTGGGTTTTAGGCCAAGGGGTATCCAGTAAGGCATTACTTAAACTGTAAAAGCCTGCATTTAATTTCGTTATCTTATCAGATGTGTTGGCATAATGATACAAACCAAGACCATCTGACAATAAAAGGTTAAATCCATTAAATTGTTGGGCTTTTTTTTGTAAATCTTGAAGATAATCGGTGGCGGTATTTTTTGATCTTAAAAAGTCTAAGGCCAATTGTCCACGACTGGGGGCATTATTTTTAATGTTATTAATATCCCTGAAATTGGTTAATAAAGCCCAACGACCATTTTTATGAATACCCAGCCAAGTTCCACCTGCTTCTAAATCTTTCCCGGCGAGAATATTTTCTTTTTCCCAAAAATGAGCTCTTTCAGTTTTTCTTGCATAAAACTCATCTCTGTTGGTAATCAATACCAGAGGGAACTCCGGGTGAACCTGATAGGCAAGAGCAAGGATACACATTGGAAAATAATCTTAATTATTAAAATAAAATAACATTCATAAACACTTACTATTAACTCATTAAAAGAAATTAGGAGGTTAATAATAAACACTCTAGGTGCTATCCTTCTTTTTGTAATTGACGAATGTCTTTAATCATTTGGTTGACAGAATTTACATCCGTTCCATTATAAGGACGCACCATACCATTCTTATCCATGTGGGCTCTTACTCTATGTTGCTTGTCCACCAAAACAAAATTTTCAGTATGAATAAATTTTTCGTCAATATTAGTCTTAGAAGAGTCAATGGCAGTAACCAAATAGCTGTATTCTGCTTGATTGTATAGTTCTTGTTTATCGCCGGTTAAAAACATCCAATGTTTACTGTCTGCATCAAATCCTTTTGCAAATACTTTCAATGCTCCTACTGTATCTCTTTTAGGATCAACTGTATGGCTGATGATTACCACGTCATCATCATTTTTAAAATTGTCATAAACCGTTGCCATGTTTTCGTTCATAGTAGGGCAGATGCCTTTGCAGGTAGTAAAAAAGAATTCTACTACCAATATTTTATCTTTTAATTTTTCCAGATTTATGGTGTCTCCATCTTGATTTACTAAATTAAAATCTCTCACCTGATGACCTTCCTGACCCAAAAAAGCTAATTCTTTGGGTGCCCTTACTTTGTCGGACATTCTTTTATAATAAAATGCGAAAACTGCCATGATAGCAATAAAGAAAGTTACCAGAAAAATACCGATTTTTTTTGAGCTCGATTTCATGTTTCAATTAATTCATTAATAAAGAAGAGCAAAGTTAATTCTTTTAAAGAAGCAGATACTATAAAGATAAGTAAAAGTTTGGGTGTTCTGCAAATTGCCTCAATTAGTATGTGCTGGCTTAACCCGATATTG
Organism: Edaphocola sp.; assembly: GCA_035444785.1. Lineage (GTDB taxonomy): Bacteria > Bacteroidota > Bacteroidia > Chitinophagales > Chitinophagaceae > Edaphocola. The sequence continues at coordinate 25,142 of DAOMPL010000039.1, read as the reverse complement.
TTAATTAAAAAAGCAGAAAGAGTATTGCTCTTTCTGCTTTCTAATAAGTTTTCTATTCGGCTTATCTCCGCTTCTTATTATTTGCTTCCTGTTCTAAATGCAATAGGGTAGCATCAATATTATACACTTCTTTCAAGTGTTTTTTTGTTTGTTCTGCTGCAAATACAGAGCGGTGCTGGCCACCTGTGCAACCAAAACTAATACTCAAACGGTCAAATTTACGGTTTAAGTAATTATCAATACTAATATCAATTGTGGCAAAAACATTTTGTAAAAATTCGGACATCAAGGTTTGAGTTAGTAAGAATTCCTGTACCGGAAAGTCTTTGCCGGTAAGCTTTTTGTAGGGTTCAAACCTGCCGGGATTTAATATACCTCTACAGTCAAAAACAAATCCTCCTCCATGCTCAGTTTCATCTGCCGGTAACCCTTTTTTGTAGGAGAAAGAATAAATTTCTATCTTTATGGGATGCGTATGGTCTTGTTGTGGTTTAAAAAATTTTTCAATTAGGGTGGGTTGTACTAAAGCTTCTAAGACTTTTAGTAGCTCCGGATACCTTATCAAGACAGCATACTCTTCCAAATACTCCTTTAACTGGATCAAAGCAGGATGGATACTTGATATAAAATGTTGTTTTCTTTCTATCAAACCTCTGTTGCCATATGCTCCTAATGTTTGCAAAATACGTAGTAAAACACATTCTAAATAGGTACGCTTAAAATGTATTTCATCAATATCAGCAATGTTTTTTGCTTTTTTTATGGTTTTTAAATAATGTTCTAATAAATCGGCTTTCCAATTTGCAGGCAATTGTGCTTTAGCCTGCCAAAGCAATGAGGCCAAGTCGTAATGGGGTAGCCCATACATTCCTCCTTGAAAATCAATGTAATGAGGCTTGTTTTCTTCGTTGAGGATGATGTTTCTACTTTGGAAGTCCCGGTACATAAAGGTTTTAATACCTTCACCGGCTAGTTGTCCGGACCATTGTTCAAACTCATCTTGCAAGACTTTTTTATCATAATCGATTTTAAGAATATCTGCAAAATAATATTTGAAATAATTCAAATCCGAGAGGATAGTATATTTATCAAAACTTTGCTGATGAAAACATTTGGAATAGTCCAGATCATTTCCGGCTATCCATTGGAATTGTGAGAGGTCTTCCACTACTTTTTCAAAAACATCCTTTACCGTTTCTGTTTTCCCTTCTTTTAACAAGAAATCCAAAAGAGATTGTTGTCCCACATCCTGCATCAAATAATATTTATTATTTTGCCCTTTTTGATAAATCTCGGGTACTGGGAGTTTGTGTTTTCTGAAAATCTCTGTAAAATAAAGATAGGTGTTATTCTCCTGAATATGATTGCTAAAGGCAACCACAGCCTTTTTTTCATATGTTGCCATTCTGGAATATACACGGTCAGAGCCCGATTGTGGAATGTTTTGAATGAGTTCGGGTTGGCTGTCAAAATGCTCTTGAAATAAATTTTTTATTGTATCTATATAATCTGGTTCTAATTTCATTTTAATATAATTAAGGCGTATAAATTTTAATAAGTTTTGTATTGTAGCGGTCAATCAATTCCCATGTTTCAGCAGTACTTTCAAGGACTACAGCCGTACAGGGAGCCATATTTAAAGAACTATTATTTCCGGAATAATCACTTGCAAAATAAGATACTCCCGGGTTATGGGCAACAATAAAAGCGGTCTTGTAATCCTCCGAAAGGCTCCGGATACATTCTTCTATGATGGATTCAGGGCTGTTGTATAATTTATCTTCAGACTGAATAAGCCCATTTTTCCTCATGATTTCTTCAATAATAGTTGCGGTTTGTTGAGTTCTTAATGCCGTGCTGGTAAGAATAATGTCCGGAAGCCATCCCTCACTCAAAAGTAGTTTCCCCATTTTTTCGGCATCAGCCATTCCTTTAGGATGTAAGGGTCTGTCAAAGTCTCGCATTCCTATCCCCGCATCCTTAGCTTTAGCATGTCTTATTATCACAAATTTCTTGCCCATTATTGTTTTTTAAAATATTTTAATGAAAAACTTTCACCATCAAAAACCCCATAGCTAAAATAATTTATCCAGTCGCCCAAATTAACGTAAAGGCTGTTGTTAGGCAAAGGGAGCGTCATTGCCAAGTGGCGATGACCAAAAATAAAATAATCAAAATATTCTGTTTTTAATACTTCTTTTGAAAAAAGTATCAACCATTCTTTATCTTCTCCTTTATAATCGCCATCCAAATTCCCTTGATGCTTCACCCCTCTTTGACTAAAATAGGTAGCCAAGCCCAATCCTATATTAGGATGTAGGGATTTGTAGAGCCTTTGGGCTATAGGATTTGTCATCACTTTTTTCAAAAATTTATACTTTCGGTCTCCGGGACCTAAGCCATCTCCATGTGCTAAAAAGAATTTTTTATTATTATAATTAACTTTTAGAGCATCAAAATGAATGGGAATATTTAATTCTTCTGTGAAATAATCCTTCATCCATAAGTCATGGTTGCCGGTGAATATTTCTATAGGAATATCCGCATCTCTTAGTGCTGCCAATTTGCCCAAAAACCTTACATAGCCTTTAGGAACAGCTCTTTTGTATTCAAACCAAACATCAAAAATATCTCCTAAAAGGTAAATTTTATAGGCTTCATCTTTAATGCTGTCCAACCAATCACAAATTATTTTTTCCCTAATTAAGCTATCGGCTTTATTAGGAATTCCAAGATGAAAATCGGAAGCAAAGAAGATTTTTTTTCCTTTAGGAATCTGCATAAAAAAAATAAAATGCAAAAGTAAATATTTTATGTGGTAAATTCATAAAAACCCTTATCTTTGCACTCTTCAAAACTTAAAGAGAGGTGTCCGAGTGGTTGAAGGAGCTACCCTGGAAAGGTAGTATACGGGCAACTGTATCGAGGGTTCGAATCCCTTCCTCTCTGCAAATCATTACCGTAATTAATTATGTTTCTATTAATTACGGTTTTTGCATTTTAAAATAACCCGTACTTTACTCTCTTTTAGTAATTGTTTAATACTTCAAAATGAAAAAATTGTCTTTTAGCCGGCATGGCAGTTTCTTTTTATTCTTTATTTTATTTGCTGTTTTTTTTAAAACAAGTGTTGCCCAAAAAACAAAATCAATTAGCACTCCATGCACTCCGTCTGAAATAACCGACCAACGGGATTTGACAGAAAATATTTCCGGACAAACTATGGGTCAGAAATTGGAAAGCCTCTTGTTTTGGTCTCAAGAAGAAAAAGAACGTCGTTTTCCAATGATGCAAAGTATTTTCCCCAGTATCCCTGTTGTTGCCGGCAATACTCCCTTCAAATTTAAAAAAGGTAAGACCATTCATCCTATTTGGAAAGATGGCACTACTTTAGATTCTTATATTAAGGACAACCATATTGGTGGGGTTGTCGTATTGCAAAACAATAAAATCCGTTTGGAAGCTTATGGCAAGGGGGTACACCAACATACCCTCTGGACATCTTACTCCGTAGCCAAATCTGTTGCTTCTGTATTAGTAGGAGTGGCTTTAAAAGAGGGTTACATTAAAAATTTGGATGATAAATTAGAAAATTATATTCCTGAATTTCAAAACTATGATTATGGGAAAGTCACTATTAGACAACTGCTTACCATGACTTCGGGTATTGCCTGGAATGAGGACTATACCGATCATAATTCGGATGTGGCACAAATGTATTTGAAGGACTGTGAAGGTAAAGAAGCTCATATTTTAAGCTATATGAAAAGGTTAAAAGCCATTGCTCCTCCGGGTAGTCGATGGAATTACAGTACTGGAGAAACTGACTTGGTAGGCATCCTAATTCAAAAAGCTACAGGAAAAAGTTTAGCTACTTATCTTTCAGAAAAAATTTGGAAACCTTATGGCATGCAGGATTGTGCATATTGGTTGGCAGATGAGTGTAGTGGCTTGAATATTGGAGGAAGTGGACTTTCTGCAAGTTTAAGAGACTTTGCTCTTTTGGGCAATTTTATGTTGCAAAATGGAAAGATTGGAAAACAACAAATATTAGCCCGGGAATGGTTGCTTGAAGCTAATAAAATTCTAATTAAAAGTAAAGATAATGCAGGGGGGTATGGGTATCTTTGGTGGGTGAATCCTGATGGGAGCTATATGGCACAAGGTATTTTTGGTCAAATGATTTATATTAATCCTAAAAAGAATATAATTATTGCCCAAACGGCGGCTTGGCCCCAAGCAGGCTCAAAAGCTTTATCTAAAACTAGAAACGAATTTATTAAAGCGGTATTAAAAAGTTTGTAAAATACCTTGATATACTACTTTGTATTAAATGATTTTTTTGAGTTATTTTGAATTTTTCTGTTATTTTTTATAAGCGATTGTTCTTCAAGAAGGTAAATCAGTATTTTTTCTTATTGTTAAATTTAAAATTTAACTCCCTACCCATCCACTTTTTTATTGTATATTTGCAAGTCTTTTTTATATAAAAAAATATGAGCGATAATAATAGTGAGATTAATGGAGAGGAAATGGAACACATTCCTCAGCATGATAAAATAGTTCCGGTAAATATTGAAGAGCAAATGAAATCTGCCTATATCGACTATTCGATGTCGGTAATTGTAGGTAGAGCCTTGCCGGATGTAAGAGATGGATTAAAACCGGTTCACCGTAGAATTTTATATGCCCTAAACGAATTAGGGATGACTCATAACAAACCTTATAAAAAATCTGCTCGTGTTGTGGGTGAGGTTTTGGGTAAGTACCACCCCCATGGGGACTCCTCCGTTTATGATGCTATGGTGCGTATGGCACAGCCTTGGAGCATGCGTTATATGTTGGTAGATGGGCAAGGTAACTTTGGCTCTCAAGATGGTGATGGTCCTGCAGCTATGCGTTATACTGAGGTAAGGATGCAGAAATACGCCGAAAGTATGATTGAAGACATTGAAAAAGAAACAGTCGATTTTAGACCTAACTTCGATGATAGTCTTCAGGAGCCTTCTGTGTTGCCAACAAGAATTCCACAACTATTGGTGAATGGTTCCAGTGGTATTGCAGTAGGTATGGCAACCAATATTATGCCTCACAATCTTACAGAAGTAATAGACGGATGTATTGCCTATATCGACAATAAAGAAATTACAGTTGAAGAATTAATGGAGCATGTAAAAGCTCCGGATTTCCCTACCGGTGGTATTATTTACGGTATGGATGGTGTTCGTCAGGGCTTTTTGACGGGTCGTGGAAGAGTGGTCTTAAGAGGAAAAGTGGAAATTGAAACATTAAAGAATGGGAAAGACCAAATCGTGATTAATGAAGTGCCTTATCAGGTGAGCCGGGATGCTTTAGCAGAAAAAATCGGCTATTTGGTAAATAATAAAATAATTGATGGCATCACCCATGTTGCCAACGAATCCAATAAAGATGGTACACGTATCGTTGTAGAGTTGCGTCGGGATGCTGTTGCACAAGTCGTAATTAATCAATTGTACAAATTTAGTGAGCTGCAAACCTCTTATGGTATCAATAATGTAGCTTTAGTTAATGGACGACCTCGCACATTGAACCTTAAAGATATGATTTCGGAATTTGTATTATTCCGAATGGAAGTAGTTACCAAACGTACTCAGTTTGAGTTGAATGAAGCAGAGAAGCGTGCCCATATCTTGGAAGGATACATGAAGGTAATCGGTACCAAAGCAGATTTGGATGAAGCCATCAGAATAATCCGTGAAAGTGCTACTCCTGACGAGGCCAGAGAAGGATTAATAGCCCGTTTTGACCTTACCGAAATTCAGGCGAGAGCCATTCTTGAATTAAGATTGCGTACTTTAACAGGTCTTGAAATTGATAAAATTAGGAGTGAATATGAGCAATTGATGAAGACCATCGCACATTTAAAAGAAATTCTTGCCAATGAATCTATAAGATTCGACATCATCAAAGAAGAACTTTTAGAAGTACAGAAAAAATATGGTGACGAGCGTAGGTCAGAAATTCAGTATGCTGCTGGTGAAATGCGTATTGAAGATATGATTGCCGATGAAGATGTGGTAATTACCATTTCTCATTTGGGCTATATAAAACGGGCATCTGTAGCCGATTATCGCTCTCAACGTCGTGGTGGGCGTGGTGCAATGGGTGGCAAAACGCGTGAAGAAGATTATATAGAGCATTTATTTATTGCTTCAACTCATCATACCTTATTATTCTTTACCGATGCCGGAAGATGTTATTGGTTGAAGGTGTATGAGATTCCGGAAACTGATAAAAATGCTAAGGGTAGAGCTATTCAAAACTTGATGCAGATACCTTCTGATGAAAATATCAAGGTAATTTTGGACGTTCCTAATTTGACAGATGAAGCATTTGTAGAAAATCATAATATCGTTCTTTGTACCAAAAAAGGTATCATCAAAAAAACCAAATTGAAAGACTTTAGCCGCCCTCGTCAAACGGGTGTAAATGCTATCACTATCAATGAAGGCGACCAGTTGTTGGATGTAGCCCTTACAGATGGCAATAGCTTTATTATGATGGCTGTAAAATCTGGAAGAGCCATCAGCTTCCCAGAAGAAAAAGTGAGAGCTACTGGTCGTGGTGCTATCGGGGTTACCGGTATTAGTTTAGATGATGATAATGATGCCGTGATAGGTATGATCTGTTTGTCTAAAGAATCAAAAGATAGAAATAAACAAGTATTGGTAGTTTCTGAAAATGGCTTAGGAAAACGTACTCCTTTCTTTGAAAAACTAAATGATGAAGCTTCCGAAGAAGATAAAGAAAAAGCATTTGCTCTAAAAGAAGACGATGGTTCCGAAGAATTGTATCAATTAAGCTATAGAATCACTAACCGTGGAGGTAAAGGTGTGAAAACCATGAATATTACCGGAAAAACAGGCAGCTTAGCAGGTTTGTTGGCTGTAGAAACTACTGATGACTTAATGATTACTTGTCAAAGTGGATTGACCATTAGGATGAGTGTAGATAGTGTGAGAGAAGCCGGAAGAGCTACTCAGGGCGTGAAGTTGATTAATATGGATAATAAAGATCAAATTGCAGCTATCGCCAGAATCCAAGAGCAAGAAGAAGAGGAAGAAGCTATAGAAGAAGGAAACGAAAACCCGGATGTGACAACAACTCAAAATGATGAAAGTCAAAATCCGGAAAATACGAATACTGAAAATAATAATTTAGAGACATCCCCTGAAACTCCTGAATAAGGATTTAGAAAAATAGAACCCAATGACACAAATAAAATTAGAAAGACCCTTGGCGTTTTTTGATTTGGAAACAACTGGTGTGGACACTGCAAAGGATAGAGTAATAGAAATTGCAATCATTAAATTGATGCCCGATGGAAGCAGACAAGAGTATGTAAAAAGGATTAACCCCGAAATGCATATTCCTGAAGAGAGTACAGCAATCCATGGGATAACGGATGAGGATGTGAAAGATGCACCTACCTTTAAACAGGTCGCACACGAAATTAACAGTTTTCTGAAAAATTGTGATTTGGCAGGATATAATTCTAATAAGTTCGATATTCCTTGCCTGGCAGAAGAACTCCTGAGAGCTGGCATACCCGTAGATTTTAAATCAAGGAAATTAGTGGATGTGCAACAGGTTTTTTATAAAATGGAACCTCGTACCCTTTCTGCTGCTTATAAATTTTATTGCAATAAAGAACATAAAGATGCCCATGCTGCAAAGGCGGATGTGGACGTTACTATTGAAATTTTAGAAGCTCAGTTGTCTAAATATGAAGAGATAGGCAATAATGTAAACGATTTACACAAGTTTACCGGTGGGGATGATTTTGTCGATTATGCCCGTAGGATGGTGCTAAAAAATGGAGTGCCTGTTTTCAATTTTGGAAAGCATAAAGGACAACCTGTGGCAGAGGTTTTCAAAAGAGAGCCCCAATATTATGATTGGATGATGCATGCAGATTTTGCCTTGCATACCAAACAATGCATCTCAGAAATTTTAAACCAAACTTTACTAAAAAAATAAACCCTCCAAATTTTTATTTGTGAAGAAAATAGTTGTCATTCCAACCTATAACGAAAAAGAAAATGCCGCTTTAATCATTGAAGCAGTGATGCAGTTAGAAGGAGATTTTCATGTACTTATTGTGGATGATGGTTCTCCTGATGGTACTGCACAAATTGTAAAACAATTAAAAGAGGAGCGATTTCGAGACCGTTTATTTATCCTGGAAAGAAAAGGAAAGTTAGGCTTAGGAACGGCATATATTGCCGGCTTCAAATGGGCTTTGAAAGGCGGTTACGATTTTATTTTTGAAATGGACGCCGATTTTTCACACAACCCTAAAGACCTGATTCGATTATTTGAAGCCTGCCATAAAGATGGTGCTGATGTCAGTGTTGGTTCCAGATATGTAAAAGGGGGCAAGCTGGAAAACTGGCCTAAAGATAGAATCTTTCTATCTAAAGCGGCTTCTTTTTATGCAAGAGTAATCACTTGGATGCCGGTGAAAGATACCACTGCCGGTTTTGTGTGCTATACCAGAAAGGTTTTGGAAAAACTGCCTTTAGATGAAATTAGATTTATTGGATATGCCTTTCAAATAGAAATGAAATACAGAAGCTGGAAGGCCGGATTTAAAATTAAAGAAGTGCCTATTACCTTTACCGACCGTGTTTTGGGAAGCTCTAAAATGTCTAAAGGGATAATAAAAGAAGCGGTTTTGGGTGTTTGGAAAATGAAATTTTTTATATAAATAAAACAATAATACTATTTATTAAATAATACCATAAAATTTATTTTTATGCCATCTATATCTCAAAGAGGAGTCATAATGCCTCCTTCACCCATTAGAAAACTCACTCCTTATGCCGATGCAGCCAAGCGAAAAGGCATTGAAGTGATCCATTTAAATATCGGTCAACCCGATATAGAAACACCTAAACAAATACTACAAGCCGTTAAGGATGCAGATCTTACTGTATTGGCTTACAGTCCTAGTGAAGGCTACGAGTCTTATAGAGAGCAGCTTGCCGGCTACTATCAAAGACAAGGTTTGGCTATTGATAAGACAGATATTATCACTACAACAGGCGGGTCAGAAGCTATTTTATTTGCAATGATGGCCTGTCTTAATCCCGGTGACGAAATCATAATTCCAGAACCTTTTTATGCAAATTATAATGGCTTTAGTGTTGCTGCCGGTGTTAAGGTGGTGCCTATCTCCTCAAGTATAGAAGAAAGTTTTGCTTTGCCCTCTATCGATGCCTTTGAAAAAGCGGTAACGCCAAAAACCAAAGCCATTATGATTTGTAACCCTAATAATCCAACAGGTTATTTGTACAGCAAAGACGAATTAATGGTGTTAAGAGACATTTGTTTAAAGCACGATTTGTTTTTGTTTAGCGACGAGGCTTATAGAGAGTTTTGTTATGATGGAGCAAAACACCATTCGGCATTGTCTTTAGAAGGGCTAGAGCAACATGCAGTATTATTGGATACTATTTCTAAAAGATATAGTGCTTGCGGAGCTAGAATAGGAGCCTTCGTTACCAAGAACAAAGAATTGTATGCCGCTGTCTTGAAGTTTGCACAAGCCAGATTGTCTCCACCTACTTATGAGCAAATTTTGGCAGAGGCTGCCTGTGGCTTACCTGCTGACTATTTTGATGCTGTATTAGAGGAGTATAGGACAAGAAGAAACCTTTTAGTTTCCAGATTAAAAGCTATGGAAGGGGTTACCTGTCCGAATCCTGGAGGCGCTTTTTATGCTATGGCCAAATTGCCTATCGCAGATAGTGAGCATTTTTGTGTATGGTTATTAGAACATTTTAGCCATAATGGAGCCACTTTGATGATGGCACCGGCAAGTGGGTTTTATTCTACTCCGGGTTTAGGAAAAGATGAAGTGCGAATGGCATATGTGTTAAATGAAGATGCTATTAATAAAGCCATGGACTGTCTGGAAAATGCATTGAAAGAATATAAAAAGCAATTTGCTTAAAATAATCAAATATTAGAACAAATGCCGATAATCATTTATCGGCATTTTTATTTTAATAGCAAACTCTACTTATTTCATTACTTAAAAATAGCTATTTTAATCACAATTTCCGTTAGTGTCACAAGCTGGTCCTTCTGTAATATCTAATTTAATGTCAATGTTTTCTTTGCTCCAGTCTTCAAAAGCCCGTTCTAACGCATTCATAAACACATCTGGTGGTTGAGCTCCAGAGACTGCATATTTACGGTTCATTACAAAAAATGGTACTGAATGAATGCCTAACTGATTGGCTTCTTCAATATCTGATTGAACTTTTTCAAGATATAGATTATTATTTAAAGCTTCATTCACTCCGGTAGTATCTATTCCTATATTTTGGCACAACTCGGTTAATATTTCCTTGTCGTTCAAATTCTTATTGTCTGTAAAATATGCTTTGAAAAACAATTCTTCCAATTCATCTCCTAAGCCTTTAGTTTTTGCATATTGAAGGAGGCGGTGGCAATCTGTGGTGTTTAACAATGGGGCAGTTTCCAAATGATATTCCAAGCCTATATCTTTGGCTGATTGAACCACTCTTTGCAACATCATCTTTACTTCTTCTTTTGTCCATCCTTTTTTATCTGAAAGATATTCCGGATACAATATGCCACTGTTTATAGGAGCGTCTTGGTTTAATTGGAAACTTTTCCAAATGATTTTTATTTTGTCTTTATTTGGAAATTCGTTTAAGGCTATTTCAAAATTTCGCTTACCGATATAGCAAAATGGGCAAACGATATCACTCCAAATCTCAATTGTCATGGTTATAATATTTCATTCAAAAGTAATAAAAAATTGAGTCTTTTATTTGTTAAATTTCAAATTTCATTATTTGAAGCCGTTTATTGTAAAGGCACTTTTACTTCTTTTATTATTTGTCCGATGTCATTATACAACCTGATAAAATAATCTCCTTTAGGGTATTGATAAGTCTCGAAAGAGGCTGAAATTTTCCCATGACCTTTACGCACCATCTTATCTTCGAAGTAAGAAGCTATTCTTTGATTTTTATCATTGAAAATTGATAAACTTAAAACCTCAGGTGAAGGTTGATCCCATTCAATATCCACATGTAATTTTAAAGCTTTGCCGGCACTTGCAATACTTCCAATTTCTGAGTTAATTGCACTTTCGATTCGGTATTCAGGAATTTTGTAGCCCATCTTTTTAGCTAAAAATATCAATAACTTTTGAGATTGTTTGTCTTGGTCAGGTGAATAAACATTTGCCAAGTTTTTATCAATATCCGTTAAAAACCAAACTGCTTTTTGGGTTAAATCTGCATTGGCACCAATTAAACCTGCAAATTCAAAGGTTGATATCATGATACTGTCTCCTTGTTTTTTATAGTTATAGGCTAAATCTTCTCCTGGAGATAGGGCAGCACTTTTTCCACAATAGGTTTGTACTTCAATGGTTCCGATACTTTCTGCTTTCACAAAAAGCATTTCATTTCCCGGTAAAACCAAATCCTGATAGGTGCTATCCTCAGGTTCAAAGATTAAGGCAGGGTCTATTTTTATTACTAAAGGCTCTTTAGATTTGTTGTGGATGTTTAGTTTGAGTCCTCTTTCTTTAAAAGAATAAGAGGTTCGCTTTACATCAAACTGCACCAGCCTCTCTTTATGTGCTTCCAATAAATTTATTTTCCGAATCGCCGCGATGGTAGCGTAAGAAAATCCTATAAAGATTAGGAGTAATGCCAAAAACTTTCTCATAGTATTAAATTTTTACTATAACGAAATTATTCAATTTATTTGTATAAAAAAAGACTATCTTTTTTGAGATAGTCTTTTTTATTATTTTGTTTTATTTATTATCTACGCTTTTTAGAAGCTTTAAATTGATTTCCTGTTTTAGATTCAAGGATAGTGCTTCCTAAGCGATCCATTACACATCTGAAACCTGTGGTAGCAGTTGGTTGGTTAGCTTGTTGGTAGCGACGTGTTCCAGGGCTTAACCAATAGTAATTGTCATCCCAAGAGCCACCTTTGATTACACGGCTATCAGTATTTATTAAGCTTTGTTTACCATAGTCAAAGCGATATTTACCACCTTCTTCTAAGACATCACGATTGTCTGCCTTTTTATAGTCTCTATTGTATTGTCCTACTAAGTCTGTAGAATCAATATCCTTATAAATAGTGTTACCTAAACTGTCTTTTTCTACTACAGTAAAATCATCTTCCAATTCTTTCTTTTTGAAAGTAGCGGCACCTACAGCAGGGTTATGACCGGCAAACTCTTGAAGGGCAGAAGGACGATAAACATCTAAACACCATTCGTTAACATTACCTGCCATGTTAAATAGACCATAAGCATTTGGCAAGAAAGAGTGAATAGGAGCAGGACCTGCAGCATTATCATTCAATCCACCAACAACACCCATCATGTCACCAGACTTACGTTTAAAGTTTGCCAATATTTCACCTTTTTGAGCAGTTCTGCCTTGGTATCTTGTAGAGCGGATATCGCCCCAAGTGTAACTTTGACGGTTTGTGAAAGCTTCTTCTCCTCTACTGCGTTTAGTGCGTGGAGCTGGGTTGTTGGCAATACCACCTAATGCGGCATATTCCCATTCTGCTTCTGTAGGAAGACGGTAGTCAGGTAATAATAAACCATCTGCATAATTAGTAGGACGGTTTCCGGCACCAGTTGGGTCTAAATCTCTCATTTGATTTTTACCAACAGTTCCTAAATACTGACCATCCATATAGGTTTCTGTAGTAAATACATCTTCATTTACCTGATTAGGATTTTTCTTAATTAACCCTCTTTTGATAAGAATCATCTCATTAACACGATTAGAACGCCATTTAGCATAATCGTTAGCTTGATCCCAAGTAACGCCTACTACTGGGTATTGATCGTAAGAAGCATGGTTGAAATAATATTTCACCAATGGTTCATTATAAGAAAGAGCAGAACGCCAAACGGTTTCATCCGGCATAGCTTTTTGTATAATATCCGGCATGTCGGCATTATATACTCTCTTTAACCAATAAATATACTCTCTGTAGTGTACGTTTGCCACCTCTGTCTCATCCATATAGAAGGAAGAAACGGTAACTCTTCTTGGAGTATTATTATTTTGGTAGTAAAGATCTTCATCTGTTTGACCCATTGTAAATACGCCACCTTCAACAAAAACTAATCCGGGACCTGTTTGCATTCCCTGAAAGTTTTGAGCTGCAGTGTATCCACCCAATCTTGAATCATTATAATTCCATCCTGTTTTGTCAGACACTCCTCTTCCTTTGTTAGATGAACAAGAAGTCATTACGGTAGCTAATCCTACACCTAGCAAACTAAAACCAAATAGTGCTCTTTTCATTTGTTTCTTTTATTTATTTTTTGGTTAATTCGACCATACCTAATCGAAAAACGATACAATAATAGTACTTTCTTTTTATAAATGCAAAGTGTTTTCTAATTTTTTTATAAAAAAAAGTGAAAATTTCTTTTTTATGACTTGTTTTTAAAGGTCATACCTAAAATTAGAGGTCAAAAGTAATTATTTACTTTCAAAAAAGCAATACTTATTTAAGAAACTTTATTTGAAATTATTTTTCTTTTTGCTCTAACTTTTCTAAAAGGTTCTACGTCTTTACTATTACAAGCTTCTTTGTGATAAATTTTATTATAGTGTAATTGGTTTTTATTCTGATGTTTTGTAATAATATTGTTAAAAGTGCTTGTTTTTTATTTTTTTTATGCTAAATTTTTTGGGGTAATTATTATTTATTTATATTCGCAAACAAAAACAAATCGAAATTTAATATAAGGCCATTTCTACATTAATCAATATTTCAATAATCGATAGGTATCTATAGTGTACTTATTATATGTAGATAAATTTATGGTAAAAAATATTAAGACAAGTTCCGATCAAGATTTAATTCTTTCTTTTCAGAAAACCCAATCTCAAGCTGCGATAGGAGAACTCATTAATAGATATAAACAAAATATCTACACCACTATTCTTATCAAGGTGAAAAATAAGCAAATTGCTGAGGATATCTTTCAAGAAACCTTTATCAAGGTGGTGCAAACCCTATTAAAAGATAAATATAAAGAATGTGGCAAGTTTCTTCCTTGGGCCATTCGGATAGCTAATAACTTGTGTATTGATTACTTTAGAAAAAATAAAAATGCAAACAAAGTCAAACTTAAAGATAATTTTGATTGGCTAGATGGATTTTGTGTAAACCAAGATAATGGAGCATCTCAAATAGAAAAATTAGAATTGTCCAATCAGATTGTACAACTTTTAGATAAACTCCCTGAGGCTCAAAGAGAAGTAATTATGCTAAGAATTTATGCCGATTTAAGCTTTAAAGAAATTGCTAATATTTTAAATGTTGGAACCAATACTGCTATGGGCAGAATGCGATACGGACTCTCTCATCTTAAAAAGATAATAGAGGAATATGATTTAATTTTAAGATAGATTTATTTTTTTGTGAATACCATACAACTGAATATTATGTGGCATTATTTTTTGTTGCTAATTTTTTATAACCATTGTTTACCACTAATAAACCAAATATAATACAAAGGAAAGAAATTAAGGTATAAAGATTTAAAACCTCATCTGCCATCCACCAACCCAACAAAACTGCCACTAATGGATTGATATAAGAATATATCATTACTAGTCCTATTGGCAAATGCTTTAAGGCATACATATAAGCGGTGTAGGCAAAAACAGAACCTATAATTATTAGGTATAAAATCCCTAAAATGCCCTCTGTATTATTAAGGTTTATCAATTGATAATCGTCCACAAGAGGGCTGAATAGCAAAAGAAATAAACCTCCAAATGTTACTTGCAAAGCACTGTTAAATATAGGATTTGTCGGTTTGTTGTTTTTCTTACTGATAATACTTCCTATTGCCCAGGCTATGGTTGCCATAAATACTGCAAAAATACCTAAGGTGTATTTGGCTTTGCCGATATCTCCAATACTTTCTTTAAAATTGATAGCTACTCCTATGAATCCCAATATCATTCCTATAATAATAGTATTATTTAGGGTTTCGTTTTTTTGAATTCCTAGATTGAGGAGAACGGTTGTTATTGGAATAATTGCACATATCAATGCTGCTACACCACTTGGTATATAAAGCTCTGCCCAGCTTACAAGCCCATTACCTAAAGTAATTAATAAAAATCCAATTAAAGCCTGCCTTGCAATATTGTCGATAGAAAAATCTTTTTTCATTTTATTTCCTAACGACATTAAAAAAATAAGTATTCCTGCCGAGAATTGTCGTACTCCTGCCATTAAAAATGGGGGCAAAGCTTCTAAACCAATTTTTATTCCTAAATAGGTGGTGCCCCAAGCTAGGCAGATGAAGATTAATGCCAGCCAAGCTTTCACTTTTATACTCATTTGTTTTGTTTTGTAGAGCGGCAAAATTAATCTTAATTAATACTTTTTCCAATAATGTGCCGGTCCAAAGATTTGACATTGAGAATTTCAAACTGCAAGACATTAACAGTTCGTTAATTGGGATATAAAAATACAAAAAAACACTACCTTTGCAAACAAATTTTTTTTTCATTTGAATACGAATAAAATTCATAATATATTTTATGTTTTATTGGCTTTCTTTTTTTTAGGAAGTTGTAAATCCAATTCCCAAAATGACATTGATACTTCAAAAATCAATGTAGCCGTCTCATTTAAGCCATTTTACCTTGATTTTTCAACCTTAGATACCAATAATTTTTCAGCCGGGATTTTAAAATTAAAGGATAAATATCCTCAGTTCTTAGATTTTTATCTAGACACCCTTTTGCCTTTTGGTGCAATTAAAGGTCAATATTCCGATGCCAAAATAATGGCTCCAATTCGGAATATTCTTATCTATAAAGATTATGTGGCTCTAACAGATACTGTAATTAAAGTTTTCCCGGATACTAAAAAACAGGATGAAAAGATTTTGGAGGTATTAAAGCGGACAAAATATTACCTTCCTCAAGTGGTACTCCCTCGAGAAGTAGTATATATGGAATCTATGCTGAACAATTGGACTGCATTTATTCATAATAAGACCTTAGGGATTGGCTTAGATATGTTTTTAGGGCCGGACTTCAGACCTTATGAAACTTTTAGCATCCCAAAATTTGCATTAATTAATCATACTCCGGAATGTGTGCCTTTATGGGCAGCAAAAGCTTTATATATGGATGCCTTTCCTCAAGAGCCGGCAAGTAGAAAGTCTCTTTTGGAAATAATGATTGAAAATGGGAAGGAAATGCTATTCTTAGAAAAAGTCTTAGATCCGGAATTTAAACAAAATTTAATTTTTGCATATACACCGGAACAGATGAAATGGGTAGATGCAAATGAAGCCTTAATATTCAATTTGCTTATTCAGCAACAACTTTTATACAGTAAAGATGTTCAGTCTATAATGCGTTATGTAACCCCTGGACCCAATTCTGCTGGGTTTCCTGCCGAGGCTCCGGGAAATATTGGAACTTTCATAGGATATAAAATTCTTAAAGCTTTTGAAACTCAAACGCATAAACCTCTGAAAGAAATATTGACTATCACCGATGCCAACCAAATTTTTCAACAATCTAAATATAAACCATAATTGTATTTTTTATGAAGAAGAGAATTTTATTTTTTACGGCAATGGCAATGTCTGTAGCTTCTTTTGCCCAATTAGACAATGTAGAAGAGGTGATGAAACAAAAACATGGCGACAACAGCACAGATACCATTTCTTGGTCTAAGGATGCTATGTTTACTTTAAATGGTTCCCAATCTCTTTTGCATAACTGGGCTGCAGGTGGGGAGTTGGCATCTTTAGCGTTAAACGGTCGTTTTGACGGTAATGCAAACCGTAATTACCATCGCCATATTTGGACCAATAATTTATTGTTGCTGTATGGGATGCAGGCTAATTACTCTACCGGATTTCAGGCTTTTAAAACAGATGACCGTATTGATTTTACCTCAAAATATGGTTATAAAATCAAGCCAAATGGTCGTTGGTACATTTCCGGATTGTTAAATGCAAGAACGCAATTCTCAAAGGGTTATAGTAGTTATGATATTCCAAATTGGAAAGATTTTAGTACTTCCAATTTTTTATCTCCCTTATATTTAATGTTCTCTCCGGGATTAGAATATCGTAAAGGTGATGAGTTTAGTTTTTTTATTTCGCCTTTAGCTGTTAGGGCAACCTTTGTGGACAGATTTTATACTGACAAAAATCCTGAAGGTGCATTTGGCGTATTAAAAGGTAAGAACGCCCGTTGGGAGATGGGTGCTTATGCGTCTTTAAGATATAAAAAAGAACTTGCTAAAAACTTGTTATATGTAGGTCGTGTAGATTTATATTCTAACTATTTAGCAAAAGATATTAAAGATGGCACCGGAAATATTATTAAAAAAGACAGTCCGGCTAATATTGATATTTTCTGGGATAATATGTTTACCTATCAGTTTTTTAAATATTTTAATGTAGGCTTCGGATTGACTGCCATTTATGATAATGATGTGCCATTTAAAGGATTAGATGCCAATGGTATTCCATTAAAAGAACCTATTTCTGGTTTAGGATGGTGGCAAATTAGTCAGAAGTTCTCTGTCGGGTTTATTTATAAATTCTAAAAAATCATACCGTTAAAAAAATAGAGCGTTGCTTAAAAAGCAACGCTCTATTTTTTTAACGGCAATTAAACTGTTTAATTGAAAAATGTTCTTACATTTGTAGATAAAATTAAATATTAAAAATGAGCTTCGAGATGAATAATAACCAGGTTCAACCAGAAAACAGACCCTCAATTATTTCCGACAAACAGATAGACCAAAGCTATGTTGCTAAATATGTAACCGGAGTTTTTGGTTGGATGTTTTTAGCATTATCCATTACAGCTGTAACTGCTTTGTTAGTAGCTAATTCCCCTGCAATAAATTTGATTTTGGGAAATAAACTAGTCTTTTTCGGATTAATGATTTTTCAATTAGTCATGGTGGGTTATTTGAGTATTAGAATAGAGAAAATGTCGAGTACTACTGCTACTGCCGTCTTCTTAGGTTATTCTTTCATAACCGGATTAACCTTTGCCGTTTTATTTCTAGTCTATTCAGCCGCATCATTATTTTTAACTTTTGCCATTACCGCAGGTACTTTTGGTATCATGGCTGCTGTAGGCTACTTTACCAAAGCAGATTTAACCTCTTTTGGTAAATTGTTGTTTATGGGTTTAATTGGTATTGTCCTAGCTTCAATAGTAAACTTCTTTATGAAAAGTCCAACTCTTTATTGGATTATTTCTTATGTGGGTATTGCGGTTTTTGTAGGTTTAATTGCTTATGATACCCAAAAAATTAAAGCTTATGCTTTATTAGAAACTGAAGAGGCCAGAAAAAAAGGTGCAATTCTTGGTGCTTTAGCCTTGTATTTAGATTTCATTAATCTTTTTCTTATGTTACTACGCTTATTTGGTAGGGGTAGAGACTAATCTTTTTTAAATTAAAATATAAATTTGTTCCAAAGAAAATGAAGTTGAAACAAGTCCTCCTTTTTCTAATTATTATTTTTTCTACAAAATTTTCTATTGCACAATCAGAATCTGTGTCACCTAAGAATATTAAAGTGATATCTGAAACAAAAAATGCAAATGGAAGTATTACCCGAATAATAGAATATTATGAAAATGGCTTTAGAGTTAGAAAAACTACTATTCTACCTCCTATGCCTAGTCTTACCGACCGTAAACCTTACAGAATAGATACCATGAATATGGACTCAATGTTGGTATATGTTGACAAAACCAATTATATAGTAGCATTGATTTATAAGAGAAAGCGTATTCGACAATATAGAGCCGTATTTGGTCCGGATAGGCTACAAGATAAATTAAGAGAAGGAGATAGATGTACCCCTGAGGGTTGGTTTAAAATTACAGCAGTAAGAGATAATTCTAATTGGGGTAAGTTTATACAAATCAACTATCCTAATGAAGAGTCGTTTAAGAAGTATAATATTGCAAAAACAAAAGGAATAATTCCTAGCGGAGCTTCTATTGGGCATTCTATAGGAATTCATGGCACCTTCCCCAATGGTGAAGGAATGGTAGAAATGGGCTTGGGATGGACAGATGGTTGTGTGTCTATGACTACCAAAGATGTAATGGATTTTTACAAATTTGTGAAACCCGGAGTACGGGTATATATTAAAAAATAACAACTTATTCTGTTTAGCTTTTTAATAATAAAATGAAAAAAATATCAATATTTTTAGCCTTAATAATAATTGCCATTTCTTGTAAATCAAAGAGTGAAGCCGTTCAATATAATGAAGCAATTGTGGCAGCCTTTGCCGACTTTAGCAAGGAGTTATCATCAGAAATGCAAGTGGTGAGAACTAGTGAAGACAGCTTGACGAAGATAGAGGCTTTAAATAAACTTGAAAAAGCCGCTGATAATGCTTTAGGAAAAATAGAAAAGCTTAAAACTCCTACTGAGGCTACTGAATATCAAAATACAGTTGTTGGGATGATAAGAAATGTAAGAGATACCTATATTCCTGCAAATAAGGATTTATTAAGTATTGTTTCAGACTCTTTGCGTTCGGAAGATTATAATAGTATCGCAATTAAAATTAATGAGATTGCTACCAATATTCAAGGAGAAATAAGTAAAGCGAAAGAATTACAAAAAAACTTTGCCGAGGCTATTGATTCTAAACTGAAATAATTTTTCAAATAAATTTTTTTTAAGAGTTCCCGTCTCGACTAAGAAAAACCCAAATTTCGTAGAAATTTGAAAAGGTTTTTCGCATGGAGAGATTTCCAATGAAAGTGACGATGATTAGGAGATTCCTCCACTACGAAAGATGATGCTCCATTGCATTACGCATCTCTTTCTATGGTCGGAATGACGAAAAACAAGGCCGTCTTCTCGACTAAGAAAAACCCAAATTTCATAGAAATTTGAAAAGGTTTTTAGCATGGAGAGATCTCCAATATAAGAGGTAATGGTTAGGAGATTCCTCCACTCCTCGTGCCTCGTCGGTCGGAATGACGGAGTGCGTGCTTTTCGTCTTTGCGAGGGGCATTTGCCCGAAGCAATCCAGTAGCTCAACCCTCAGCTCTCAGCTCTCAGCTCTCACCTCTTCTGGATTTGCTTCGCCTTCGGCTCGCAAAGACGGAGTGTGTGGCTCGGATGACGAAAAAAAACGCCGTCATCTTGACTAAGAAAAACTCAAATTTCAAAGAAATTTGCAAAGGTTTTTCGCATGGAGAAATCTCCAAAAATCTAAAATAATTAATTTTTCTAATCTTTTTTTATCAAAAATATTCTCATGGCTTCCCAAAGGGAAGCCTTTTTCTTCCTCATTTCTAATAAAAAAATTATGGATTACTGAGTAGTAATCCATAATTTTGTTTATGTGGCGTTTATCTTCTTTGGCTTCTATTGAGTTTGTCTTGTTGTGCTTTCTGCATCTCTTCTAGCTTTTGTTGCCATTTTGATGTAGTAGGGCCTTTTGCCTTGTTCTCTTTTAACTTGGCATGAATTTTATCTTCATCAATAAAGAACTTTTGAATAACAAATTGTTGTGCCATACTCAACATATTTGACAAGAAATAATAAAAGGTCAAGCCGGCAGCAAAATTGTTAAACCATCCTAAGAACATGATAGGCATAATAAATGGCATCCATTTCATAATTTGTCCGTTAGGGCCACTCATCTCCTGACCCGCAGTCATTTGTCTGCTATAAAAAGCCAATCCAATACTAGACAGTGCCATCAATAAGGTGAACAAGCTTACATGGTCGCCATAGAATGGAATTTTGAAGCCTAAATTTAAAATATTATCATAGGTAGATAAATCCTCAGCCCAAAGGAAACTTTGCTGTCTTAAATCTAAAATAGCAGGGAATAAGTAATACATGGCTAAAAGGAAAGGCATTTGAAAAAGCATCGGTAAGCATCCTCCTAGTGGATTTACACCAGTAGTGCGATACAGTTTCATTTGCTCCATTGCCATAGCTTGTTGGTTATCTCCTAATTTTTCTCTTAATGCATCTATTTCAGGCTTTAACACCCTCATTTTAGCAGAGGATAATTGCGATTTATAGGTAAGGAAGGATAATAAAATACGGATAATTAAGGTCATTAAAATAATAACAATACCAACGCTTGCAATAGAGCCATGCAACATATTAAATAATGGAAG
Organism: Edaphocola sp.; assembly: GCA_035444785.1. Classification (GTDB taxonomy): domain Bacteria; phylum Bacteroidota; class Bacteroidia; order Chitinophagales; family Chitinophagaceae; genus Edaphocola. The sequence goes on along the minus strand of DAOMPL010000039.1, from coordinate 3,891 downwards.
AATAGCCCATTTTACAATATACTTTACAAAAGACATGATGCCAAAACCAAATTGAATCATCTCTTCCATATCTAAATTATAAGATTTCAATGTATTGTAGTCATTGGGCCCAATAAACCATTTAAAGTTGAAGTCAAAGTCATTGGAAATATTTCCAACAGGAATTGCAAGTTTAGCCAAGTTTTTCACCACTAAGCTGGTGTCTTCTTTAGGTTCTGAAGATTCGAAAGATCCCTTTGTGAAATTTTTGTCTTTAGTAACTAGGGTAGAGTTAAAATAATGTGCTTTTACGCCCATCCATTCTATGGGTTGTTCTTCTAATTTTTTGGTTGGATTTAAAGAAAAAGTATAATAGTCATGGTCTTTGTCGGTATAACGGAAATGAGTTTGTGCGTTTCTACGCTCCCCTTCAATATCTTTTTCTGTACGGTTTATAGTGGTTGCCCATTGCACGGGGATGTTACCCATCTTTGTCAATTCACCTTGCATGCCTACTATTTTCATGCTCACATCCATCATATAATTATCTTTGGATAGTGCATAGGTCATGATTACACTTTTTCCATTACCTAAATTTGCGGTTAATACCAATGGCAAGCTGTCTGCTGTTCTAGCTTGTGGGGTAAAGTACAATTCATCGGTCCAGATTTCTTGGCCTTCGATAGGTAATTTAAAAATGAGTTTATTGTCTTTGTTTTCAGAGAATAATTTTAAGGCTATCTCTTTCTTATCAATGTAATTTTTATAAGATTTGTACTTTAATAAGCTTGCTTCAACCGGGAAGGCTCCTTTGCTCCTTACTTTTAAAGAAATTAAATTATTATGTACAGAGAACAATTCTTCCTTACCTCTGAAAGCAGAAGGCGTTGTAGAATCAGCTGTAGTTGTATCTTTAATAACTTTAGAAGCTGCCAAATTTGATTGCTTTTGAGCATTCTTTTCGGTGGCAACTGCTTCCTTCTTTATTTCATTAAATTTCTTAGCTTCTTGTTGGCTGTAGAAAACATATCCTATTGCTAAACCCAACAATAATACAAAACCAATAATCGAATTACGATCCAAATTCATATACCGAACTTTAATTTGAGCGGCAAAGGTATTAAAAATTTATTGATAAAGTACAGGCTTATTGGTTTAAAGAATTGTAAAAAAATAGTCCGTTAGTATCTATGCTTACCAACGGACTATTTTATTGTTAATATTAATATTATTTCAATGCCAAGGGTTCCTCTTTTGTTTCTACCGAATTACCTTTAGCATACCATTCCTGCATACCGCCAAAATAGGTTTTAATATTTTTAAATCCATTTCTTTTCAATATAGAAAAAGCAATAGCAGCACGAGCACCTGACAAGCAATGTACAATTAATTCTTTCTCATGGCTCAATTTCTCTAAATGCTCTGGTAAACTTCCCACAAAGGCGTGTGTAGCTCCTTTGACATGACCATCTGTATATTCTGTCAAATTTCTTACGTCAACGATTTGGGCTTTTTCGTTTCCAATATACGATTTAAATGCTTCGATATTTATCAAATTCATTTGCTCCATATTTAGACCCAAGTCGTTCAAATCACTTGTTGGAAGATAGCCATATACATTATCTAAACCAATACGCATTAATTTTCTGGTTAAGTCTTCAATCTTATTTTCATCGGCAATCAATACAAATTGTTCTTGATAGTTAATAAACCAACCCATCCAAGTGGAGAAAGAGTTATTGCCGGTAATACTCAATGTATTGGCAATATGCCCTTGAGCGAACTGGTCTTTTTCTCTGGTATCGATAACCTTTAATCCTTTATTATATGCAGATAAAAATTGATCTTTAGATAATTTTGCCACTTTAGGTACTTCAACCAAAAGCTTACGATTGGTTTTGTTTAAATACTTCATCATAGCAAAATATTTTGGAGGTTCAGGCTGCCCTGCTAATAAAGTGTCTATAAATTCTGATTCTTTATTTTCGTATTGCAATGCCCAGTTTCTTATTTTTTCATAACCTACTGTTGAGCTAGGAACAGCTCCTAATGCCTTGCCACAAGCCGATCCTGCACCATGGGCGGGCCATACTTGGACATAATCGGGCAATTCATTGAAACGCTTTAGCGATTGATACATATCTTTTGCACCTGCTTCTTTTGTACCCACAATGCCGGCAGCTTTTTCTAATAAATCAGGACGACCCACATCGCCTACAAAAACAAAATCTCCTGTAAATAGCATCACTGGTTGGTCACTTGCAGGATGGTCTGTCAATAGAAAGCTTATACTTTCTGAAGTGTGCCCGGGGGTGTGCATCACTTCTAAAGTCAGATTACCCACTTTGATGATGCTGCCATCTTTTACGCCTATATGTGGAAATTCATACAGCCAGCCCTCGCCACCTTCATCAGATAGATACATGGCGGCTCCTGTGGCAGCTGCCAGTTCTCTGGAGCCACATAGATAGTCGGCATGGATATGCGTTTCTGTGATATGGGTTATTTTTAAGTTGTTACGTTTTGCAATATCCAAGTAAGTGTCAATATCTCTTTTGGCATCGATTACGATTGCTTCTTTTGTAGCTTGACAGCCTATAAGATAACTTCCTTGAGCTAAAGTCTTGTCATAAATTTGTTCAAAAAACATAATGTATTAATTTGATTTAAATATTGATTTAATAGTTGAAGTGTAAATTTCCTAAATATTTTGCTTTATTTTAGTCACTAAAGTTACATTTATCAAAATTTGAATAATTTTTAACAGACTACTGCTTTCTTTTAGGCACTCCATTTTTAAGCAGTTTTTTTGAAGAGAGCAACATTAAAAAAGTGAATACTGTCCTGAAACTCATTGCCTTAATGGTTTTGGGTTCATAAATGCCACCATTGTTTATATGCCAGCCTAAACCTAAAAAAGCAATTAATAAAATGATTAATGCTAACAATAACAGGGAGCTCCCTTTTCTCTGTTCTTTCCAAATAGAATAAGCAGCTAACAAATAAAGAAGTCCACAGATTAAATTGGCATACACCACAAATAAGACATAATGACCCTCCTTTTCACGAATACCGAACCGGTTAAAAATAATAGAAAGCGTCATAAATAAGGACACTACTCCGATTAGGATTAGTAATACTAAAGTAATATTTTTTAATAGTCTCATGTAGAAATCACTTTAGGGTTTAGGTATCCAATAAAACTATTTTGTTTCTGCTCAATTGAACCTTGCCGTCTTCTTCCAATTTTTTCAAAAGCCTGGAAACTACTACTCTTGCGGTTCCCAGCTTGCCGGCTAATTGTTCGTGCGTAATGGAAATAGATTTTGATTGGTATAATTCGGATAGTTTTTCTAATAAATCCAATAGTCTTTCATCTACTTTTTTAAATGCAATGGCATTAACGACTTCCAATAAGTCTTCAAATCTCTTGTGATACAATTTGAATATATAATCTGTCCATTGCGGAAATTCTTTTACAAAAAGGGATACTTTGTCTATAGGCAAAAAAAGTATTTCGGAGTCTTCTTCGGCTATGGCACTGACCTTGCTGGTTTCATTATGTATGCCTCCAAGAAAAGACATGATACAACTTTCTCCTGGTTTAATAAAATAGAGCAATATTTCTCTTCCATCCTCTTCTGTTTTAGTCACTTTGAGCAAGCCACTGATTACTATTGGAATACTTCGAATAGGTGCTTTTTCATTTAAAAGTACTTTTCCCGATTCATATTGTTTAAGAATTCCATTTTGTTCTAGTTTTTGAACCAAATCAGTAGAATGCCTAAACTCTTCAATGTTATTTAAACTATCCATCTTTCAAAATTAAGCATTAAAGCTTGAAAAGCATATTATTTATCACTATTGTCCGATAAAAAAATTCAAAACGGGATTTCTTATTAAGATTTCCCG
>DAOMPL010000038.1:0-28493 GCA_035444785.1 Edaphocola sp. | reverse complement strand
TCGTTATTCTCCATTGTCAAAAGTTTATTTGTTCGGACTGGTCGGTCTTTACAATGCCCGCTAACGTCCAGCAGCTTTGCGAGGTAGCAGATTTTAGCGCTAACTTTCATTCGAAGCCGATACCTCAAATATACGAAAAACTTTGAAATGAAGTACAGAGCCCGCTATCTTGCAAAACTGCCAGTTGTCCGATAGTTGTAGTCTCGAACCCCTGATAAATACCTATTAAAAAATTGCGAAAATCTTGGGATTTCCGAAGTATTTTAATAGGTATTTATCGGTGATCGAGTGCCTAACAATTTTGGACAACGTTTTGGGTATTGCCGAAGGCGGGGATTTTTAGCACAAATGTTGAATAGAATTACTACTGTTCAACTTTACACTCCTGTTCAATCGAAGCCGTTCAGCCCCGCTTTTGGCAATACCTTGTTATAGCCAGTGCTTTTTATTCATTAAGTTTAGTGAATTTATTAAAAATCTTGTCGAGTGTATATTTCCCGTTGTTGGAGTTGTTTTTAATATGAGAAATAATGCCTTTATTATTGATTTCTATTAATTTGTAATCACTATCTTTTTCTAATGGCAATGGATAAACATACCAATTATAGCCACCATCAAATGAGAATAAAGTGCCAATACTTAAACCAATTAAATAGACTTCATTATTATTTTCTAGAATTAAGCCTTTTTTATGTAGTTCAGATAAATTATCATTTTGAAAAACCAAACCTCCATTATGCTTGTTTAAATAAATTGTACTATTGAGTATTTCAAAATTTCGATAGTATATCGTTTCCAATAATGGTTTGGAGTGATTTATGAAATACATTTTTTTCACAACTTGAAATTTCCACTTTTTATTATTTTTTGTCAGAATTGGTTGGGAATATTCTGTTTTTCCATTGGTGTAATATTTGTCGTAACTCCAATTTCCAAGAAAAATAGTATCGTTTTCTACATCATAACGATAGCGATTATAGTTATTGTTGTAATGAATGTCATTTGGAGTTTTTAAAGAGTCAATAATTACAAAATCTTTTAGTAGATAATAGACACCTTGCTGGATATCGTATTTTTTATTTTGGGGTTTGACTTTATTACGTTTAAATATCAAAGCGTGATGTTGGTCTAAAAATTCAAGTTCTCTGAATTCGTGTTTTTTATATAATTGGGTTAGTTTATTATTTTCTGTCCACGTATTTCCGTCATCTTTGGATTGATATAGTATAATTTCAAAATCACAATTGTAAATCAAATCTTTACAATTAGAATCTCGTATTAGTGTTTGGTTGTAAAAAACATTATTAAAAGTATCGTGTCTTAAATTGTAAGAAGATGAATACAATAAATTTTCAGTCGCTGACCAAATCTTCATTTTGTTTTCAACGTAATTAAATTTTACAATCATACCTCGTCCGCCTGAATAATTTAGCGTGTCGTAGTAGGGTTGCACTATTCCTAAATATTCGTTTTTTTCTTTTGTCGAGAAATAAGGAGCTCTCCACGTCATATATCCTATTTTGAATGGAAAAATAGGTTTATCAAATGTTACTTGTTGTACGTTTTTTTCAAATGAATAATAACCCGACATAAAGTTTTGGACAACTAAACTTTCTGCTTCATCGTAATGTTTTTGTCTATTGTCATATATTGGGCTTAAATAACAGATAGAATCATAAACGATTTTAGGGACGATAAAATTACGTTGGTCTGCATTTAAAATTTTTACAGTTCCATTTGTTTGAGGTAAACTCTTTAAAAAATCTTTTGACCAACGAGGAAAAAAATAATGTCCTGCCACAAATTGTAAAGTAAAATCAGATGTTTGCCTTTGGGTTTCATATTGTCTATTATCAAAATCATATTTAGAGAAAAAGCTACCTGTTCCTGAAGTTTGACAAATAAACATTGTGTCTTTTTTGTGAATAATTTTTATTTCTAAGCTTTTTTGTGATTGTTCGAAATCTTTTTTGTGAATGATAAGTGAAAAATCATTTATACGAATTTGAGGTTCAAAGATTCCACTATTTTCTATTGCTGGTTTTAAACTGTCCTGTGGAACATTTGGTGTTTTGTATAGCACATCGTCAATCATTATGCTGTAGCTTTTGTTATTCTGAAACGAAATTTCATTGCTATTTTCATCAAGAATAGTGTAAGAATATCTTGGTGTAAAATCTTGCCAACCTGGTTGTGCTTTGGTCAGATTAGAAAATAAAAGGGTAATTATGATTAAAAAAATATTTTTCAATTTTCAATTATTTTTGAAGTTTATTATTTGGACGAGCGTTATTTTAGCATTGGCTATAACGGTTTTCGGCTTGGCGATGTGGCGGATTTTTAGCACAAAAGTTCAATAGGATTACTGCTGTTGAACCTTGCACAAATGTTTCATAGAAGCACTTCAGCCGCCATATTGCCAAACCGATGTTAGCTGCTGTACTTTTGTCAGAGTTGAATGGTCTGCTCAATTTTTGTCTGTTCTAAAAATGTTTCATCGTGGGATACCACAATTAATGTTCCTTGATATTCGTTGATGGCCGCTGTCAAAATTTCTATGTTTTGAATATCCAAATTGTTTGTTGGTTCGTCTAAAATTATGATGTCTGGTGATTGGTTATTAATGGTTAAACAACAAAGAATTAAACGCATTTTTTCGCCACCACTCAATGCACTACAAGATTTATCCCAATCGTCTTTGGTAAATAAAAAACGATTGAGCCTAATTTTTATTTCGTGTTCTTGCAATGCTGAAACGTTGAATTGTTGGGCTTGTTCATATACTTTTAGTTGGTTGTCAATCAACGAATAATCCTGGTCTATGTAAACCGCTTTGTTATCAGCTCGGTATATTTTTCCTGTTTGTGGTTCTAATTTTTCTAAAATTATTTTGATTAAAGTTGTTTTGCCCGAACCATTTATACCTTTCAAAACAAGACGTTCGCCACTTGTGATTTGGAAAGTCAAATTCTCTTTCCACAATGGATGATTTTTGTAACTATAATTGATTTCGTCTGCTTTGATTAGAGTTTTTCCTTTGTGCAAAGCTGAATTGTCAAAGCCAAATTTCATTTTATCAATGTTGGGCAAAGCCGAACGCAGTTCTTGTAATTCTTCTTTAAGTCCACCAATTTTTTCTGTGTGTACACCTGCTATTTTTGCGGTACTTCGTTCTGCACTATTTTTCCAAGTATTAGAAACAATCTTTGGAAGTCCAGCTTTACCTAAGCCTTTTTGTGCTCTTATGTCTAATTTTTGTTGTCGCTCCAATGTTTCGCGCTCTTTTTCTTTGGCTTTTCGCAATGCTTTTTCTTTGCTTTGTAAATCTTGATTTAAAGCATTGTTTTCTATAAGTTTTTGTTCCATATAAAAGTCATAATTGCCACCATAAATTGTTATTCCACGTTTGTCTAATTCAGCGACTTTACCTAAAAGGTTCAAAAGTTTTCTGTCGTGGCTTACAATTATTAAAGTGTTTTGGGTTGATTGAATAAAATTATATAAAAGCTTTCTGCCCGCAACGTCCAGATGATTGCTGGGTTCGTCAAGCAATATCAATTCTGGTTGATGGATAGAAATTCCTGCAAGGAATACTTTTGTTTTTTGTCCTCCGCTTAATGTTTCCATTTTTTGCATTAAGTCCAAATTGGTTAATTGCCAATATTTCAAAGCGTCATTACAACGTTCCTCAATCGTCCAATCATCGTCAAGTGTTGAATAATTTTCTTCGGTTACATTGCCGTTAAGAATTTCTTGTAATGCTTTGAGTTTGTTTTCAACTTTCAAAGCTTGTCCAATAGTGAGATGATTGTATTGACCAAAAATTTGAGGAACAAAATAAGGTTTAGTATCTACAAATAATTGCCCGTCCAAAGGTTGTAGTTCTTTTGAAATAAGTTTCAATAAAGTAGATTTTCCTGAGCCATTATTGCCGATTAAGGCAATTTTTTCGTGATTGTTTACTGTTAGATTGATATTGTCAAACAACAGATTTTTGTTGGGATGTGTATATGAAATGTTCTGTAAAATAAGCATAACTTCTTTCTTTTAAAGATGAATGAATTGGTCAAACCATATTGTGATTTACCGTCTTTAATTTGTCTGAAAGAAATTGGTTTTTACATTATTGTCACTTACTTTTTAGTTTGCAAATATAGGGATTATTTTTGAGTTCGTAGGGTCTTGTCAGTATAGCAGCTAACTCTATTATATACGCAAAGATAGTAGATTTTTTTTAATACCAAGAAAATATAAAAAAAATAATCTAAATAATTATAAGTTATCTTAATACAAATGAATGTTTTATTGCGTTGAATTTGTATTTATTTAATATTATATGTAATATTGCATTATTATATATTCCTATAACACAAATAATATATACAATGGCATTTAATCTTAAAAATTATAAATTTGTACCGGGTAAACATCATGATAAAGATGTCATTTGGGTACAATTTCCAAACGACATTACCCTGAGCAAAGAACTGAAGCAACGCTTTGCAACAGCACATTTCAGCTGGTCTAATAAGTGTTGGTATCTTTACGATTATAAGACTACCAGAGAGCAACTTGGCTTGCAGGACAAAACAGCTCTGGAAAAAATAAACACCAAACAAATTGCAGAAATCAACCGCCCTGCTTTGCAACGTATGCACGAAACACTTTTGTCAAAAGGATACAGTAAAAATACCATTAAAATTTACTTGAATGAGTTGGTGCGATTGCTAGTTTCGATTAAAGATGTTGATGTGAATACGCTTACGGTTGAACATCTGCAGTCTTATATGCTTTACAGTACAAAAGAATTAAAGTTTTCTGTAAATTCGTTGAATGGCCGTATGAACGCACTAAAGTTCTACTTTGAGCAGGTTTTGAAATATAAAAAATTGTTTTTTCAAGAAATTCCACGTCCAAAGAGTAAATCAACCTTACCAATAGTATTGAGCAAAAAAGAAATTATACGGATTTTCGAACAAGTGCATAATCTGAAACATCAGATTATTCTGAAGTTATGCTATGGTATGGGCTTACGTGTTAGTGAAATTGTAGCACTTAAAATCTCCAATATTGACAGCGAAACCAAGTTAGTGCATATCGAAAGTTCCACAGGTAAAAAAGATCGTTTTGTACCACTCCCCAAAAGTATTTTAGAAAGCTTACGAGAATATTTTATGAAATACAACCCTAAAGAATTTCTAATTGAAGGTCAGCATGGCGGACAGTATTCTATTCGCAGTGTACAGACTATCTTCAAAACTGCAATGAGAAAAGCAAAAATAAAAAAGGACATCGGCATTCACGGCTTGAGACATAGCTATGCTACGCATCTTTTAGAAGCCGGTACAAACTTGGTGTTAATTCAAAAATTGTTGGGTCATAACTCCGTAGAGAGTACTAAAATTTATGCCAAAGTAATAAACAATCAAATATCCAAAGTCAAGAGCCCATTGGATGATTTTTAATTACGGGAACATTCCTTCATTGTGTACTCCTTCCTGCAATACTTGTTGGAGGAGTACTCTCCTCTGCAATATACCAAAATAATCCCCCAATCACTAAATCACCAAATCACCAAATCACCAAATCACCAAATCACTACATCACTAAATCACTAAATCACTACATCACTACATCACTACATCACTAAATCACTACATCACTTTTATAACAATAAGGACTCCAAAGCAATATTAGTTAAACCGTAAGCCTATTTTGGTAAATTGCTTTCTTTATATTAACGATATTTTCTAGTCTTTCCATAAAAAAGGAAAGAGTATCACAGCCATACCAAATATCAAAACATTCATACCCAGCATGGCTAAAAGCATTTGACTTATGCCTTCTTGCAGGACATTTGTTACCGCAACATTTGCCAGTCTGCTAAGGATCATTAGCATTACTATGGCTATAGGAAAACCCATGATTGCCATCATTGCAGAGCTTTGTTTTGCTTGTGCCGCAATAGCAGACAAGAAGGTGAACAAAATGGATAAGGCACCTGCCCCAAGACACAAAACCTGTATAAAAAACAATGGTCTGATCAACACTTGACCTAACAATAAATTAAATAAACCTAATGTGATCAAGGCAATCATCAACATTAGGATAATACTATAAATCAGTTTGGCTATTATGTATTGAGTTGGAGATACCAGGGTGAAATAATAACGGCTGCGTTCTACAGATTCTTGCAAAAAGCTTTTTGCAACTGTGTTTACGGTAATAAATAATTGGGCTATCCAAAATAAGGCATTCCATACCCTTGCTTCCGGCTGGTTGGCCATCATATAAATTACAAAAACCGTACAGCCTACATACAACAACACCCCGAAGAAGGTGTGCTTCTGCCGCCATTCTAACAGTAAATCTTTTTTTATAAGTTGCCAGATGCCCATGTTGTAGCAATAGACTTAGTTAAAGAAATTCCGAATAATATCATTGGCATTGGCATAAACCATCAATACCATTAACAATACCAGACCAAAGGTGGTAGCCACCTCTAAGAATCTGTCATTAGGCTTTTTGCCGGTAATCATTTCCCAAAGTGTGAACACCACATAGCCACCATCCAAGCCCGGGATAGGTAAAAGATTCATGAAGGCAAGAATAAGCGATAACGTTCCGGTAATCATCCAAAAGCGTTGCCAATCCCAAGTGCCACCATATATTTTTGCCATAGATACAAAACCGCCTAATCCCTTGTAGCCACCTGTTTCCGGGTTAAAGATGGCTTTCATTTGTTTGGCATAGGAAACTATTTTGTCTTTTGATAGCATCACTCCTGCCGGGATAGACTCAAGCAATCCATATTTTTTAGTTTCTAAGTGATAGCCCAAAGCCTCGAAACTTTTGCCATCAGTTGGAATAGCCGACAAGATGCCTAATTGTCCTTTATCATTAATCATTACCGGAAGTTCAATATTTTGATCTCCTCTGGTGATTTTAACTTGAACCTCTTTGCTTTTAAATTGTTGTAATTCTGTTTGCAATTGCTTTAGATTGGCAATAGCTATTTGGTTGACGCCTATAATTTTATCGCCAGCTTTTATACCGGCTTTTAAGGCATTGCCTTCTTGGGCAACCTCGCCTACAATAACCGGGATATTGAAACTGAATAAATCAATTTGTTTTTTGGAGTCAACAAACTGCCCAATTAAATCGACAGGTAAAGTTAGCTCTGTCTGTTGTCCGGCTCTTTCAATTGTGAGCGATTTGGCGGTAATAAAATCGGCCATCAAATTATTAAAATATTGCACCGGCTTATGGTCCACTGCTATAATTTTATCACCATCCATTAAGCCTGCTTTGTATCCGATGCTGTCCATTATCAGTACGCCACCGTTTCTATTAACCTCAGACATCGGGAGTTTTTCTGTACCCCAGGCAAACAACACTCCTGCAAAAATCAGGAATGCCAACAGAACATTGACAATGATGCCACCAAGCATAATGAGTAATCTTTGCCAAGCTTTTTTGCTTCTAAATTCCCAAGGCTCTGCCGGTTTTGCTAATTGTTCTTTGTCCATGCTTTCATCCACCATTCCGGCAATTTTTACATAGCCACCTAATGGGAACCAGCCAATACCATATTGTGTTTCGCCTTTTGTCTTTTTCCAGAGAGAGAAAGGGAGTATATTACTAAAAGGGAACAAAAAGTCGAAAAACAGGTAAAATTTTTCAACTCTTGTTTTAAATAATTTGGCAAAGAAAAAGTGTCCACCCTCGTGTAATACTATTAATAAAGATAGTGCAATAATAAATTGGGCAATTGTTATAAGTGTTTCCATATCAGGATAATAACTTTAATATGTATTTTTAGTAATCGATATTTTTGATTTCTTCTTGAGCAAAATTTATGGTGGCTTCATTAGTCTGCCTCAAATCTTCAAATGAAGGTTGCTCTATAAAAGTAATTTTAGACATAGCATTTTCGACAATTTCACTTATCTGAAGAAATCCAATTTTGTTGTCTAAAAATGCAGCAACGGCTACCTCATTTGCGGCATTTAAAATACAAGGCATATTGCCATTTTTTTGCAATGCTTCATATCCTAATTGAAGACTTTGAAAGGTTTTGGTGTCCGGTTGCTCAAAGGTAAATTTGGATAGACTTTTGAAATCAAATCTTTGATAATCATTGCTTACCCGATTGGGGTAGTTTAATGCAAAATGAATTGGAAATTTAATATCAGGAGGTCCTAGTTGAGCCTTAATACTACCATCTGTAAATTGCACCATGCTATGGATAATTGATTGAGGGTGTACCACCACTTCTAATTGGTCTGGTTTCAGATCAAAAAGCCACTTTGCTTTAATCACTTCCAGTCCTTTGTTCATCATGGTAGCAGAGTTGATAGCATATTTTTCGTCCATCACCCAGTTTGGATTTTGGATGGCATGAGATTTTTTTACATTAACAAGAAAGTTAGGTTTTTTTCCTAAAAATGGTCCGCCACTTGCCGTAATTAAAATTTTCTCAATTTTTTTAAAATCCTCTCCTACCATACATTGAAAAATAGCGGAATGCTCACTGTCTGCGGGTATTATTTGTACATTATTAGCATGAGCTTGTTCCATCAATAGTTTTCCGGCAATAACCAAGCTGTCATTCACCAAGCCAATTTGCTTTTTGGCATTAATGGCGGCGAGGGTAGCATTTAAACCTGTAAATCCGTCTAAGGTTGCTAGAACAAAGTCCACACTATCCCATTGAACCACATCTAAAAGAGCATCTTCACCTAAGAATATTTTGGTAAAGCTGCCTTTAAATTCTTGATTCACTTTATCGTAATCTTGCTGATGCATTACTACAACAGCATTGGGTTTGTATTTTTCAACTTGAGAAAGCAAGAGTTTTATATTGGAGTCTGCAACCAAGACTTCAACTTCAAATAAATCCGGATGCTTATCTATCACCTCCAGGGCATGAATTCCAATTGAATTTGTTGCTCCTAATATGGCAATCCTCTTTTTGGTCATTTCTATTTAGTATTAAAATAGCATTATTATGCTAAGGTTAGGTTGTGGTTTTTTATAAAAAATTAAAGAAAGGCAAAGTTATATTTTTTTACAACCTTAAAGTCTTAATTTTTCGTCAATATAATAACGGTTTCTATCACTAGAGTTTCTTACCAATAATTCTGCCAAATATCCGGAAAGGAAAAACATGGTGCCTATTATCAATAAAGTGAGAGCCATATAAAAAGGGGGTCTGGTAGAAACAGAATAGCTGTCCCACCAAATAAATTTTGCAATAATCAGATATGCAGTGGTTAGGAATCCGACTAAAAACATTACCGCTCCCCATAATCCGAAGAAGTGCATAGGTTTTTTCCCAAATCTTCCAATGAATTGAACAGTTAGTAAATCCAAAAAACCATTGATAAATCTATTCCATCCAAATTTTGAAACACCGTATTTTCGGGCCTGATGCTGTACTACTTTTTCTCCTATCTTTTTAAATCCTGCATTCTTTGCCAAAACCGGGATATATCGATGCATTTCTCCATAAATTTCTACATGCTTGATTACTTTTTTACGGTAAGCTTTTAAGCCACAGTTGAAGTCATGCAAATAGATTCCGGACATTTTTCGGGTAACTCCATTGAAAAATTTTGAAGGAAGATTCTTGGTGAGTTTATTGTCATATCTTTTTTTCTTCCAACCACTTACTAGATCTAAGCCTTCTTCTTTAATCATTTTTATCAAACCCGGAATTTCATCCGGACTATCTTGTAAGTCTGCATCCATGGTAATCACCACATCACCTTCTGCCACTTGGAAAGCCTCATTTAATGCAGCACTCTTCCCATAATTTCGCTGGAATTTAATTCCTTTAATGTTTAGATTTTCTTTGGCTAAATTTTGTATGACGGTCCAACTATCATCGGTACTTCCATCATCAACAAAGATTATTTCATATTTCAAATGTTCCTCCTTGGCTACACGGTCTATCCAGGATGCCAATTCCGGCAAAGATTCCTCTTCGTTTAGTAAGGGTATTACTACAGTTAGGTCTAACAAGTTGATAAAAATTTTATTATTTTAAATACTTTATTTTTTTGGGTATTCTAAATTGAATGATGCAAAGGTAAGATTTTGTATCAAAGTTTGTTTTATTTAGAATAATCTATTTGAAAGTTTTGTTTTTATGTTTAAAAGGAACTAAAGCGTCAGTAAAAACATCTTTAGTTCCTTTTAAAATGGGTCTTGGAAAAAATTATGGTTGTTTGAATTTCGGATCAGCTACAAATTCTGCATCATCCAATGTTTTTAAGAATGCCAATAAATCATCTTGTTGTTGGGTGTTCAAGTTTATTGGATTGGTTAATAAGGGGTCCAAATTTTGGGCATCAGGTTTATTGCCCGTATAATGAGCTAAAACTTGAGAAAGACTGGTAAATCTCCCGTCATGCATATAAGGGGAGGTATATTTTAAATTTCTTAAGCTTGGCACCTTAAATTTAAACATATTATTGATGTCAAAAGGCATAAAATCGCCTCTTCCACTGTCTATGGTTCCTACGCTGGTAATATTAGGTTTCAATCCATTACTTCTAAAGCTAAAGTCCGTGAATAAAGGTTCTTTATGGCAGGTATTACAATTATTTTTAAAGATGGAATATCCTCTTTGCTCTGCATCAGAAAAACTTGCTTTTCCTCGTTTGTATTGATCGTATTTTGAATTATCAGAAACCATCATTCCCATAAAAACGGCCAAAGCTTTTAAAAACCTTTGACTGTCTATTGCTGGATCACCATATGCATCAGTAAATAACTTAGCATATTTACTATCGGATTGCAATTTAGAAATAACATTGGGCAAACTTTCGCCCATTTCTAAAGTGTCTTGCAGTGGTGCTAATGGTTGCACTTCTAAGTGGTTCACTCTACCATCCCAGAAGAAGGTAGAACTCCAGTTCATATTAAATAAAGCCTGTGAGTTTCTCTTGCCCAACCGGTCGTAAATGCCATGACTGAGGTCATGACCTATTTGAGAAAAAGCCGCAAAAGGCTGGTGGCAGGTGCCACAAGAGATATCATTGGTTAAAGAAAGCTGTGGGTCATAGAAAAGAACACGTCCCAGCTCGAACTTTTCTTTGGTAACCGGATTGTCTTCAAAATTATATATAGGTTGTGGCCAACCTTCTGGAATATTAAATCCAAAAGGTTTTGTTTTTTCTGCCGGATTGCAGGCACTCATTTGAAATAGCCCAACCAATACAGCAATTATCCCAATAACTATCAGTTTTTTATTAATTACCATTATTTTTTGATATTTAGCCAAAGATAAATCATTTTTTAGTTGAAGCCAAACATTGTGTTTACTTATGTTGCTTTTTTATATTTAAGCTGAGGTGCTATTTTTTGAATAGGAACATTGGCAATTTTCATTTAATAACTGAGCAAGATATATTTTTCTTGTCGGTTCACCCTTTAATTTGTCCGTTTCAAGGATTTGATGGTTTTTAAAAATTGAGAACTATTGCAATTTTGCTATTAAATAAAAATAAGAGGAGTTTTAATAACCTTTTAAAATTTTTTAATGATGAAATGGTCAGCTTGTAACATAAATAAAGTACTGCAAAGATGGTATATCCCATTAATTGCAGGCCTTTTTAATGTCGCAGTTTCTATTGCCTTCTTTAGTTTGCCTCAGTTGAGTATCTCTGCGGTGATGTTATTTTTTAGCGTAACGCTTATCGGATTTGGATTAAGAGAGTGCTTGTTTATTTATGCTAATAAAGGTCTTATTAAGCACTGGGGTATCCTTATGGTTTTTGCAAGCTTTATTACGGTTTCCGGTTTGGTTTTGATGTTTAGTCCATTGTGGAACATCGCCTTTTTGCAAACATTAATAATGTTTTTATTAATTGGAAAAGCTATTCAAAATTTTATTTTTCATTTTCGATATAACAGAAAGACTGAAAGCACCTCAGGGATGAATTGGATTTATAATGTTGCCTTGATAATGATAGCATTAGTTATTTTTCTACATCCAAAAATTATGAGCAGCATTCTTGTCACCATATCGGGGCTTCCATTCTTAATTTTAGGAATATGCTTTATAATATTCTCAATGATTTTAAGAAGAAGTAATAAAAAATTAGAAGCTTTTAAGGCCTCTTTTAAGGCAAAAGATATCGATTACGAATTAGTAGATTAAATAAAATAAAAATAAGTATAATTTGAAAACGTTCAAAAAAATGAAAGACTCCATCACACTGACAGCAATATTGCTTTTGGGTTTTGGCACGGTAAAGGCTCAAACAGAATTGAGCTTGAATATTGCGGTGCAACATGCTTTAAAATATAAGGCAGAAGTTCAAAAGGCTAGCCTGGATGTAGAAAATGCCAACTATAAAATTGAAGAAGTTCGGGCTAATGTACTCCCTCAAATTAATGCTGCGGGTGGTCTGACCTATAATGCCAAATTGCAACAAATGGCATTAGATATGGGAGGAAAGACCCAAGTGATACGAATGGGAACACCTTGGAGCACTAACGCAGCTATTCAATTGGACCAGCAATTGTTCAATATGTCTGTGTTTCAAGGTTTGAAGGCCGCAAGGTCAACTAAGGAATTTTATATGCTTAATGCAGACTTGACCGAAGAGCAAATTATTGAAAAGGTGGCTAATAGTTATTACGAAGTTTATAAAACTAAGTCACAAATAGAAACCTTAAACAAGACGGTTCAAAATACTACCAGGGTAAGAAATGTAATCGAAAGCTTGGAGAAAAACGGATTGGCAAAAAAGATAGATTTGGACAGAATGAATGTATCCTTGAATAATTTAAGCAGTTCGAAAGTACAGTTAGAGAATGCCTTAAAATTACAAGAGAATGCCTTAAAATATCTTATCGGTATGGAAATAAATGAGCCAATCACGCTTCCCGAAAATACCTTTCAAATAAAACCTGAAATTCTTTTAGAAGAGACGTTTAATGTGAACAACCGTACTGAAATCAAGCTTTTGAAAAAACAAGGAGCTTTGTTGAAATTGAATAAATCTTCTATTGAAGCCGCTCGTTATCCTTCTTTAGGATTGACTGCTAATTATGGTTATATGAGTATGGGGGACCAACTTCCTTACTTTGCAGGACCTGAACAAGGTGTGAATGGTTCCGGATTCTCCGCCATTAGTTTAAATTTAAGAGTGCCTATTTTTAGTGGCTTTGCCACTCGCTCAAAAATAAAGCAAGCAGATATCGAAATCAGAAAACATGAAATAGACCTAAATGATACCAAATTAGCTTTAAACTTAGCTGCCGAAAATGCAAAAACACAATTGACAAATGCCTTGCTTACCCTTAATAGCCAAAGTTCTAACCAACAATTATCAAAGCAAGTGTTGAATAATGTGGAGAATAATTATAAAAACGGATTGGCTTCTCTAACCGATTTATTGGATGCCGAAAATGCTCATGTGAATGCACAAAATAATTATACCGCTGCCTTATTAGATTATAAATTGGCAGAAGTGCAATTAAAAAAAGCTAAAGGCACCTTAGAAGAATATTCAAAATAATAAAAAACAAATAAAAAATATTAAAAAATAAGAATGAAAAAGACCATCATAACCATTGGAGTAATAATAATTTCCTTAGTAGGATTATCCTTTGTATTAAAAAATAATAAAGAAAAAAATGATGCCCAAACAGCAGTGGTAGCCATTAAAAATGATTCGGTAGCTGTTAGGACAGCAGAAGCTTCTTTTCAAGACCTTAAATCCTTATACAATGCAAATGGCGTTTTTGCACCTAAACAAGAAGTGTTTATTTCCACTGAAGTACCCGGTAGAGTTGTAAGCGTTTTGGTAAAAGAGGGTTCTAGGGTGAATGCCGGTCAAACCTTGGCTGTTATCAAAGGAGATAAACAAGATGTTGCATTGGCCAATGCACAAGCCGTTTATAATAATGCTTTAAATGAAGTGAATCGTTTTAACAATGCCTATGCTTCCGGAGGGGTGACTAAACAGCAAGTGGATCAGGTGAAATTGCAATTGGAAAACGCTAAAAACAACCTTCGTAGTGCAAAATTAAATGCAGGTGATGTCAATATCAGAGCTTCCTTTTCAGGCATAGTGAATAAAAGAAATATTGAGCCCGGCTCTTATGTAAATCCGGGACAACAATTATTTGAAATCGTAAACATTGGTACACTAAAATTAAATATCAATGTGGACGAAAAAACCGTTGGTGATATTAAATTAGGACAGCGTGTCTTGATTCAAAGCTCTGTACTGCCAGATCAAAATTGGACAGGAGTAGTATCCTTCATTGCACCAAAAGCAGATGCCAGCCTTAATTTCCCGGTAGAAGTAGAAGTTAATAACAACGGAAATCATGATTTAAAAGCAGGGATGTACGGCACGGCTATTTTTGGCAACGATAAAGAAGTTACCGCCTTGGTGGTACCAAGAACTGCATTTGTTGGCAATGTGAGTTCTAATAAAATCTTTGTAGTTGATGCCGGGAAAGCAAAGTTAAAAGAAGTGGTTGTTGGTAAAACTTATGGTAATAAAATAGAAATTGTTTCTGGTGTAAAGAATGGCGAAAAGGTAATTACCTCCGGTCAAATTAATCTTTTTGACCAGACTCCGATAAGCATTATCCAATAATATCCTCAAAATAATATTTTAATATGAAATTAGCAGAAATATCGATAAAAAGACCCAGTATCATCATAGTATTGTTTATACTATTGACTCTGGGCGGCTTATTCTCCTATAAACAAATGGGATATGAATTGGTGCCAAAATTTGAAGTAAATGTAATCTCTATTTCTACCATTTATCCGGGAGCATCACCTTCAGAGGTAGAAAACTCGGTAACAAAGAAAATAGAAGATGCCGTTTCTTCTCTTGAAAATGTAAAAAGTATAGAAGCCAAATCACTGGAAGGAGTATCTGTTGTAACCATAAGGCTTAATGATGGTGCAGATGTCAATTTCTTATTGACAGATGCACAAAGAAAAATTAATGCCATTGAAAACGATTTGCCGGAAGACGCAAAAGTGCCTTCCTTAAATAAATTTTCTCTGGACGACGTTCCGATTATGAACCTTTCGGTTACTTCCAATTTGTCTGAAAAAGAGTTGTATGACTTATTAGACCAAAAGATACAACCGGTATTTGCACGTGTAGATGGTGTGGCAAAGGTAGAAATGATAGGGGGTGAAGAGCGAGAAATCCAAGTGAGTGTCAATCCGGAAAGGGCAAAAGCTTATGGATTAAGTATTACCCAAGTACAACAAATGATAGCTACCTCAAATATGGATTTCCCTACCGGTAATATCAAAACAAGAGACAATCAGACTACTATTCGTTTAGCAGGTAAATTTACATCTCTTGAAGAAATGCGTAACCTTCCCTTGAGCACACCTTCCGGCATTAATATTCGTTTGGGTGATGTTGCTGATGTACAGGATGGTATTAAAGATGCTGAAAAGATTGCACGCATCGACAGAAAAAATACTATATTATTACAGGTATATAAACAATCGGATGCAAATGCTGTGGCAGTTTCCAATCAAGTTAAAAAAACAATTGCTTCGGTTGAAAAAGACTATAAGAATAATAATATTAATGTTACGGTAGCCAGTAACTCTTCTGATTATACCTTAAACTCTGCGGATAATGTGGTGCATGATTTGTTTTTAGCCATTATTTTGGTGGGAGTCATAATGCTTTTCTTTTTACATAGCTTACGAAATGCGGCTATCACCATGATTGCCATCCCTCTTTCTTTGATTGCTACTTTTATTGTATTGAATATGATGGGTTATACCCTCAATTTGATGACACTTTTGGGGTTGTCTTTAGTGGTAGGTATTTTGGTGGATGATGCCATAGTAGTTATTGAAAATATTCACCGCCATATGGAAATGGGCAAAAACAAAGTTCAGGCAGCTTTTGAAGGTGCCAAAGAAATTGGTTTTACCGTTACAGCTATTACCTTGGTTATTGTGGTCGTATTCCTGCCTATCTCTTTATCAACCGGCTTGGTTTCCAATATCCTTCGTCAGTTTACGGTTACGGTAATGGTTTCTACTTTATTGTCCTTATTAGTTTCTTTTACCATAGTGCCTTGGTTGTATTCCCGTTTTGGAAAACTAGAGCATATTAATCCAAAAGGGTCTATAGGTAAGCTGGTGAATAGTTTTGAAGGATGGATCAATAAATTAAGCAATGGAATCGGCAATATGTTAAAATGGGCATTAGCCAACAAGAAAAACAAACTAATGACCTTAGGCGGAGCTATTGTATTGTTTTTTGCATCCTTTATGTTGGTAAGTAAAGGGTATATCGGTACCGACTTCTTCCCTAGTAATGACAAAGGAGAGTTTTTGGTACAGTTTGAATTGAATAAAGATGCATCTATTGAGCAGACCAATCAAATCACTCAAAAAGCAGAGGCTTATTTGGCTAAAAGACCGGAGATTACCCGCTTTATTACTACCGTAGGTCAGGCTTCTGATGGTATGATGTCCACTTCGGGTACTAAGTATAAATCTGAAATTCAAATTTTCTTGGAAAAAGATTTTTACAAAACTGAACCTACAAAAGTATATGCTGCAAAACTCATACGCAGTCTGGAAAAAGAATTTTCAGGAGTTAAAATAAAAACTGTAAATATGGGCTTGATGGGTGCAGAACAGGCACCATTGAAATTGACCGTTATTGGAGCCACTCAACAAGATGCCATGGTATTTGCAGAAGAAGCTGCCGATTTATTAAGAAAGATTCCGGGAGCTACCGGCGTGAAATTAACCTCTGAAGATGGTAATCCTGAAGTAAATGTACATTTGGATAGAGATAAAATGGCAAGTTTGGGTCTGAATGTGGCTACCGTTGGGGTGACCATGCGTACCGCCTTCTCTGGAAATACTGATGCCAAATATCGTTCTGGTGACAAGGAGTATGACATCAATATCCGCTATGATGACTTGGGGCGTTCCAGTATTAATGATGTGAGAAATTTAGAGTTTACCAATAATCAAGGTCAAAAGATTAAATTAGAGCAATTTGCCGATGTTAGTTTTGGATCAGGACCTTCCTTGCTTGAAAGAAGAGATAAATCTCCATCAGTAAGTATTGAAGGGCAGGTAGTAGGTCAGCCTTTGGGTACGGTGGCTACCACTTGGGAAACCCAATTTGAAAAATTGCAACGCAAACCCGGAGTTACTTATATTTGGGGTGGTAATATGGAAAACCAGAAAGATGGCTTTGGATCCTTAGGCTTAGCCTTGGTAGCTTCTATCCTTTTAGTTTACTTGGTTATGGTTGCCCTGTATGACAATTTTGCCACACCTTTGGTGGTATTATTTTCAATTCCGCTTTCCTTTATTGGTGCACTATTGTTTTTGGCTATTTTCAATCAAACCTTAAATATTTTTACTATCCTGGGAATAATAATGCTTATTGGATTGGTGGCTAAAAATGCGATTATGTTGGTGGACTTTGCCAATCATTCAAAAGCGGAAGGGTCAAGTACTTACGATGCTTTGATTGCGGCTAACCATGCACGTTTCAGACCGATCTTAATGACCACAATTGCAATGGTGGTGGGTATGATTCCTATTGCGATGGCTCAAGGTGATGGTGCAGATATGAACAGAGGACTGGCAATGGTAATTATAGGAGGCTTGCTTTCTTCCTTATTCTTAACCCTAATTATTGTTCCGGTAGTGTATTCCATCTTTGATAGCATAGGACGCAAAATGGGAAGACATAAGAAAACTGATTATGCAGGGATTTTAGAAGCTGCTATGCTGAAAGATGATGCAGAAAAGGCTATTAAGGAAAAACAATATCAAAAACAAGAAGCCGAAGAAATTGTGGAAGTATATTAAGATAACTGTTTTGTTTTCTGAAAATCCGAAGAGACCGTTTTTTTAAGACGGTCTCTATTTTTTAACTCTCGAAACTCTTCGCAGGTGTTTATTGTTAAATTTGAAAGTAGCAAAATGGGGAACAAGAGCCATTGTAAAGCAGGTTAGAGGGACACCCCATTCACCGTCAACCCATCAAGTATCTATTTCTTAAATTTTTATTTAATTTCCTATCAGAACTTGAAAAAAAAGGGAGTCATTTTCCAATACTTCAGTTTTTAGTTTAAGCAAAGTAAAAAATGATAATACCTTTAGTTATGATTTCTGCTTTTTATGCGTTATATTATTAGTCTAAAAAACAAAAAAAATTAAATAATCTCCAGCCGATGTCCACTTAATAGGACGGCAATAATAATAATTCCGATTACTATTCTATACCATCCAAATGCCTTAAAGCCATATTTGGTCAAGATTTCAATAAAAAATTTTATGGCAATAATAGCAACAATAAAGCCTACCAGATTTCCAACAACTAAAAGCTTGATTTGCTCGCCAGAAAAGGTATTTCCATTCTTGAAGAATTTTAAAAGCTTTACCATAGTAGCCCCAAACATCATAGGTACAGCAAGGAAAAAAGAAAATTCGGCCGCTAATTTTCTATTTAATTTTTGAGTCATTCCTCCAACAATGGTACTGGCAGAACGGGATACCCCCGGAATCAGAGCCAAACATTGATAAATGCCTATCATAAAAGACTGTTTATAGCTCACTTCTTCCATGCTGTCCACTTGAGGTTTGTTAAACCATTTATCAACAAACAACAACACAATACCACCTAAAACCAAGCTAATAGCTACAACTAACGGGCTTTCTAATGCTGCATCAATATAATCATTAAACATAAAGCCCAGTATAGACGCAGGTATGGCAGCTACCACTAATTTATAATAGAAACTTAATGTTTGAAAAAATCGTTTATAGTATAATACCAATACAGAAAGTATGGTGCCTAATTGAATAGCAATCAAAAAAAACTTGGTAAAATCGTCCGGCTTAACGCCTAACAAGGCACTACCAATAATCATATGCCCCGTAGAGGATACCGGTAAAAATTCTGTCAATCCCTCTATTATCGCTAGTATTATTGCTTGAAATAAATTCATAATTATGGTATATTCAAATATTTATGAGTTTGCAAAGATAGTTGCCATTTTGGATGTTCCATAATGTAATTTAAAACCAATGGGGTCATTTGCTCTCTTTTGTCCCATTCTACTTGTAAATAAAGCCTGCAGCGCTCCTTTACCTTGGCAGCAAAATTTTCTGCCCATTCAAAATCGGATTTATTAAAAATGATAATCTTCAATTCATCTGCCAAGTGCATATTCTCTTCTAATGGAGCTTTGAACTTTTTGGGCGAAAGTGTTACCCAGTCCAAGATACCGGTAAGCGGATGTGCCGCAGAGGTCTCAATATGGATGCGGAACCCTGCTTGTTTCAATCCTGTGGTGAGTGCAGTTAAGTCATAAATGGAAGGCTCACCACCTGTGATTACCACTATTTTTGAAGGGTGGGCTTTTGCAGCAGTCACCATTTCTGAAACTGTCATTTTTGGGTGATGGGTAGCATCCCAGCTTTCTTTAACGTCACACCAAACACAACCTACATCACATCCTGCCAAGCGGATAAAATAAGTGGCTTGACCCGCATAAGCACCTTCTCCCTGTAAGGTGTAAAAATGTTCCATTACCGGATATTCGGTCTTTTCTAATTCTTGATTTTTCATTTCGATATGCAAAGGTAAATTTTTTATCGGGAATTCTTTTTGGATATCTATTTCTAGGTTATCGATCCGATGCTGTTTTATCCTTTCTGATTATACTTCTAATGTAATCTTATCGTAAAGTATCTTTTTTAATATAGTTTTACAATTAGATGTCGTAACTTAGAGATTCTTAAAAGTACAATGCATTATTTTAATATTTATGGAAACTATTGCCAAGCGGGTAATTGAATTCAACCGCCAGCTTCATTATACAGGTCTTCTTCCTATGGGATTTCAGGTTTTAAATCCCTATCTGGATAATCCGGAAACTATGGAAGTCATGCGACAATTTTATCAAAAATTTTATAATGACAATAAGGAAAGGAAATTTATTATCGGTATCAATCCCAGCCGACATGGTGCGGGTATCACGGGTGTACCTTTTACAGATACCAAAAGGTTAGATAGTATTTGTGGCATTAAGATGCATTCAGCCTATTCTCATGAGGTTTCTTCTGTGTTTTTGTATGATATGATAGCCGCATTTGGCGGGCCACGGGCATTTTATAGCCAATTTTATATCAATTCCCCATTCCCATTGGCAATAGTAAAACAGGTAAAAGGAGGCAAACATTTGAACGCCAATTATTACGATGACGTTTCCTTATTTCAAATGGTTAAAGATTTTATGGTACAATCTCTAAGAAACCATTTCGACATGGGTCTTAATAGAGAAGAAGTTTTTGTGTTGGGTGTAAAAAATGCAAAATTCATTAAACAACTCAATGATGAAGCTTCTCTTTTTAAAAAGATGACCGTTTTGGAACATCCAAGATTTATACAACAATATAAATCTAAAGAAAAAGACTTTTATATAGATAAATATCTCAGTGCTTTTAACCCTTTCTAATGATGGCAACAGAAACACCTTTAATATATACCATTGGGCATTCCACCCATCCCATAGAAGTTTTTTTAGAAATGCTTCAAACCTATCATATAGAAATGCTTGTGGACATAAGAAGCCTGCCCGGGTCGAGAAAGTTTCCGCAGTATGATAAAGAAAATTTGGAATTGGTGCTGCCTGCCAATCAAATTGAATATTTTTACCTGAAAGAGTTGGGAGGTCGAAGAAAAGTAAACAGAGACTCGCATAATACCAACTGGAGAAAAGACAGTTTTAGAGCTTATGCTGATTATATGGAAACAGAAGCATTTGAAAATGGAATTTTAAAATTAGAAGATTTGGCGAGGATGAACCGTGTGGCTTTTATGTGTGCCGAGGCAGTGTGGTGGCGTTGCCATCGTTCTATGGTTGCAGATTATTTAAAAGTTCAGGGCTGGGTGGTTTTACACATTTTATCCAAAACTAAAGTAGAACCACATCCTTATACTTCTGCGGCAAGAGAGGAGAATGGGAAGCTATTTTATTTTTGATAAAAAAAGCAATCCAAATCAATAGGATTGCTTTTTTAAGGAACTATGTCATCCTTTCTACTTACATTCTTTCCGGTAAATTAATTCCCAACAATTTCATAGCATGTTTTAAAATATTACCGGTATGGGCTGCTAAAGTTTGACGCAATACTTTTTTATGTTCAGTCTCTGCATTAGCTATACTGCATTGCTCAAAGAAGGTATTGAACTGCTGAGCCAACCTGAAGCTATAATTACATAATAAAGAAGGGTTGTACTCTGAAGCTGCCATAAGCAAAGTGCTTTGGTATTGCTCCTGAATAATCAGCAAGTCTTTTTCAGCTTTTAGCAGGTTATCGGTATCTACCACTATTTCGTTTAAGATATAATTGGTTTTCTTTAATAATGAATTGATTCTGGCAAAGGCATATTGAATAAAAGTAGCTGTGAATCCATGCAAATCGATAGATTCTTCAGGGTTGAAAATCATTTTTTTCTTAGGATCTACTCTTAACAAATAAAACTTTAAAGCCCCTACCCCAATCGTATCATAAAGCTCTTTTAATTCTTCTTCTTTAAAACCTTCTGTCTTGCCGGCAGCCTCTGTTTGGACTTGTGCCAGTCTTTTCATTTCTGCTACTAAATCGTCAGCATCTACTACTGTACCTTCCCTGCTTTTCATTTTTCCGGATGGCAGCTCTACCATACCATAGCTTAAATGAAAAATTCCATCGGCTCCTGCAAGTCCTAATCTTTGACAAATTAATTTAAGCACCTTGAAATGATAATTTTGCTCATCACCCACCACATAAATACTTTCTTCTAATTGGTATTCCTTTTGCTTTTCTACAGCCAATCCAATATCCTGGGTTATATAAACCGAAGTACCATCTCTTCTTCTAACAATTTTTTCATCCAATCCATCGGCGGTAAGGTCTATCCATACACTACCATCCTCCTTTTGGTAAAAAACTCCTTTTTTCAAGCCTTCTTCTACCAAATCTTTTCCTAAAAGGTAAGTATTGCTTTCGTAATATACTTTATCAAAAGTGCTGCCTATGGCATCATAAGTAACATCAAAACCTTCGTACACCCAGCCATTCATTTCGTTCCATAGACTCATCACTTCCGGTTTGCCGGCTTCCCAGTCCAAGAGCATTTGTTGGGTGGCTTTCATGATAGGAGCTTCTTGCTCTGCAACTTCTTTTGACATCCCTTGATTAACCAAATTATCCACTTCTTCTTTATAGGCATCATTAAATTTGACATAATATTCCCCTACAAAATGGTCTCCTTTGGTTTGGGTGCTTTGAGGTGTGGCCCCATTGCCAAACCGCTGCCAGGCTATCATGCTTTTGCAGATGTGGACACCTCTGTCATTCACTACACAAGATTTAGTCACCTCATTGCCCACTTCTTTTAAGATATTGGCTATGGCCACACCTAGAAAATTATTTCTTAAATGCCCTAAATGTAAAGGTTTGTTGGTATTAGGTGAGGAATATTCCACCATTATTTTTTTAGGGTTTCTGTCCAACTCTTTAAATAAATATTCAATATCACATTCATTTAAATAATGAGACCAATAAGTATCGGTAATGCTAATATTCAAAAAGCCTGCCACAGTTTGGTGACCACAATATTCGTCATTGTTGTTAACCAAATAATTGCCCAGTGCCTCCCCTAAAGTTGCAGGGTTCATTTTAAGTGATTTCACAAATGGGAATAGCACTATGGTATAATCTCCTGTAAAATCAGGTTTAGTCTCCGAAATTAAAATATCTTTTTCTTCAATTTTAGCTTCAGGATATAGCGAATTAAATGCAGTGGCTGTATGAATTCTCAATAAATCTGCTATGGATTTCAACATTTCTTTTTTGTTTAACTTACAAAGCTACTTAATTAATAGAGAAAAAGGGAAGGAATATTTGATTTAAATATTGTTTTAATCAAATTTATTAACGAATTTTGTAAACTATTTTCAAATTGAAGCTGAATAAAAATATCAATATGATTCTTGTAACAAAACCTTTCCTTCCTGCTAAAAGTAAATATGATGCCTATTTATCCGGAATTTGGGAACGCAATTGGCTCACTAATATGGGACCTTTAGCCAATGAATTGGAGGAGAAGTTAAAAGCGTATTTGAATCTCAAAAGCTTATTGTTTGTAACAAATGGAACCGTAGCCTTACAAATGGCGATAAAGGCATTAGACCTCAAAGGTGAAATTATCACTACTCCTTTTTCCTTTGTGGCTACTACCTCTACTATCGTTTGGGAAGGATGCACTCCTGTATTTGTAGATATAGATAAAGAGTCCCTAAATATTGATGCAGCTAAGATAGAAGCAGCTATTACTCCCCATACCTCTGCCATTTTAGCTACTCATGTTTATGGGAATCCATGTGATGTGGAAACCATCGAAAAGATTGCAAAAAAGCATAATTTAAAAGTAATTTATGACGGAGCCCATGCCTTTGGCGTAACCGTCAATGGAAAATCCATTTTCGAATTTGGTGACATTACCACCTGTTCTTTGCATTCCACAAAACTATACCATTCAATAGAAGGAGGATTTGTGGTGACGACAGATGAAGAGCTGTTGAAGAAATTAATCTATATCCGAAACTTTGGAATCTCTGGTTTTGACTCTTTTGCGGCATTAGGATTGAATGGGAAAAACTCAGAATTTCATGCCGCTATGGGCTTGGCTAATTTAGATTATATCGATGAGATTATCGATAAACGTAAAGGCTTATCAGAGCTTTATGATTCGAAATTGACCGAATTAAAAGGTTTTCGTCCGCTTTGGCATAAAGACTCGGCTAATAATGGAGCCTATTATCCTGTAGTTTTAGAATCTGAAGCCTTATTGCTCAAAATAGAAAGTCTCTTGAGGGAACATCATATTGGCACCCGAAGATATTTTTACCCCAGCTTAGCTTCGGCATTGCCTTATATTGAACCTCAACAATTAGAAATTACGGAGGATATTTCTAAAAGGGTTTTATGTTTACCTATGTATTATGATTTAAGTAATGAAGAAGTGGATATGATTTGTAAATTGGTACTTAGTATATAAATTATTTAGACATGCTTATTGTTGGAGCAAAAGGTTTTGCAAAAGAAATATTGGAAATATGTAAGCAGAATGATGAATTGGAGCATTTGGTGTTTTATGATGATGTCAATTTGGAGGTTTGTGGAAAACTTTTTGACACTTTCCCAATTCTTAAATCTTTAGAAGAAGCAAAAAATTATTTTGAAACAATAGACCCTAGATTTTCAATTGGTATAGGTATTCCACCATTGAGGAAAATATTATACGAGAAATTTATTGATTTAGGAGGACAATATACTTCTACGATTAGTCCTAAAGCCGATTTAGGTTCATTTGGGGTAAATATCGGTGAGGGTGCTAATATCTTAGATGGTGCAAAGATTTCAAATGCCGTAACTATTGGTAAAGGGAGTATCGTTTATTATAATGCTGTTGTTACCCATGATTGCCATTTGGGAGATTTTGTAGAATTATCACCAAGTGTTAATGTTTCTGGAAGAGTAAAGATAGGGAATATGACAAGATTAGGAACAGGAACCATAGTATTACCGGATAGAATTATTGGTAATAATGTTATCATTGGAGCAGGAGCTGTTGTAACCCAAAATATTCCGGATAATTGTACTGCCGTAGGTGTTCCCGCCAGAATAATTAAAAGAAAAGAATAATCGGCTCGCCTCTATTTTTTTAAAAAGCTTTGAGGTTATACAATTATTTGAATTTCAATAAATTGAAATATTTATTGTAAAATGGGTAGAAAAAGATAAATTAGATAGCAAAAGGATAGAATAAATGAATTTAATTTGCATTCTTATTAATAAATAATATAAACTTGAACAAAAAATGGAAAGAGTAAATTTAAAAGTGGGGCAATTCTCAATCATTCACGAGAATGCAATTATTGGAGAGAATGTTAAGATTGGAAATTTTTGTGTTATTCATGAAAATGTTGTAATAGGTGATAATACCGAAATTAAAGATTATGTAGAATTAAGAAGTAATACAATAATTGGAAGTAATTGTATTATAGACTCAAGAGTTTCCTCATCTGGGAATAACAAAATTGGAAATAATGTAACATTAAGATATGCAACAATAATTGCACGTGGTTGTGAAATTGGAGACAATACTTATGTTTGTCCAAGAGTTATGACTAATAACCTAGATACAGAAGGTCATTCAATAGGAGGAGCAAAGGTGGGAGAAAACTGCTTTATTGGTACAAATGCTGTTCTCCAACATGGTAAAAAATAGGGAATCATACGATTATTGGTGCCATGAGTTTTGTTAGTAAAGACTGTGAACCAGATTCCACTTATGTTGGGATTCCTGCTGTAAAACGTAAATAAAACAAACATAATGGGAATTGAATTTAAAGAAATAATTAAGTTTTTAGAGAAAAAGGAAATACAATTTGAGATCAAAGGCATCACTCAAGATTCTTATCATCTGGCGTCACTTTTTGAGCCGGGTTCCAATGGCTTTTATTTTTTTACCGGCACTCAGATTCCTTCCACTATTACTGATTCTTTGTTTTTGGTAAATAACGCAATTGAAATAGGTAAAGATTCCAATAATGCTATCCTTAGCATTGATCTAGATCCCCAAATGGTGTATTATCAGTTATTGTCAAGCTTATTCGGTGTTGGATCCAATGGAATGATTGCCCCTACTGCAGTAATCCATCCCGAAGCAGTGATAGGACAAAATGTGCAAATAGATCATTACTCCATTATCGGGAAAGTCAAAATTGGAGATAATGTTATCATTAAAAATCATTGTGTAATCCAAGATAATACCATTATTGGTGATCATGTCCAAATAGAAGACCATTCAATAATTGGCACTCAAGGTGTAGCATGGATTTGGAACGATGACCAAACCCAAAAAATTTTTCAACCCCAATTGGGTGGAGTAACTATTGGTGGCCACTCTTTCTTAGGTGCCAACACCATAGTGGTTAGAGGTTCTATAAATGAGCATACTACCATCGGGGAAAATTGTTTATTGGCACCCAGTTGCAGGCTGGGACATGGTACCAAAATTGGCAATTATGTTCACTTTGCCAATAATGTGGTTACCGGAGGCAATACGCATATCGGTGATAATAGTTTTATTGGGTCTGCTGTGGTTTTTAGACCAAAAGTAAAATTGCACGAAAATACAGTAGTTGGAGCCGGTGCTGTAGTGGTGAAAAATACAACTTCTAAAAATAAATTATTAACCGGTATCCCGGCTGTAGAACAAGAAATAAAGGAGCAATTGAGTGGCATGCCTAAACCTAAACAATAATGAATAGGACGTTTAACGTTGCTAATTAAAATTGAAAAGCTCAAGAATTAACGAAAAAAAAAGAATATGAAAGATATTTTGGTAAGTGTCATAATTCCGGTTTATAATGGGGAGCAATATTTAAAGCAATGCTTGAACTCTGTACTCCAACAAACCCATCAAAATCTGGAAATTATCATCATCAATGATAAAAGTCCGGATAATAGCCAAGCCATAATTGACCAATTTGCCAAATTGGATAATCGGATTATTTCAATTGTTAATAAAGAAAATAAGAGAGCCTTTGTCCGACATAGTGGTATAGAGATGGCAAAAGGTGAATTTCTATTATTCTTGGACCAAGATGATTGGTTGACCAAAGATGCAATTCAATTATTGCTCCACAAAATTGTTGCAGAGAACGCTGATGTAGTCTATGGTGTTACTATTAGTGTTTTGGATAAATATGGTATCATAAAAAGAAATAATGGTAATAGTTGCCTTAAAGAAATTCAGACCCAAAGCATTTCTAAACCGGAACTCTTTGAAAAAACCTATATTTCCTATTTTGGCAAGAATATTTTGAGACCATCCCTTTTGGGCAATCTCTACCGTAAAGAGGTTTTTGAAAGAGCTCATTTTATTTCCCGCCCTTCTGCATTATCAAGTGCCGATTTATTGTTGAATTTATGGGTTCATCCTTATCTGAATAAAGTCTGCTTTGTTGAAGATACAGTACTTTATTATCGTTGGGGTGGCATGACCAATAAGGCTAGTCCTAACTATCTTCCCAATATGAAAAAAGTATTTGCCATAAAAATGGATGCAATTCAAGAGTTCAAGTATTCTAAGGCAATACCTTATGTGAAAATTGAATTGGCTAATATTTTTTATTCTCATTTTCTAATGTTGTTACAACATAGTAAAATGGGGAAAGAAGATTTAAAAAACCTAATATCAGAAGAATTGGATACGGATTGGTATGTAGAGGCATTTAATGAAATGGAAGAAGGAAGAGCGCTATTAATTAAAGAAAAGAAAATAGATGAAATAACCGAACAGATTTGGAGTAATTATCTAAAATCAAAAACTAATTTAAAAATCAAAAAGTTTATCAGTAAGTTGCTGAATTAAACAATACTATTTTCCAATAAAATAATTAAAAAACGGGATTTCTTTTTGAGATTTCCCGTTTTATTGTAAGCAAAAATCCCCGATATTGAACAAAGGGTATCTCAAAAAATGATAGTACCTCGGCAAATAAAAGCCATCTAAAAGAACTGAATATTAAATTGATAAGCCTTTGGGCAGACTAGGAAAAGAGGGCATTTTTTAAATCAAAAAAGATCACAAAGAACGCAATC
Organism: Edaphocola sp.; assembly: GCA_035444785.1. Classification (GTDB taxonomy): domain Bacteria; phylum Bacteroidota; class Bacteroidia; order Chitinophagales; family Chitinophagaceae; genus Edaphocola. The sequence continues at coordinate 775 of DAOMPL010000038.1, read as the reverse complement.
TAATAAAAGGTAAGTTTGGGCAAGCAAAAGCAGCTTACGGCAGAAACAAAATTTTTGTGAAAAAAGCTAATGTTTCAAATGATAGAGTTGGACAGCAAACCCAATTTAATCACTAAAACATAAGTGGCAGAGCTATTGAATGCTATTGTTTATTGTCTTCAATAAATAATTTTGATGTACCCTCTTTAAAGTCCACGATAAGGAGGGCTTCATTGGTTTTAGACATTTTTGTTTTCAAATTTAAATAATTTATGAGTTCTTCAAATTCTTTTATTTCTAATGAATGCATAGTTTTAGGTTGGCTACTACCTGTTCTAAAGTCTTTTATCCATTGGTTAAGAGTGGCACTTTTTATTTTTAAAATCTTTGCAATAAGGCTTAACTTTAGTCCACTTGTGTACATGTCCAGAGCTATTTTTTTTATTGTTTTAATATTATTAGGAAAGCTTTTTATTTCACTATATCTATGAAGACAATTTTTACATAAAAATCGCTGTATTCCGTTTAAAGTTCCATCTTTACGGAAATTAGAACTCTAGCATTTAGGACAATTCATGATTTAGCTTTTTTGATTGTTCTATTAGAAAGCGACACACATTTATTAAAAAAGTCATCCAAAAGAAGCCTATTTCCCTTTTGGAAATAGGCTTCTTTTGGATGACAAATTTAGTTTTACTTTTTAACGAACTTAAAGCTTTGAGTAGCAGTATTACCATCTATATTTAGGGTTTGCTGAAAAACTAACATTTCCCTGATTTTCTTATCTTTACAGCGT
>DAOMPL010000037.1:0-32012 GCA_035444785.1 Edaphocola sp. | reverse complement strand
CAACACACAGGGCTTTCGCTTCACCAGGCCTTTCTTCTATTCGTCATAATGTTTTGTGTGTTCGTTGAATTTATTTCTTTTCATAAATTTCATCTTTAATATATCTCGCATTTAACCAAAAGCAATGTTTAGTATATTCTTCCAATCCTGTTAATTTATCTTTTATAGGTAGAGGATAAGTGTCGTTGGCATTTCTTGCGTGAGGTCTGACGTGGCTAATCCTATTTTCAGTTTTCTTTGGAAAATAGGTTAATCTTCTGCCCGAATCGCTGATTTCTTGCACTATTTTTCCTTGTTTGATGTTTTTCTTCGTTATATCCCAAACTTTTTTTGCTTCTTTTATGTCAGATTGTGGCATATTCCAAAATTTGACTTTCTTGAGAGTTAGTTTATCATCTTCAAATTGATAAAAGACAAAGAAAAATTTACTTTCTAAAATGTTTTTAAAATCTGAGTCTTCCCAATCTGTTTCAATGAGTTCGTCAAATTTAAAAGTCGGGAATGAAATATCTTCTTTTGGTAGATTATTTTCCTTTAGTCTTATCGTTTTTACAATTATATCAGCTTTTTCAAATTCTTCAATTCGTTTGTTTAATCTGATGCCTAGAATTGCGTTTGTGAGGTTGGCAAAGTAACTTTTTGCGTTTTGATTTAAATCTAGTTTAAAATGAGTTTCAATTTCTTGTGCTGTTTTGCCATAAAAAGGTTGGAATTTGGAAACAATAAAATCCTCAATATTTTCTTTGTCTAAAATATCAGGTGTTTGAATAATTTTACCAAATACATCCTTTTCATCTTTAGCTATTTTAGCAATGATATGATTCACATATCCTTGTTTTAGCGAATAGGCTCGTTGTTTGGCTTTTTCCATATTGAAAGGTTGCTCCCTCAATGATTTCTCTGCTGTAGAGCCTTTGGTGCAGGCACCAAGATAAAAAGTATCTCCCTCGGATATTTCGTGTGCTTTTCCGTCTTTTATCTTCTGATTAATAGTTTCCCAATCGTGTTTTATAATCTTTAAATCTTCATTGGAATACTGCCAATCATCAATAAGTTTTATTAAGTAGTCAATAATGTTTAGGTCTTTTTCCCATAGGTAAAAGATTAATAGGAGATGTGCGTTTTTCTTCCAAAAGGAACTATTCTCAAAAGTTTCTTTATGTACTTCGAGATAGTTAATAATGTTTAAAACTAAACGTTCTTTAGATCGATATTCACCGTTTTTGAGAATTTTTAGTGGACTTGATTTTAATTCTAAACCTGCCTCTAAAAAGTCGGGTTCAGCATCAGAGTTGGGTTCATATCCGAAATAGAATCTTTCTAAGATTTGACCGAAATTCCCTTTCCCTTTATAACCGTGTTCTACAATCTCTTTTCCGCAAATTTCGTGAAGTGTTTTGTCTTTTAATTTTTTCGCAAATTCAATAATTGAACTCGCTGAATTGATGTCATAGTTACGCATATTCTAATTCAAAAACTTGTTTATAAAGCTCTTTGCCTAATTTTTCAATTACACCGACCACAAGAGCATTACCCATAAAGAATGCCCTTTTTGTATCTGATACTCCTTCCAATTTAGTGTGATTGTCAGGAAACATATTGAGGCGTTCCAATTCTATAGGGGTTAATCTTCTCAAACCTCTTTTAGTTTCTACAACGTGTTTAAATCGGGATGGAGATTTTCCACCTTCTCCGGTTATTATTGTTCGGGACGGTCTGTCTAAAGCATCGGGATAAGTCATCCCACCTTCTGAATATTTGTATTTATGCCCGTCTTTTGAAACTCTTTCAAAGGATTTTGAACCTTTTAAATATTCCCACTTTTCTTTGTCAGTTTCGGGAATGAAGAAATCTTTAGGAACTTCTCCGTTTTGTAAAACATCGCCAAGTACAGTTTGATTTCCGATATAATTTTCAACCGTTCTTATACTATAAACATCACCATTAATCATAATTCCCGTATTTTCAAATGGAGAGTCTTTGCTATTTTTATTAAAGTTATTGGTGATTTCTACTAAATCTCCATTTAACTCAAATTTCGGGCTAAATAATGTGTTGTGTTCCTTGACGGGAAAGGCATTTGCAATTGTTCCGTTTTTTGTCATCCATTCTATTGGTTTGCTCTCAATTAGTTTTGAATACAAATCGGTTGATTTATGATAACCCAAAATAAAAGTTCTTTTTCGTCTTTGAGGCATTCCATATTCTGCCGCATTAATTACTCTCCATTCCACGGCATAACCTAGTTGATTTAAACTTTGCAACATTACGGCAAAATCACGTCCTCTTTGGTTGGCTGGAGATTTAAGAAGCCTATCTACATTTTCTAAAAACAGATATTTTGGTTTATTTTCTTTTTCCTCTAAAATTCTTTGAATTGACCACCAAAGCACTCCTTTTTTACCTTTTAAACCTTTTGAATTATTCAAGGTTGTGGCGACTGAATAATCTTGACAAGGGAAGCCTCCGCATAAAACATCACAATCTGGAATTTTAGATGTTGGAACGGTTGCAATATCTTCATTTGAATGGTTTTCTTTTCCAAACCTTGCTTCATAAACCATTGAAGCGTGTTGCGTTTTGGTGGACGGTTCCCATTGATTGCTCCAAATAACTTTAAAGCGACTTTTTTCTAAACCTAATCGAAATCCACCGACACCTGCAAAAAGCTCTACTACTTTTAAAGTTTTATTTTCCATTTCCTTGTGCTTTATAATATTCAATTTTTTCTTCTGCCACTCGTAATATTTCTGAACTTGCTTCAGAATATCTCAATTCTTCTGCAATTTTATCCGAATACCAATTAACGGTTAATTCTGATTCAGAAATTTCATAAAACTCTGCCAAGCGTGTGATTTGTTCACGCGTTGGTTTTCGTTCATCTTTTTCAAATTTACTTATCAACGATTGATCGATATCAACTGCAGCCGCAACTTTACGAAGTATCAGTTTCTTTTTTTGTCTTGCTGTTCTTAAAACTTTTCCTAATGTCTCCATTGGTCAAAAATATTTTAGACTAATAAAGTCCAAAAATAAGAAACAAAATTGATTGAGACTAAAATTTCTAAGAATATTTTTTAATTTACTCGAAATGTTTGGAATCGAAGCGGTTCTTCTCAATGACACATAACGGCAGTCTGTGAAAAAAATCATTGTATAAACATATGCAAATATAAGTAATTATATGTAATTTTAAGCAAAATAATATTTTATTGAAAATGCCCATTATTACAGGTATCTGCCGCGAGCAAATTAACTTTTCAAGTTTAGAAAGTCAGATTAGCAATGACAATGAAGTCCGGTTTATAGATGCATTTGTAGATAAATTGGATCTAAAGCAAATAGGCATCCAATCGCTGGTACAAAGCGATAAGAAAAAAGCAGGTAGAGCCTCATTTGAGGACAGCCTGTTTCTAAAACTGTATTTGTATGCCTACTTGAATGGACTTCGAAGCAGCCGTAGATTAGAGAAAGAAACCCAAAGAAATATAGAACTCCAATGGCTACTCAAAGGTCTTTGTCCTAATTATCATTCTATATCCGACTTTCGTAAAATCAATGCTTCGGCACTTCAAAACCTGTTTAAGCTCTTTGTATTGTTTTGAAAGAAGCAGGATTGATAGGTTGCAAAGTGATACCTGTTGATAGCACGAAAATAAGAGGGAACAATAGTAAGAAAAACAACTATAATGCTAAGAAGATAGAACGTCATTTAGCTTATATCGAAGAAAAGACAAAGCAGTATTTACATGAACTAGATGAGGTAGATAAGGAAGAAGACGAAGCTCAAAGCATTGCCGTAAAAGATGTAGCAGATAAATTAGAAAGACTAAAAACCCACAAAATCAAGTACGAGCAACTGTCAAAGCACCTAGAAGAGAGCAAAGATCCACAAGTAAGTACAACAGACCCCGATGCTAGAGCCTTATTGGTAAGAGGTGTAGTGGTAGAAGTAGGCTACAATGTGCAAGCCGCTGTGGATGCTGAACACAGCTTGGTAGTAGCCACACACACGATCAACCGCAACGATAAAAATGCCTTGTACAACATCAGCAGTGAAGCCAAAGAGAACATAGCTGTAGAAAAATTAACTGTAATTGCCGATAAAGGTTATCATACTGGCAAAGAACTACAAGCGTGCCAGAATGTAGGTATAGAGACCTCAGTAGCGAGACAAGAGATAGTCAACAGCAACGAGAAAGGGACCCAACCAGATTACCTGATACAACATTTTAAGTACAATAAAGAAGATGATATCTACACCTGTCCGCAAGGCGAAGCACTGCACACCACCGGCAAATGGCATATCAAAAAGCGGAGTGAAGACATATCTTATCAATTCAAAAAATACCGAACCACCGCTTGCAACACTTGTCCTGTCAAACACCTCTGCACCGGCAGGCACGATGGCAGGCGTGAGATAGAACGTAGCGAATACGCAGAGGCAGTAGAGCGTAACAAAGGCAACTATGAAAGCAATCCGCAACTATATCGTAGAAGACAGGAAATCAACGAACATATCTTTGGAACGATAAAACGACAGTGGAATCTGTATTACACCAACCTGAGAGGCTTAGAAAAAGTAAATGGAGAATTAGCCCTAATCATGACCGTTTACAACATCAAACGCACTAAAAACATCTTAGGCTTCGATAAGCTGATGGAAATCCTGAAAAACTGGAGTCCAAAGAACCCTGGAGGTATTTTTTCTACTCAAATCAGACTTGAAATAAGCCCAATTAAGCCACTTTATTATTTTCAACAAAATATGGCAGCTTAAAATTAGCTGCCCTTATAAGTCAAAAGAATGTTTCTATTTAAATTTTAGGAACCGTTTTTTAGGAAAAAATGATTTTTTTCACAGCCTGACGGTTTGCGTCTTTGCGTTCGGGCGGGATTTACAGCACTACCGTTCAATCGAAGCCGAAACTTCAAATTTACGAAAAACTGCTATACGAAGCCGTTCACCCAGCCTGACGCAAAACCGTTGTTAGCGGTAGTGAACTCTGTTTAAGTTACTGCATTTCATTATGTTTTCCTGTTCTTATTTTTTTCGTACCTTTGTGACTTTACTTATTCTGAATAATGGTCAAGACATCTTTCTTTTATACCTTACCTTACATTATTCTCTTTGCTTCATTGTTATTTTTTGAAGTTTTCCGGAATCTAGATGCTCTAAGCATTGTTCAGAACTATTAAACACAGTATAATTATGATTCAGTATAAAACATACAAAAACGGAGAGGCTCTTTCTACAGAAACAGAAAATCAAATCCTTAGTTTTCTCTTTAAACATTTAGACCAGTATGGTGATGCAAAACAAGATATTCAAAAAGCAATTGATTATGTTTTGAAAAGAAAAGGCAGACAAGGGGGCTTGTTATTAACCGCTACAGACGAACAAAAAATAATCGGTGCCGTAGTCATCAACCAAACCGGAATGGAAGGTTACATACCGGAAAATATCTTGGTATATATAGCCACCCACAATCAATACAGAGGAAAAGGTGTGGGGAAAAAACTGATGCAATTGGCTGTTGAACAAACTGAAGGCAATATCGCACTGCACGTAGAGCCGGACAACCCTGCAAAGAAGTTGTACGAAAAATTAGGGTTTACGAATAAATATCTTGAAATGAGACTGAACAAATAAGAATGGCATATATCGTATTAAACAGAAAGAAATTAAAGGAAAATTATCAATACTTAGACAACCTTTTTAATGCCGGGAATATTGAATGGGGTATTGTTTCTAAGGTTTTTTGCGGCTCACGGTTATATTTAAAAGAAATTATCGGTTTAGGTATCCGTCAGATATGCGACAGCAGAATTACCAACCTTAAAATTATTAAATCCATTGACCCTTCAATAGAAACTGTATTTATAAAACCTGCTGCCAAACGATACATTTCCAGTGTCGTAAAATATGCAGATGCCAGTTTTAATACGGAATATGAAACAATTAAAATGCTCTCCGATGAGGCTGTCCGGCAAGATAAACTGCACAAGATTATCATAATGATTGAACTTGGTGAATTGCGGGAAGGTGTGATGCGGGAAGATTTTGTTGATTTTTATGCAAAGGTGTTTAAGTTACCTAATATAGAGGTAGCCGGAATAGGAACTAACCTTACGTGTATGTACGGTGTGCTGCCCAATCAGGATAAGCTGGTACAACTCTGTCTCTACGAGCAGTTGATTGAAGCAAAATTCAATAAAACCATACCTTATATTTCAGGCGGCACATCTGTAACGATACCTTTAATTGCAAAAGGATTATTGCCTAAGGGTGTTAATCATTTTCGTGTGGGAGAATCATTATTTTTAGGAACAGATGTATATAACAATCAGCCCAATCCCAACTTGCATCAAGACGTTTTTAAGCTATATGCAGAAATCATAGAGCTTCGGGAAAAGCCGATGATACCGGACGGAAATTTAGGACATAACCTGACAGGCGATGAATTGTCTTTTGAAGATGAGCAATCGAACGATACTTCTTACAGAGCTATTATAGATATTGGCTTGCTTGACGTGGAAGCCAATCATATTTTTCCGACATCGAAAAACATAAAAATAGTCGGTTCCAGTTCAGATATGATGGTCGTAGATTTGGGAGAGGATTACAAACACTATAAAGTAGGGTCTTTAATAGAATTTAACCTCAACTATATGGGCATCTTACGGGTTATGAACTGCGATTATGTAGATAAACGTATTATGGAAGAATAATTGCTATTGATGTTGTAGTTTTTTTCGCCAGTAAAAATAAAACGGTAAGCCTGAAACAATAAGCAATAAACCCATTAATGATTTTGCGGGCGACTCGTAAAAAGAGATACCCGTCAGCACAACACAAAAGAAAATAAACACAACCGGTACAAATGGATATAAGGGCGTTTTATACGGTCGCGGTGTTTCTTTCATTGTTTTTCGCAATCGAATCACACCAAAAACAATCAGTCCGTTGAAAATAAAGGCGGCAATAATGACCAAATCTGTCAGCAACTCAAAAGAGCCGGAAAAAACAAGCAAACAAGCCCATACACATTGATATATCAATGCGTATTTTGGGGTTTGGTTCTGTGAATGTGTTCGGGCAGCTTTTCTGAAAAACAATCTTTTCTGAGCCATTGCGTAATAAATCCTTGAAGATACAAGAATGGTGGCATTTGTACATCCGAAAGTAGAAACCAATATCATCGCACTAATGACATAAGCACCTCCCGAACCTAATATTTTATCCATTACTAATACGGCTGCTATATTGTTTTCGTTTTGATGAATGGTTGTCAGCATTTCGTCAATCGGCATCACATACAAATAAGCGGAATTAACCAACAGGTAAAGTAAAATGATTATAGAAATACCAATAAACAAAGCACGGGGCAAATTCTTTTGCGGATTCTTAATTTCTTCTCCGATAAAACCTAAGCCCAGCCAGCCTTCATACCCCCAAAAAGCGGCACGCATTGCCAAAACCATTGCACTGATAAATGCAAATAGTGTAAATCCTTCCTTAGGGTAATCCTTGGAAAGAATTCCAAAAGTGGAAACACTTCCCGCTCCGCTTCCAAATGCGCCAATTATTACCGAAGAAAGGGAAATCACAATCAAAAAAGTAAAAATAAGACTGAGATTACCGCCTTTTTTTGTTCCTTTTATATTTACCAAAGTCAAAGCAATGATAAGCAAACAGGAAATTATTTTTGCACCTATATTATCTAAAGGATATAGTCCAAGAAAAGTGAAAGATTCATAATGTTCCGGTAATCGCGGTAATGTGGTAAAAGTATTCAATGCTCCTGCAAAAACAAAGGCGATGGAAGAAATAGCTGCCGTTTGTATTACCGTAAAGCAAGACCAACCATAAAGAAAAGAGATTAACTTGCCATACACTTTTTCTAACCAAATGAATGGTCCGCCCGAATCGGGAAACATCGCACCCAGTTCCGCAATACAAAACACGCCAAAAAGCACAATAATACCGGCAAGTAACCAAGCTGCAACGACTAACCAAGGGGTATGTAACATCTCTGCCATTGGTGCCACTTTTTTAAATACTCCCGAGCCAATAATGGCACTCATCACAATGATAACAGCCATTTTAAGCCCGAATGATTTTTTCAGTTCCGAGTTATTGATACTCATCTTGTCGTTTTTTGTGAAGGTTAAAAAACTACGTCACATTGTTTTTGTTAAATGCGGCAGCAAAATTCTTTCCGCTTGGTTCTTGGAATATATCTAACCCGAAGAATATAGCCGTTGAATACAGGTGGTCAAAAATATCTGCCTGAATAACTTCATAATCGCCCCAGTCAGTAGTGTTGGTAAAACAATAAATTTCTAACGGGATACCCCTGCTCTCGTTTGCAAGTTGCCTGACCATAATGGTCATATCCTGTCTTACACTTGGGTGGTTTTTCAGATAGTTCCCGATGTATATCCTGTACACACCAAGGTTAGTCATTCTCCGTCCGTTGATTAAAACGGAAGTGTCAATCTGCTTTTTATGATTATATTCTTCTATTTCTTTCTGTTTGTTTTCTATATAATCGTTGATAAGCTGATATGTTTTAAATTTTTCTCGCGTTTCGGCATCAACAAGTTTTACGGAATTTACATCTATAAAAATGGCTCTTTTTATCCGTCTTCCGCCACTTTTGTTCCATCCCTCTCCAGTTTTTAAAGCTGTCTGTAATGAAATAATAAGTTGGAATGGTTGTAATAGTTTTATCAAAATTCTGTACCTTAACCGTATTCAGGTTGATGTCAATCACATCTCCATCAGCATTAAATTTAGGCATTTCCACCCAGTCTCCTACACGCACCATATCATTTGAAGACATTTGCACACTTGCCACCAATCCTAAAATGGTATCTTTAAATACCAACAATAAAATGGCGGTCATCGCTCCAAAAGCACTTAGGAAATATATAGGTGATTTGCCTAATATTGCTGAAAGGACTAAAATAATCGTAACGATATAGAGCAATATTCTCACTAATTGAAAGTAGCTCGTTAGTGGTTTGTCCTTAAATGCAGGGTGTTGAGATAAGCCATATTCGCCTACTTTTGATATGGCAAAAAATATGGTCATACTGACAATGATAAGGTAAGCATCTGTTAATCTTATAACAAAAGGAAGGATTTGCTCAAAATCAGAAAAAATAACCGGAGCCATTATGAGAACAAAGACAGCGGGAACGATATGAGCCAAATTGTCAAACGCTCTCGTATCAGCAAATAAATCGTCCCACGTGAAGGATGTTTTTCTGAATATCTTGTAGAGATAATGTATAAAAACTCTTTTGGTAATAAAAAACGCAAGAGATGATATAGTAACGAGGAAGATAATAAATAAGAGTAGTCTGCAATAAACAGCCCACTCTGCCGAAATTCCTAAGCTTGTTATTAATAGTTCTGTTTGGTCTTCAATATAATTTATCCAATTCATATCGCGAATTTAATCAAAATGTTGGGACAGGCTATAAGAGGCTGTTAAACCTTTTCTGCCGCTTGGTGTTGATGCGGTTTCGTGTCATTACCGCTAACGTCCAGCAGCTTTGCGAGGTAGCAGATTTTAGTGCTAACTTTCATTCGAAGCCGATACCTCAAATATACGAAAAACTTTGAAATGAAGTACAGAGCCTGCTATCTTGCAAAACTGCCAGTTGTACGCAGGCAGAGACCTTGACGAGGCGATTTAAAGTATTCAGGCTCTTTGGCAAGGTTAGCATTTGTGTGTTAGCTCTGTGTGCCTTGCCAATGTGCCTGAATACTTGGTTAAGGCGTAGTTATCAACTGTATTTTTTGAATAACACTTTTTGATTTGTGGCGTTGCTGTGATGTTGTTACTTGAAATCTTATATATTTGATTTTATGCATTATAGTTTGTCAAGTAAGTATATGTAGTAATTATTTGTACCTATAGTTTGTTGGTTATCATCTGTTGTTGGCTGACCTGCGTATTGGCTATCTTTAAACTTCAGAACAGTTTTGTTTAATGTTTGAATTTGTACAGTGCTTGATTCTTGTGTAGATTGGTCTGTAAGTTTTAATGAAGTTCCTGTAAGAGCATATTTATAGGTATTATAAACTGTCCCGCTTACAGGGTCGGATTCGATGAGTGTATTGTCGTTATTGAATTTCCAGATTACAATACCATCATCTTCGGTTGCATTCCGTGTAGCTTCTGCACCTCCACCAGTAGGGGTATAATATTCTGTAATATTATTGAGCTTCCAAGAGCCTACTATTAAGGTTGGATACTCATCTTCCGGTTTGGAGTTATTAGGTGTAGGGTCATTTTTCTTATCGCAACTTGCGAATATTGCTACTGAAAGCAATAGAAATAAAAGTTTTCTCATTGTTGTTAATAATTTAGTGAATTGCAAAATTAGCATATTTCTTCAATCTTTTCTATTGCTCTCGGTATAAATAACTCTTCAAGTGTAAGATTCTTATATTGTTCTTGCTTTTTCAACTCTATAAGTTTCTCCTCTTCCAGTGCCATTATCTTCCCTATAAATCTATTATATTCTTCTGCTGATTTTGCAAGTTTGGCAATAATTAGTCTGCGAGGATAAAACAGATGAGCTAAATTAAAGGGTTTTGTTTTGGGAATATCATCTTCCCAAAAATTTTCACCATCTCCGTTAATTAAATTATCAATATTTTTCAAATTATTAAACAATTGAAAATTAGGGAGTGCCGTTTCTTTAATGTATTTTAAGATTATAGAGATGCTATCATTTACCTCACTTTCATTTCCTGTTCTTGCAGTCTCTCTTAATTGTATATGGGATATGTCATTTTTATCAAGGTAGTATAGTGATATAGCTGTATTATTTTGCATTTCTTTTATTAAATATTCGTTATCTGTGAGCATTGTTAAGGGTAGCTTTTTAACAATATTTTCTAACGCATTTACTCTTTTGCCAACACTAAATTGAAAAACTCTTACTGGATTATAATCAAGAGTTCCTATGTTTATTTCTTCAAATCCAGTTTCTATTTCCCTATAAAATTCTATGCCTATGTCTCTCGTTTTTTTGATATGAAAACCGATTTCATTGAATTGATTTTCTCCATATTTAATAAATAATTCTTTTGCTTGCTTTCCTGTCATAATTTTTTAGGTTTAAAATATTGTTTTAAAATCAACATTGGCAATATTTGGTGTGCCATCTCCTTCTGCCTTTAAATATTTTTTAATTTTTACACTTGTGCCTTGTTTAATTATATCTGATATTTCTTTCTTTCTGCTTCTCGTTATAAAGTCAGCTGTATTATTTAGCAATGCACTTATAAACTGTCTTGTCTTCCTGTAAATGGAGATAAATTTGAAAGTTTGGTTTCACTAAGTATCAATTCATATATCTTTTTATTTGTGATAACGTCTACACTTTCTTTTATAAATACATCGTCAATAATTGTAAATCCACCATTGGGAAGATTTAATTGAAGTTGTGTGACGTGTTTCATACTTGCTAACTCCGTAATAGACACTCCTGCTTTTTGTGATATTTTTTGTAATATTTCATTTCCCGACCCCGCCATTTCTTTTGTAATTTTGTCAGAAAGTGCTTGTTCTAATTTTTTACCTAAGATAAATTTAGGCGGGTCTGTTTGAGCGGTTTTCTTAACGTCAATATCTTCTGCTAATTCATCGGCAAGGTCGCTTATGGAAACATCATCCTGCTTTTCCATAAACTCATTTACGAGCTTCCTGTTTTCAGGATTGTGTATTACATTCTCAGATTTTTTGACATCATCAAGATGTTTGATGTTAGGATTGGGAGCATTACCTACAAATTTGTTGGTTTTTTGCATTACCTCCGTCATTTCATCTGCCTTGCCTATCTTACTAATGAGTCCGGTTCCGCTCATCATTGATATTACTGAAACGGCAGTCTGCCCGCCGAAATGCCCTCTTACTTCGGCATCATCTCTTAGCTCGGTTACGCTTTCTTTCAAGCCGTCAAGCATCTGGCTAAAGCCTTCGGAGGTAAACACTTTGGCTAATGCCTTGCGTTTTTCATCATCGGTAGCAATCTCATACACGCTCTTACAAGCCATAGGGATGCCTACTATCTCATCTATAATACCATCTACCGCACCACCTACTACAGGGTTGAACTGCATATAAACAGGCCACTTTGTATGCTCTGCACTGTTTTCTCCGGTAGAATGCCACGTGCTTTCATTAATTACGCCTGCATCCCATATATTGCGTGTAATCTTTTGCGTTGCCTGTATGCCTTCTATATAACCTGCTACACTGGTATCAAACCAGGTGCGTATCTCCCGTAAGAATTTCTTACCAAAACTCAGCTCAGCTTCTTTAGAGTTAAGAAAGGCAATAATATCTTCTCGCATTTCGGGTATATCCACATCAAGCCCCCTTTTACGGGCTTCTTCTATCCATTTTTTCTCAAATTCTTTAAGGTAAGTGTCGCTGAATTTCTGCTTAATGCTATACGAGCCATCTGCATTCAGAAATATCTGAATATTAATGTCGTTCTTTTTTTTCTTATAGTCTGTTTTATAGGTTAAGTCTCCACCGTTTATTACTTTGCCGTCCTTATTTCTTACCTGAACATTTACCGCTATATCTACATCTTTATAGAATGGGTTGGCAAGCTGCTTGCTGATATTACTGCCAAATTGTTTATATTTATCTAATAATAATTGTTCTTCTTTGGTCTTTAAATGTTTTGATAACGCATCGTATATGTTTTTATAGTCACGGTCTTCTATAGAGCCGAAAGAGCCGTCTTTATATAAGTCGGTATAGTTAAAATCAGGAATTTCTAAAAATTTAACAGGTAGATTATCTCCTGTTTTCAGAGCTATTTTAAGGGAATTATCAAACAGTAACCCATTACTACTGAAACTGTATGAGAAAACCTCGTTCGTGACATTTGAGGGAATATCCGGTAGGATATTTTTATTGACATTTATGTTGCTAATATGAACCTCATTGCCTGTAACTGTACCTGAAATAAGAGAATAATACAAATCCCCATTTATCATCTTTTTATGATAAAAAATAAAGGATTTTACTTCATTGTCTGCAAGGAGGCTCCCTAACTTTTTCTTGTAACTCACATTAATCTTACTTTATGTTTGGTACCAACGGTATTCTGCTGAATACTATGGAAAAATTAATAAGCAGAGTTAACTTTTTACATTAACCAATCAACTCTGCTTATGTTTATTTGTTAGTTGCTACGGATTTGTTGTCGGCGGTAAAATATTACCCAACAAGTTTTCGGAAGGCGTTATGTTGTTGCTCTCGTCTGTATGACAGCAAGGCAATCCCTCTTCTTCGAGATAAGCTGATTTACCTTGTATAATGGCAAGGGTAGTAGGCACTCTGGTTTCCCATACATCCTCTACCGTGCCTTCTATGGTTTGCAATTCTTCAACAATAGATAAGTAGTTGTTGCTGCCTATGGTAGTACCCAAAGTAATATCGCCGGTATCAAGATATAGAGCAAAAGCTTCGGAAAACGATAATCTGATAGGCACTACTACTCTTGCCATACCGCTTTGCAAAAATGCTTGGAATATAGGGTCATCGTTGTCTCTTTGTAATAGTTCAGCCCAATCACATTTGTCAGCCCAATAGTATGGGTAAAATAAGTAAGACATCAATTGCCAGTCAATTGCCTGCTCAAAGAACTTTACCATTTTTGCATAATCTGCAAATGCCTGTGTTTGGCTTACTTGTGGTATATCAAATCCGTTACACTCGGTATATTCTACATAATTTCTCTTCCCCTGTACTTTACAGAAAGGCTTCATCAGCATTTCGATACAGATGCGCTTTAGTTCGCGCTGCTCTATTATTCTATGAAAAGCAGGATTGATATATCTATCTTCTTGCTCAGATACAGTATTGTCATCGGAAGGAGGAGTACCAGTATTGTTATTAAAAGCAGCAAGTAAGGCGTTATATGCATCAAGCAATTTTTGATAACAGTCATTTTGCCATTCTTGATATTTGGAGGCTTTTAACTTACACTTGAGTTCTATAGAAGCGGTAATAGAGTTCATTTTTTTGTAATCAAAATCTACTGAAACCGACCCCGTATATTTAGGGTTCATCATTCCCCCGAATGTTTTGTTTTGATTTACACTTGCGCCTTTAGGGAAACTCCCGATAGTAACATTAAAATTGCTTCCAATATCCATTTTGAAAACAGGACTTGCACCTCCTGCTATTTTATGCTAAGTATAGTTTATGTCCACTTTACCCGATACAGAATCGGCTTCATAATCCGGCTCTATCGAAATGCTCTGAGTATAAGATTTTGCGCTTTGGTCTGTATTTTTAGGACAGGGAGGCAACATAGATACATTTACTACCTTATATTCTTGTAGAGGACCGTTCAAAATTATTCCATAATTCTGCGCAATTACATTGTAATTGTTTCTATTTATGTCGCTTGGCGAATTAATTCCTAATTCTGCTAATGTTTTGGGTGCAGAATTGGCAATATCTTCGGGATTTACTTCTGCTTCGTTTACAGCTTTATAGCTCTGTACTCGTTTAAATAATTCAGCAGGCTCGGGAACCATAAATTCTACCATCAGGCGTTTGCCATAATTGATAAGCCTGTTTTTATATATAATGTCAATCCAACGGTAAATTCCGGTTACGTGTACATCGCCCTCCCTGTTATCAAAACCGTGCTTGTACTGTTCCTCAAATTCTTTAATGATTTTGGATGTACGTTTTTCAGAGGTTTTTTGTACTATTCTTTCCAATGCTCTTGCCGTTACCTCTTCTGCGTGTTGTTTTGCTTCCAGATTGCTAAGAGATGAAGAATTGCTTGAAGAAAAATTAGTTGAGGCGTTGGCATCTAAACTAAAGCCTCCGTAAGAGGCAGATACACCTAAAGAACCGCCATAGTTATTGGTCTTCATATCGTCCAATACTCTGCCTACTTCACTATTCAACTCAAACCTTGTGGCAGTAGTAGTATCTGTAAGGTTTTCTATTTCCGTTTCCCTTGATGTTTCGATAGTATCTTCGGTGCGTACAAGATTTCTGGTCGAACGCTCTTTATACTCCCGAGCCATTACATTTTCAATATGTGATACTTCACCCGGTACATAGCAACAAACTTCCTGCTCTACTCGTCTAAAATCTGCTATTCCTAAATTAACAACACCGTGCAGTTTCCCATCGCAGTTACCAAATACAGGTCTTACTTTATCCACTATTACATCCGGTATAACAACAGTTACGTCGCTTACTCGTTTATTAGGATATACAGCAGTAATTTCTCCACTGCTGAATGTTTTATTTACCGCAATCATTTGTGCCGCACTTTCTCTTACAGGCACAGAGGTTCGCGTAAGCATCTGATAGATAATCTGGTCAAAAAGCCCTATCTCTTGTGCAGGGGTAAGTACCGTACCATCCCAAGGGATTTCCGACAGTTTACTGTTTTTTCTGTACGCCTCCGTAGCAGTCTGATACAAAGTGGCATAATTTTCTTTAAGCGTATCAACAGAAGTAATAGCCGGAAATGAAGTAATTAAATCATTAATTACAGCCGCTCCGCCTTCAATGGTTGTATCTATGTCTTTCCAATAGCTTTGAGTGAAATCAGGATGTTTTACAGTAAGTAAGCCGAAGTTTTCGGATGTATTTTTGTTAGGCCCTCTAAAAGTAACAAACCTAAAAACGTCTTGTTTGACTGGAACTGGATTAATCGGCATAATTTTCTTTAGTTTTAAATATTAAGAATAAAATTTTCGATTTTGAGTTATCAATTTACAAGTAAACTGCCTATATTACAATAATAACAAGGAGATAACTGCTCTGCAAAGATAAAATATTTTTTGAAAAATAAAATTTATTTCTTATGGCAGGTAGTTCGCATCTGTAAAAAATGCCTCTTTGGTTTTTTGTAGCGTTGGCTTTGTGTATGAGCAAAAACCAATGTGGCATTTTCTGTATTAATTCTGAAATTCTGGAGATAGAAGAAGATAGTTGTGTCTTTGACAACTGCTTGCGTACAACGGTTCTCAGCTATACGCAGGCAGGGATTTTAACCACTGAACTTCCTACGAAGAATTGAACTTCAAATTTACCACTTTCCTGTCCTGCGAAGCACGAAACCCCTGCTTGCGTATAGGTGATGTTGTGCGTTCGGTGTTCTTTTTTCGTCTGTCCGTCAGCGTTGGCAAAGACATACTCTTTTGCAATTTTTGGTTGCAGGGTTAGCTGGAGCGAATTGCAAATGTGTATGACTTTTAGCGTTGGCATTGTTCTATTTCAATTTTATTTTTTTTGTCAATGGGTCGTATTCGTAATTCACGATATTTTCATTCAAAATCAATTGGATAGTTTCTTCGATTACCTCAAAAGGAACTACAAACCATTCTCTCGGATTTAGTCTTTGACCTTGTTCATTGTATAAGTCAATATCCAAACAAGCTTTGGCGAAAAATCGATGCAAAAGACCTTCTAATTTGTCGGCATTTCTGTTATACACTCTATATGTCGCAACTTTCTGAACGTCCGCAAACAAATAAGTTGCTTCGTTTTTGGCGTTCTTGATTCTGTCGTCAACTGAACCACTTGCAAAGCCAATTTTGTATAAGTCTTTAATTCCTGTGATTTCTTTTTTAGTTGACTTAGTTTTCAAAACGTAAATCCAACCCGATTGAATATCTTCTTCTTGTACAAGTCCTGAATTAACGAATAAGTCTTGTTCAGTTTTTTCATAAGTATTGGATATCATTTTACCATTGCCGTTATATAGTGCTTTGCTTAAAGAACGATAAAGCATATTACTCAATGTTCCATTTTCAAAAATGATTCTTGTCCGACCATCTTTTCGATTGAGCGTACTTTCTTTAAGATTTTCTTGCTCCCTTTTCAAATTTGCTCTTTCTAAAAAAAGCATAATACCATCAGCAATATAAAATTGACCTTCTTTTAAATGTTTATCTACATCTTTAAACGGCTTTATCTTGCGTTTTCCTTCTTTAATTTCCTTGTGAACCTGTAAGAACATTTTCTCATACTTCGCAAAGTCCTTTTCTTTCATTGGTTTTCTTTGAGCAACAAAATCGGCTTCTGCGCGGTCTTCTGGTCTGGGCGTATGTTTGAATTTAAAAATGTCTAAATCCTTGTCAGGATCTAACAAGCCCAAATCATCATCATTGAAAATATCATCAATGGATTGTTTCTCCATTTCTACGTGACCTAATAAATTATGCCTATCAAATGGTTTGAGGATTTTTTTCTGATCCTCATTTTCTCTAAAGTTTTTGAGTTTAGCCATTAAACCATATTCAGACATACTTGATTTGTTGGGCTCTCTGTCGTTTTTGTCAATAAATACATTGATTTCCTCAAAAGAATCATTTAGCCTTTCTTCATCTGTTTTCACAGTTGAAGCCTTGACTTTAGAATCTAACAATCCAAAATCATCATCATTAAAAATGTCGTCTATGGTGAGTTTCTTCTTAGCCATTCTCTAGTGCTTTTTTACGTTTCAACTCTCTTAAAAACACTAATGCCTCTGCCATCCTTTTTTCCTTGTGGTCAAAAGCCTGAATGCTTGGTTGCTCACCTTTGTTGTTCTTTACCCATTCTTTAATTTTTGGCCATAACAAAATCGCTTCATCTTCGGTCATTTCAATTTTGGTGGATTGAATATGCTCGTCAATCAATTTCAAAACCTGAGTGGTTACTGATTTAGATAAGATTTCAAAAGCTTTTTGGAACGGATTCACTTGGTCAATCAAGTCAATGTGGATGTCATCTATGTTCACAAAGCTTCCTGCCATACGGATGAATTTTTTGTCGCCCTGTTCCTCAATTGTACTGTTCTTGATAACAGAATCTACAACAACGTGCTGTCTTACTGCTTCAACATCTTCTTCGTCTAAATCAGGATACACTTCTCGAATGATTTTCGGAATCAAAACGGTGTTAATTACTTCTGGCTCAATATTCCCTGGCATTGCTTTGAGCATTTGAGGGTCCTGAAGAATTTTAGCTTTCAAGTCATTCAAGTCTGTTTCAATAATGTCTTTGGCTCTTTGCGAAGTAGGCAATTTGAAACCTCTAATTTTTATCGTATTATCGTCTTCATCTTCGTCCTCATCATCTTCATCTTTTTTGATTTTAAACTTGAAGTTTGGTGCCAAGACTTGTTCCATCAATAGTGAAGCGGTAATCGCTTTGAGCATATTGTTTACTGACAATTTCACTTCTTCATCTTCGGCATCTGGTTGAGCAATGAGGTTGGTAAATTGTGCGTGTGTTTTGTTGTTGCTGTCTCTTGTTGCCCTTCCAATAATTTGGATAATTTCCGTTAAAGAGCCTCTGTAACCAATGGTTAAAGCGTGTTGGCAATAGGGCCAATCAAAGCCTTCTTTTGCCATTCCTAATGCGATAATGATATCAATATCGTCTGGCGAGTTAACAGTACGCAAATAGGCACTTATTTTATCTCTAGACTTTGGATTGTCATTTACTAAATCGGCAACTTTTAAAATCTTGCCTGTTTTGTGGCTTTTGATGTGAAGAACACCTGTTATTTCGTCTTGATATTCCAATTCCCCTAAAACATCAATGATGTGATTGACTTCTTCGTATTTCTCTTTGGATGATTCGGCTGAATTAACACTTGGAATGTGAATGATGGTTTTTTGATTTTCATCTAAAATCTCCGCCAAAGCCGACATTTCTTTTTCAGGATGCTTCTTGAAGTATTTACCCGTATAAAAGTGGTAGCCGATACCCAACGATTTTAAAAACTCATAGCCGTTCAACTGTTGGTAATAGGTGTAAGTTACTTTAGTAAATTTTGCTTCATCTTCCGGCATTAAAACTGGAATACTATCACCTCTAAAATACGACCCCGTCATTGCTACAATATGAGCAGTAGAATTGTGCATAATGCTTTTCAAAACCTGACCTAAAATATTGTCGCCTTCTGCTGAAACGTGGTGAAATTCATCTATTGCCACCAAAGTATTGTCTAGCTTTTTGGGGTCCAAACCATCAAAAGCAAAACGCAATGTAGCGTGCGTACAAACCAAAATTTGCTCGTCAGATTCTAAAAAGTTCAAGAATGCAGTTACTTTACTTTTTTCTTCGCCTGGTGTGCAGAGGTTGTATTTTGGATTTGGATTCCAATCTGCAAAGAATCCATACTTCTTTAATTCAGTTGAACCGAAAGACGCACCAATAGATTTTTCAGGAACGGCAACAATTACTTTTTTGATGCCTTGATGTTGAAGTTTATCCAACGCAATAAACATTAATGCTCTCGATTTACCTGATGCAGGTGGTGCTTTTAGCAATAAATATTGGGCAGTTCTGCCTTCATAAGCTTTCTCCTGCATTTCTCGCATCCCCAAAGCATTGGTGCTTTTGCTTTTCCCCGTTTGACCGTATGTTACGTGTACTAAATTTGGCATCTTTTAATCTTTTTTAGGCGGAAGTTGATTTTTGATGATTTTATCAAAATCACTTTCAAATAATCTATCCTGAATTATTCTATATTTTTCAAATTCGCTTTCTGCGTGAGCTTTGGCTATTTCAGCAGTTACCTTACCTGCATTTTTCAATATCTCTCTATCGGTAGCTTCTATGAATTTATTCAAGCGACTTTCCCAATCTTCCATAGTCATAGGGATTTGACGGATGGCCATATCTTCTGCAATATCTAAATACGCTGAAACCAATCGTTGTAATTGCTGCATCTCGCTTTCGGACAAATAGTTTTTGGCCACATTCACATCAAATTTTTGGATTTTACCCTTCGGAGCATCTTTCCAAGTGGTTAATCCCATATTTTCTTTTTGATGGTTGGCTCTGTTTACAATAATTTCCGCAGCTGTTTGTCCGTGTATTGCCCAATGCAGCTTGTTTTGTACGGTGGCAAAAAAACGTTTAGTTGCCTTAGCTGTTACGTCATAATCAATAGCTGTGCTATAAATATCCGTTATTTTCTGATAGAATTTTCTTTCGCTCAAACGGATTTCCCTTATCCGTTGTAGCTGCTCTTCAAAGTATTTTTTACCGAGAATTGTACCGTCATTTTTTAGACGCTCATCATCCATTGCAAAACCTTTAATAGTAAACTCCTGCACAATTTGCGTTGCCCATTTGCGAAATAGTACAGCTCGCTCTGAGTTTACTTTATACCCCACAGCAATAATGGCTGAAAGGTTATAGTGTTTTGTATCGTAACTTTTGCCGTCTTTGGCAGTTATTCGAAAATTTCGAATAACTGAATTTTCATCCAATTCACTGTCTGTAAAAATCTTTTTGAGATGATAATTTATAGTATGCGTTTCTACATTATAAAGCGTGCCCATCATTTTTTGTGTCAGCCATACATTTTCATCAGAATAAATGGCATCTACACCGCCTTCTCCGGTAGCTGCAATAAAGGTTAAGTATTCTGCTGTTGATGAGCGAATTATTTCCTTAGAATCAGTTTTCTTCTTATCTTTTTTGCTCATTTCTTCTTCGATTTTTTAACTTTCCCAAACAACGTATCCCTCTTTACCATTTCCTCATATTGTTTGAACAAATACTCCAAACGCTCGGTATCGTTTTTAAAAGGTTGCAAACGGTAGCATTGCTCTATGGCAGTGTCGAGTGCTTGGTGAGCTTGCAACAAACCTTTGGGCATTGTATCTGGATTATACAATTGTGCCATTGTTTTGCTTGGATGTTTGGCTCGCTCATCCAAAATATCAAACACGTATTGGTTGAGGTTTTCCTTTTGCCTGGTGGTGATGTCTGGAAAGGGGAAATTATTATAGCAAATCGATGAAGAAAAAATATATCGATTTTCAAATTTTCCTCCAACTGCCTTAACCCAAACAACCATCATTCTTGAAGATAAAACTCCAAAAGTGTATATTGGAAAATCATAAATTGCTTGGGCGGTGTTCGAAACTATATGCTCCGAATCTAAAATACCACAAGGGAAATATTGTCTTCTTTCAGAAGTTATTGTCGGGACTATTATTACCTCTTTATTGAAATATCGTATTTCACCAAATTTGAAAGGAACATTTGCAAGTTTATTAGTAGCAGCTTTAGAACTGTTCAGTCTCATTATTGTTACCGCTTCAAGTCTTGTGTTGATTTCCTCACAATTAGAATAGATTTTTTCCTCACCCTCATTTATCCATAAACAATATTTTTTCTCACTATCTATAAATTCCTTTGTGCCAACAAATGGCTTAATTAACTTTTTAACATTAGGGCAGCTTTGTATTAATTTTTCTTTCTCAATTTCAGAAAGTAATAAATTCCCACCATCTGTAGGTTGACTACCTTTCATCATTTCTGGTAATGAAGATATTGGTTTTGTTCTCTTTGATACTATGATGTTTGCACTGTTAGTTATATAAGGGCTGATGTTCTTTACACTTTGTTTCAGATTTTGATTGAAAAGAAATTTGTCAGAATTATCCACGTTTCTAATTCCAATAATTACAACAGTTACACCTGCATTTCCTTTAGCATTGTTCGTCCATTTAAAGGATTGATGTGCAAATTCAATTTCTTGTCCTTTGTTTAGAATAAGAGGCCAAAGTAACGCCACTTGTTCACCTTGGGTGATTGAGTTGGTAGTCACAAAGGCATATTTAGCATTCTTGTTTTCGATGTATTGAGTAGCCTTGTAGAACCAACAAGCGATATAGTCGAGCTTTTTGTAATTATTGATACGAGAGAAGACGATTTTCATATCTTCTTTTTGGCTTTCGTCTTGTCTGCTGTAACCCAAATAAGGTGGATTTCCAATTACATACACTTCACTTCGACTACGCTCAGTGCGGGCATCTTTTTCAGTAATTGGGCATACCTCTTTCCATTCTACTCTGGTGGCATTACCTTGTTGTATTTGTCCTGCTTCCTTAAGTGGTAAAATCGGTTTACTTTTTCCGTAATCAAAAAGCATTTCTTCAAACACACGGTTCATTTGGTGTTCTGCCAACCAAAGAGAGAGAATAGCCATTTCGTGAGCAAAGTCGTCAATTTCAATACCGTAAAACTGAGAGAGTTGTACGGAAGTCCATTTTATGGTAGGTGCATTTCCTTCTAAATCGGTAATTTTTTCTAAAATCTTAATTTCTAATAAGCGAATTTCCTTGTAAGTGATAATCAAGAAATTTCCGCTACCACAGGCAGGGTCAAAGAATTTGATTTTAGAAATGCGTTGAATAAGGGCGTTGAGTTGTTTTACCGTTGTGGCATTTTCAAAGGCTTCATAGAGTTCATCCAAAAACAAGGGTTTTATCAGTTTTTTGATGTTTTCTACAGAAGTGTAGTGCATTCCTAAATCGCTACGGTAATCTTTATCAACCACCGCTTGTATCATAGAGCCAAAAATATCAGGATTGATATCCTTCCATTGTAATTCGCCCAAGTCAATCAGCGTTTTTCTCGCTTTTGCAGTAAATCTTGGCGAACTAATTTTTTGTCCGAATAAACCACCATTTACATAAGGGAATTTGGCTAAAAAGTCTGGGTAGTCTTTCCCGCTTTTACTGTCTAGGCGGTCAAATAAATCATCTAAAAAAGTATGGGTGTCGCTTCCGTTATCTGTTGTATGTTGAGCAAGTGTGTTGGTAAAAATGCTGTCCTGCTCAAAAATTTCCGTGTCTTCTGCAAAAAAGCAAAACAACAAACGAGATAAGAAAATATTAAGTTGGTGAATTTTCTCTTTTGAATTGTAAATGTTCGGGTTCTCTTCAATCAACAAGTCGTACAGAGAAGCCATTTTGTAAGAAGCATTTCTGTCTGCTTCATTGTCGTTGGAAGCATTGTAAACTTCGCTACCTGCTAAGGGTAAAAAGAAATCAAAATAGTTGGGTAACTCTTTTAGTTTTATGTCTAAGTTCTTGCCTAATTTCAGGTCTTTTGCAACAAGTTGTTTATAATCGGTAAGAATGGCAAAACGTGGTTGGTGTTTTACAATCCGTTCTTCTTTGGCAAATTCCTCAATACTGCTTAGTAGTTTGTCTGATGCTTCAACTTTAAAGAAAATCTTCTTTTTGTAAAGTAGTTCTCCGTCAACCTTTGATAAATTGTAATCTCCTTTTTTTAGTCGGGTTACAGAAGTTTTGGAAATGCCGTAGGCAACCAACAAGTCAAAGACAAACTCCTCTTTCGAAAAGTTGTCAATGAGGTTCTGAACATTATGTTTTATTTCGGTTGATTTCATTTATTTTCTTGTTCAGGTTTGTTAGAAATAATCAATTCTTTCACGTCAATGTCCAAAATCTCTGCTATTTCCATTAAGGTTTCCAATCTCGGTTGTTGTCTATTTTGAGCATAAGCGTTTACCATATTGTAGCTTTTTCCAAGTTTCTCAGCCAACCAAGTTTGTTTAATTCCTTTTTGTTCTAACACTTCCTTAATTCTGTTCATTGTAATTCGATCTTGTCTATTTTCAAAGGTCTCATTGAATCGCTTCGCTTATTTCAAACGTTAATTTGTCAGCCGCTAAATTAGTCAGTTTATTTTAAATATCTCAAAAAATTGTGTATATAATGTGGGTATTCTGTTCAGGTGCGGTGGGAAAGGGCAAGCTCTTTTGGTTTTTTAGCGTTGGGTTTGAGTGTCGGAAAAAACCAAATGTGCTTGACCGAGCGTTGGCTTTTTACACTGACGCACAACGTTTGGCAAATTGGCGATGGAGCCGACTTTTAGCACAAATGTTGAATAGGATTACTATTGTTCAACCTTGTACAAAAGCACAATAGAAGCACTTCACCGGCTCTATTGCCAATTTGTTTGTTAGCAGTTCGGCTTTCTTTGTCATTTATGGTCAATTAGTCAAGTTGTTTTAAAATATTCTTTGTACCACTCAATTTCATGGTGGTCAAGCTTAGTTGTGTCAATTTGGTGCCTTGTGTCTATTTTTGAGTATAAAATTTCAAGCGAAGCATAATCTCTTTGACTTATAACTTTAAACCCATTTCTTATTAATTGAGCCGCGGCAACTCCTGCACCAATTTGATAAGTTTTGTTGTCAGAGAACCTGTTACCGTCATAAATTACTTGACTACCACAAGCTGCACTAATGTCCATTAATACAGCAATTTCTATTTTTTCTTGTTTGGCAATGTCAAGCATTTTTTCAGAAGCTTTTATAATTCCTTCCGTCCAATCTTGTCCACTTTCAGTTAAAAGCTTTGCTTTCCCGTCTAAAACATCAAAACCTGTCCCACCGTGAATGTCGCACATTTCTCTTGGCGACCCGAAAGAGAATTCTTCAGGACAAAATTTCACAACTCTTACTGTGTCGTATTTTAGTATTTTTAGTGCTGTTGGGTATTCGCCATTTGCTGTCCCGTCCCAGCCACAAGTAATTCCAGACAAACAAGCACTCATTAAAAGTCTTAGAGGGTTGTCTTTTGTTGGAATTCTGAGTTTTTTTAAATAGTCTCTATCTGTCATTGTCTATATGTTGTGTTGTTTTAAGCTGACTGCTAACGTTTTGGGTATTGCCGAAGGCGGGGAATTTTAGCACAAAAGTTCAATAGAATTACAACTGTTGAACCTTGCACAAATGTCCAATCGAAGCCGTTCAGCCCCGCTTTTGGCAATACCTTGTTAGCGGCTGGCTTTTATTCGTCCCATTTCAGTTGAACGTTTGCAGCACTTTTATGCACTTTTTTTGACAATAATTTTTCAAAAGCAGCATCATCTAACAATTCATTCTGTTTCTTCAATGCCAGCCATAGTTTTTTAAACGCCTTTGTTTTTCCCGAATCATAGATTTCACCTGCGGCTTTGTGCCAACGGCATTGATACCATCCATAGTTTTTGGGGTATTTTTGACCAATCAAGTCATAATTGTTTTCAAGTTCATTTAATGTGGTAAATTTCAATTCACTTTTATTTGTTGACGATACAACCATTTGTGGAAAAACTGTAAGAGCAGGTAACAATTCGGGTTCTTTTTCTGCTATGTAAGTATGAAGTAGAATGTTGGCAAACAATTCTCCCATCCATTTGCGTTGCATAGTAAGTCCGCCTTGTTCGTGAAATGCGTGTCCTAATTCGTGAATAGCCAACAAATCGAAAAAGTCACGCATTGACAATGAATTGTTTTTGTCAGAATATGTTTTGGAAATTTGTTGAGCAAGTTCTTTTGGAAACTGGTCTAACGGTGGAATGAAACTTTTCCAAAAATCGTTGTCTTCCGATGCGACAATAAGGGTTTTGACATCATCATAATGAGGCATTCCATAAACCGGAAACTTGGTGTATTTACTCCAGTCGTCTGGCGATAAAACCAATAAAGTAACGGTTGGCTCAAAGTTGATAAGCGATTTGTAAAATGAGATAACATTGTCGCAACGTTTTGCCATTGTTTCAGCTTGTTCTTTTGAGCCGTTGCTATAATAAGTTTTTGTTTTGTTGCCTTCCAGATGGTTAAGCTCTTCAAATGACTGAGCAAATAGCGTTGATGCTGAGAAAAGTGACAAAATACACGTCCAAAAAGTCAGTTGGAAATGTCCTTTCAAAATTTCAGGTTGTTTCATAATTTTTTGGTTTGATGTTAGTTGTTGGTTTCGGACAGCTTGCCGCTAACGGTTTGGCTATGAACAGTTCGGGATTTCACTCCCTAACTTTTCGGTTTAGCACCGACCTTTGTTTTATGTTAATACTTTCGTTTTATCACTTTCGCCCCAATTGTTTATAGCCATTGTTGTGCGTTCGGCTTTTTATTCAGTTTTGTTTAATGTCCAAATAATTGCTTTTTCTTTTGTCGCTCTAAAAATTGTTGTATGTTTTTCTTTTGGTTCGTCTGAAAATTTCCATTTAATATTTGTTAGATTTTCTGCCTCCAAAATCT
Organism: Edaphocola sp.; assembly: GCA_035444785.1. GTDB lineage: Bacteria > Bacteroidota > Bacteroidia > Chitinophagales > Chitinophagaceae > Edaphocola. Next base: position 6,137 of record DAOMPL010000037.1, on the reverse strand, counting down.
CAGCTAATTCTTTTGTAAAAGGCGAAACATCTTCTGCATTTGAACCTGCAAACCAAATTCGTTTTTCAGTAGATGGAAATTTCGTTAAATGTTCTTTTGCTGTCCTTACCAAATAATGATTGTTCCACCAAAGGGAAGGGTCAAAAGCGATATAATTGTCAAACATTTCAGGTGTCAAGAAAAATGTTTCCATTACAAAAAGTCCTGATGCAGATTCTCCAATGATACTTTTTTCACTCGTTGTTCTGTATCGTTTGTTAATTTCAGGGAAAAGTTCGTCTTTGATAAAGGCTCTAAATTTTTCTGAACCACCAACAATTAGTGCAATTTCTTTGTCTTTCGCTACTTCTGTAAAGCCTGTTAAATCTCTTCTTCGTTGTGTGTTTTCAATTCCTACCAGTATTAGAGGTTTTATTTTGTTTTCTTTTATCAGTTTAGCCAAAGTATTTGCTATGTGTGGAAAGTCTTCTTTTATTCCACCGTCTGCCATATACATTACTGGCAAAGAGTCTTTACTTGTTTTATAATTTTCGGGTGTCCAAACATTGATTACTCTTTCTTCTCCAACTTGTTTAGAATGAATCTTAAAAGTTTCGTGTTCTGGAATAGGGTCGTTTGGTTGTGATGCGTTTGAACAGCTTGTCAATGTTACAAGCATAAAGAGTAAGTTGTAATAAATGAATTTCATATTTTCTGATTTTCGTCTGTTTATATTTTATACGTTGTCGTTTTAAGCTGACGCACAACGGTAACTTGTATGAGTAGTGGCAGATTGCGTAGTAGTTGCCTCTCAAACCGCTACACAGTTTGAGCGGGCTAAAAACCCTGATATTTACCACATCGCCTGCCATTACTTATACAAAATGTTGGCAGTAGTTATTCTTTCATCAGTTTTCTTGTCCACACAATGCCGTTTGTCATACTTACTTTTACAATGTAAAGCCCGTTTGCTAGGTCTTTAATTGAAATACTAATGCCTTGTGTTAATGGATATAAAGTTTTTACTACTCTTCCGTGAACGTCAATAATGACAACATTTGAAATTAGCTCGTCCGATTTTATATTAATAATTTCATTGCTAGGATTAGGAAACAATTGCACAAATTTGTTTATGAATTCTGCGTTTTCTATTCCTGTTGTAGCACACTGTAAGTCATTTACATATTCCCAAATTTTATCATTAAGCAAAAAAGGAACTAGCGAATTAGCTGGTTCATCTCCCATTCTTACCCAAACCATATTTTGGCTTGGAATGACATTTAAAAATTGTCCACCTTTACCCATTGCTGAAATCATATCAGATGGGGCATTTGGAATTAAAGAACCCGGAAAAACAATTTGTAATGAAGGAATCATAAAACTTTGTTTGCCATTCAGCCACCACAAATATCCATAGGATTTGTTTAAAGATTGTGATGTATTCGTCATTTGAGTAAAGTAGGAAGTATCTGTCATAATCTGGTTGCCGTTCCAATTTCCTTTATTCAAAATGAGAAGTCCAAAACGTGCCATACTTCGTGCGGTGCTGAAAAATACATTGTTATAACCCACAGGAGCAAAAAAACCCGTCATTCCTGTTGGGTTTTTAAGTTTTTGCGTTGTGTAACTATTCAGCGTTTGTCCTGTTGCGTTTTCAATTACACTGTCAAGAAGTGTATAAGGTCCATTGTGATACGCCCAACGTGTTCCTGGGTCTGCTTTGTAAATTAAACAACTGTCCAACGTACAAAAAGGGTCGGCAACACCATCATCAAGTCCAGATGTCATTGTAAGTTGGTGGTGAATAGTTATTTTTTCTTCTTGTACTAGCGTGCAATCTGTCCAACCCTGTCCAAGGTAAGTTGATGTCGTGTCACCAATGGACAAATGCCCTTCTTGTTGTGCAATTCCTACCATAAATGAAGTGATTGTTTTGCCAGCCGAAGCCCACTGCCAAGGAGAATTTTGGGTATGTGTTCCGAAATATTTTTCCAATACAATCTTTCCGTCTTTTAGTAAGATAAATGCTTTGGTGTCGTTAGTATCTAAAAAAGCATATAAACTATCAATTTTAGGTTGGCAATACCCTAACGATTGTGGCGAAATTGTGTCCCATGTGTTTCCTGTTATTGGTGGAAAGTAAAGAGACTGTGCGTTTACGTTGAACGCTATAATTGTCGAAATTACTGAAGTAAAAATTTTATTCATATTCGTTCATATTAGAATCATTCGTTAGACTTTTGAAATGTCAATTGGTTTAATGTTTTTAAAAAATTGTTTGTTTTTATGTCGTGTGTGTCGTTCTATAATTACTGCCAACGTTTTGGCGCTTGGCGCAGTGGCGGATTTCGGAGCACAAAACTGTCAATACACCACAAAAGTTGATGCGAGGTAGAATGTTCAATTAACCACGTCACCCGCCATTGAGCCAAACGCCTGTTATCGGTTCGGCTTTCTTGTCTTCTATGATGATATTGCATAGATAATTATTGTTGCGATTGTTATTCCAATGGCGTGTGCACTTCCTGTAATTGCTCCAAATACAAGTGGTTTTTTCATTGTCGGTATTACTGCATTTGTGAAGGTTACAGATGTCGCAAAACCAATTCCTGTTAGTAGCCCTAATATTAGGGCATCATTAAAAGAATTCACATTTACGAGTTTTAGTAAAATGGCCACCACAATTGAAGTCGTTAAACAAGAAATAGAGGGAACAATAAAATATATTTTAGTCTCTTTCCAATTTTCTGGTCTGTTAAAACCCATTGCATTCTCCCACTTTTTTCCAAAAGCAAATTGTCTGTGCCAAATTCCACTAAACGCAGAGTAGGCAATAGTTGCAATAAATATCGCTAACCAATTTATGTCTATCAATTCTATGTTCATACTCTATCTGCTTGATTTCATTGCTTTAATCTTTTTTATTTTCTTATCTTCTAAAAACTTTTGATATTCATCAGTTTCCATTCCAACAAGTGCAACTTTTCCGTTGCTGTCGCTATGAACGCCAAATCCGTAAGTTTTCGTAAGGGGTGAGGCTCGAAAGCAAGGTTGACCTTTTGAGAAAAATTGTTCTCTTGCTTGTTTATATTCTGCTTTGGTCAAATCATTTCTGTCTGCAAAGACCTGAAAAAATATGTCATCAGATGTGAACTTATAAGGATTATTAGAAATTAAATCGTATTGCATTTCGGCAACAGTCTTTTTTCCTTTGTTGGCGGTGTTGTTCCGCTATCCGCTTTGGTGTCTTCTGCCACTTCAATAAAAGTGTCAAAATAGTTTGTTGAGTGTACCTTCATCTTTTATGTCATTTTATGTTTTGGTTTACGGTTGTGTTATAAGCTGACCGATAACGTTTTGGCGCTTGGCGCAGTGGCGGATTTCGGAGCTCAAAACTGTCAACATACCACAAAAGTTGATGCGAGGTAGAATGTTCAATTAACCACGTCACCCGCCATTGAGCCAAACGCCTGTTATCGGTTCGGCATTCTTTTCGGTCGTCTGATTTCATTCGCTTCTCAGTTTAGCGTAAATGTCCAAACTTATAAATTTTCCGTTTTTAATTTCACAGTCTCGCATTGTTCCTTCGTGCTTGAAGTCAAGTTTTTTCATTGCGTTTTTACAGTTCAAATTGTCTGTTTCAACAAGCCCTTCAATTCTATGTAGTCCTAAGTTGTCAATACCGTAATTGCAAATTACTGGCATTACTTCTGTCATTACACCTTGTCCCCAAAACTCTTTCAAAAGCCAAAAACCGATTTCTGCTTTTTTGTGTTCTTTGCTTAAACTGTTTAGCCCGCCTGCACCGTAAAATGTTTTGTTGTCTAATGAGCATACTGCCCACCAAATACCTGTCCCTTCTTTTTCTAAGTCTGAAAAAAAACGCATTTGAGCTTTGGTGTCTTCAAGCGTTTTATAACTAACTCCGTAATATTTAATAATTTCAGGGTCTGAAAGTCCTTTGTAAACATTTTCTATATCACTATCAACAAATTGCCTTAGTAAAAGTCTATCTATCCTTATAATTGGAAAGTCTGCAACTGTCATTTTTTAAATCTTTATTGTTTCATTTTATGTTGCCCCCTACGATTAGGATATGCGCTGGATGCATTTCACTACTATATAGCCGGAAAACGAAAGTTAACCGTTTAAAGGTTCATACGAAACCTCTTAAGTTTTGCATTTGCAAATACATTGTTGAGAAATAGTTGTTATTCTGTATAATGAGCAAACATTTTGTTTACTTTCCCATTTTGGTCAAAAAACATCACTTCAATTGCTTTTTTATTCATTACTGACTTATAGTATATAGCAATGGAATTAACACCATAGGTTACATCATACAACTCAAAGTGAAGGCTGGGTATTTTATCCAGTGCTCTTTTCCAATAATTTGCCACATTTTCCTTTCCTTTTAAAATGTCCGTATCACTACCGGTGGCTAATTTAATCATAGGGGTTGTAATTTCAATATCCTCAGAATAGTGCGATAGTATTTCTTCGAGGTTATGTGAATTCCAGGAATTGATCCACTCTTTAGCAAAATTTTGTGTGCTCATATTTATTCTTGTTTGATTGTCAATTTTATTTTCTGCTTTTCCAGCGTAAATAACCCCAAAATATTGCCTTTGCATTAATGCATGTCTTAAGCATTTTGCGCTCTGTTTTATGGTAACTCATACATATTTAAAAAAAATCATACAACTTGAATTAATCACTGAATCGACATTTTTCAGGGGCTGGCAAAGGTGCTGTTAATTTTTATAAAGTTTAAATTCTTCAATGTCATGATATCCAAAAATTTCAATTTCTGGATGGTCAATTGCAAGTTTACGAATTTTACCTAGTGTTGTTAATCTCAAATTATTGTCGTCTGCTCGCATTTTAGCTAACTCATTTACTGGGTGCTTCTCATTTGTAAGTTCCACTTTCATATAGTATGCGTCTGCTATATAAAACAGCCAATTGTTGTCTGTTTTTAGTGCAACACCGCAATGTCCAAGCGTATGCCCAAAGAGAGGAATAAGATAAATTTCAGTTTCAATGTTGGCACTAATTTTTCTTGCTTCAAAACCGAACCAATTGACATCTGATTTCTGGTACGTCTTAATGGTTGGCATATGTGCCAAAGGGAGTTCCAAATATCTTGGATTGTTTGAATGGAAATTGTTTAATTCTTCCTCACTAACGTGAACTGTCGCTGAGGGAAAATCTGCTAATCCACCAATGTGATCATTGTCTAAATGTGAGATGATACAGTCTGTTACGTTTTTAGGGTCTAGCCCTAATTCTTCTATTTGCCGCACCGCAGTTTGATTTTCGTCAAAACGATAACCTACAAGCTCAATTAATTGTTGCCCAATTCTTTCAGATGGGTTTAGGGTATCTAATAGTCCAATACCCGTGTCAATAAGAATAAGCCTTCCATTTTCATTTACTAACAAACAATGTCCGCAAACATTATCGTTAATTGGTGAAATAATTTTTACGCAGTTTAAATGATGTATTTCTTTCATAATTATTTTTGGACTGTTTTTTCTCTATTTAACAAGGTCAATTACAGCTCTTTTTCAAAACAAATGCTACTTTCAATATTTTCATATTGTCCATAATTCTTGATGATTTTGTAACCACTCTTTTTATATAAGCCAATTGCTTCAAGCATTTTGTCGCCCGTTTCTAACACACATTTTTTATAACCTAATTCCTTTGCCCAACTTTCCAAATCATTCAAAACTGCAACAGCTACACCTTTTCCTCGCATCTCAATTGTTACATACATTCTTTTTATTTCCATTGTCGAATTGTCAAATTCTTTCATTGCACCACAACCAACTGGTAAATAGTCATTCAAAGCAACAACTACGTTTTTAATAAGGTCAGTTTTATTATACTGTGCAAAAAAGTCATTTGTATCTCCATTCTTCTTTGCCAGATCTTTGTCAAGTTCTAATACTAAGTTTTGAAAATTTTTGTTTTCTGAATTTGTTCTGATTAATGTTAACATATTGTATTATTAATGTATGGATACTTAAAATTTGCTTTCAAATCAATTATGCCTACAAAATTGATTTCTATGAATCCTTTCTTATTATGCTGACCGATAACGTCCAGCAGCTTTGCGAGGTAGCAGATTTTAGCGCTAACTTTCATTCGAA
>DAOMPL010000036.1:0-32901 GCA_035444785.1 Edaphocola sp. | reverse complement strand
TTGCAAATTTTCTTGTACCGGAATATATAAGGCTAATGACATGATTATTATTTTAAACCAAAAGTACAACAAAAAAGACCAATGTCTAAATATTGGTCTTGTTTATTTTTCATTTCCGTATAAAAATTGATGAAAATGGTTTGTTTGTTTTTAAAAAAATGAATACAAGTTAAGGGCTTGCCAAAGGCAAGCCCTCAACAAAAATGTGAATATTCTTTATTCAAAAATCACTTTTTTAGTCACACTTCCATTAACAGTATTTACACGTACAAAATAAAAACCTTTCACTTCATTCGAGAGATCTAATGAAATTCTATCATTATAAAGCGTTTGCTCAAATACCTGTTTTCCGGCAATAGTATAAACTTGAACATTTTTAATTATACTTTTGGATTGAATTTCAAATAATCCAAAACTAGGATTAGGTACTATATCAACAACTGACACCATATTCATTTCATTTATTCCGGTACTATTATTGGATAGAATATTAATGGTATAATCTTCAGTCTCTCCCCAATCCATAATATCATTTGCGGAAGTGCTTAAATTACAAGGCTCTTGATCCGAACTTGTCATATTATGATTATCATCTTCAACAATACGGATACGCATTCTTGTCTCGCCTGGAGTAGCAGTGGCAGGGATGGTGATATTATGAGACACTATAGTAGCTTCAGAAATATCTAAATAATTGGTACCTGAAGTGCCGGCAATTTTTTCAGAGGCATCAAACACATTGTCCTTATTATAATCGATCCAAACCCCATATCCGGCACCACCGACAACTCTAAACTTGAGGTTTAAAGGGTAAGTATTTCCTGGGATAAAATCAGCTACCGGTAAATTATTGTAGAATACATAATGAGGAGCAGCAAATTGAGCATTAGTTTCATTAATTAATGCTCCAAATTCCACTCGGCTAATATAATCATCTACAGGGAAAGTACCATCCATATCATCGAATGAAGCATCACAATATGGAGCAGGATTGGTAGTTTGGGCAAAAGAGAGTTGGGTAGCTGTAAGAGCTACAGTAAGAAAAGCAAGTTTCTTCATAATTCAAAAATTTATTTTATTTTTTTTGTTAGTATAATTTAAAAAGACTATATTAAAGACCTTTAGAAATAGTATCCGATTGTAACCTTAAAGACTTAAATACAAAAGGAGAGGTTGGACAAAAAAATATATATTTTTTTGTCCCATTTTTTGAAATAATAATATCTCCCAATCTTTAACTTTCTCTAAAAATTAGAAAAGGTTGAATGCTTTTGATGCACCCAACCCTTAATGGTTTATAGCTGTTTATGCCTTTAGTGAATTATCACCAATTTCTTTTCAAGGATAATTGAATTGTTTTCTATTATTTGAATAAGATATGTGCCACCCATTAAACCTTTAACAGAAATAGTTTCTTGAGGACTCACATGATTCTTTTCTAAAACTTTTTTACCTGATTGGTCAAAAATAACAATACTACCATCATGTGGTAAATCATTAATTTGCACTTGGTCATTAGCAGGATTAGGATAAATTTTCACCTGAATAGGAAAATCAATATATAATACTCTAACTGGGCTATACTCAAAACTACCATCAAAATTAAGCTGTTTTAATCGGTAAAAGTTATTACCCATCGTCGGTTCCCAATCCATAAAATTGTAATGAATCGTATTAAAACTATTGCCACCTTTTGCTTTGCTGAAGACAAAGCCTATCTTGCCCCATATCTTTCCATCTTTGCTTCTTTCAATATTAAACCCTTTATTGTTTTGCTCCGATGCTGTTGTCCATTGAAGATAGGATTTATTACTTTGTTTTTGGGCGGTAAAAGAGACCAACTTAATTGGTGCAGGAATATTAAATTGGGATTCATAAACTCCCATATCCGCATTATTGCCAAACAGCCGAGAATTACCTGCCAAATCAAGTGTTACACCGCTTGGAATATAATTACTATCACCTGCATCAATAGCAGGTGAACCTACTTGCAAGGTATAATTTCCGTTATTAACATCGGTAAAAAGTGGGTTAGCTCCGATTAGATTATTATCAGAAGTGTTTCCGGTAGAGTAAGTTTGGGTAATACTGTTTTTAAGTATTGGTGTGCTGTTTCCTGTATTTTGAATATCAGCCCCTACAGTGGCTCCAGACCATTGCTCTATATTTTTGTAAAAAATACTGTTATAGATTTTTGGCGATGAATTTTCGTTGTACATTCCTGCTCCGTTTTCTGTTCCCGAGGACAATACCAAATTGCTTACGATATTGACATTACTCAATACAGGAGCGGATGCATTGCCGTTGAAGATAGCACCGCCGGAAACCGTACTGCCCGATGCGCCGGTAACAACATTGCTTTTGAAAACCGTATTGATAATTGCAGGACTTGCCCCCCAATTATACATACCACCACCACTAACGGTTGCTGTATTATTACGAATGACCAAATTGCGGAGCGTGGGCGAAGCATTACGGTTATAAATTCCGGCTCCACTTGCACCAGTACCACCAGTTATGGTAAAACCGTCTAATACTGCCGTTGCGTTTAGTCCGTTATTATAATTCCAAATTACGGGGCGTGTTTGTGCACCATTGAGGATAGTGCCTAACAAATTATTGGACGCATCGGGCATAATGCGCTGGTCTGAAAGGGAGATTATGCCTGCCGATGGGTTAAAACCACCATAGATTTCAACACCATTTTTCATAATAAAACTATTATCATCTACGCTGTAAGTACCAGTGGCTACAAATACTTTTTGTACACCTGTCGTATTAATAGCTTGTTGTAAGTTAGAAGTAGCATTATCCCAACTATTGCCCAAACCTGCCCCCGAACAAACCTGTTTTACATAAATAATACCGTTAACATCGGGAGATATTATACTTTGTTGTTGTTCGTATGCACCTATATCAATAATATTGTTAACCACCCGTGGATTGCCGGAAATGTCTTGCGTAGTCGCACCTAAACCGGCAAACAAACTGTTGTTGCCGTTATCTACAAGCAAGCCACAGAGACTAAGGTTGAAATCCCCGCCTGTGGGGTTTATAAAAACATTCGTTGGCGTAATACCGCTAGCACTGATGTTGCCATTGGCAGTGCTGTTACTGCCTTCCACTAAAGAATATTGAACATTTTGGGAATTTGCAAACACCTTTCCAAACACAATGCTGTTTGTCAGTTGCAAGGAGCCTGCCGTTTGTATGGCGAAGGTATAGGAGACATCACTATTATTGGATATGGTAGCATTGACCAAATTGATGGTTGAAGACGGATCGGTCAACGCAATCGCTGTGCCTTTTATGGTGCATGTGGTACAAGTAACGGTCGTGTTACCTGTTATCTCAACATTTTTTCCTATGATGGTGGTAGTGCCACTTCCTACTATACCGCCAGAAGAGCCACCCGAATTGCCAACTATCCTTACCGAATTGAGAGAAAGATTGCTTGTTTCTGAAAGAAATATTGCACCTGTTGCGTCAGCTGCATTGAAGCTAATCACTGTTTCGTTCAACGTAGCACCACCACCCACATTGTAAATAGCACCTGCAACAAGCGATTGGTTTTCTGTTATCATACTGTTGTTAAATGTGGGCGTCGAATTATTGTTATAAATGCCACCGCCATACGATCCTCCGCTGTTATTGCTGATGATGACATTGGTTAAAACAGGATTGGAATTCATATTATACATCCCCCCACCTGAAATTGCCGAATTACTACTAAGAGTAGATTGGCTAATGTTGATGTTGTTAGAATTGTGGTTATATATCCCCCCTCCAGATACTCCTGTGTTATCGCTGATATCGGTATTGCTGATGGTGATGGTGGGATTGTTGAAATTATATATACCACCGCCAGATACTCCGGTATTATTGCTAATGTCGGAATTGCTGATGGTGATGGTGGAATTATTTAGGTTATACATACCTCCACCATCTGCAGCACTTGTATTGTTTTGAATATTGACATTATTCAAGGTTACCTCGGCTGCATCATTAGCTATAGCACCGCCACCTGAAAATGCCAAATTACTATCAAGGGTAGATTGGCTGATGCTGATGATGGTCGAGTTATCATTATATATTCCTCCGCCATCAGTAGCACTATTATTATTGATAACCGCATTGCTGAAACTGATAGTGGCGTCATTATTATACATGCCACCGCCAATTGAAGCACTATTATTATTAAGGGTAAAATTTCCGATATTAACATTTGCAGCTACAGTCTGGTTCGAACCATTGATATACGCCACATCGGAAGTGTTACATATTCCACCACCAAAAACTGACGCACTGTTATTTTTGATGGTTACATTACTATAAACAGAACTTACATTGCCTGTATTAAACAAACCACCGCCATACTTTGCAATATTGTTGTTGATGCTGATATTGCTAAGGGCAGGACTGGAATTCCAAATACACATTCCAGCACCCACATATTGCTTAAAAGTTATAACGGTACTCGTTGTATAATCAACAATTGCTACAGCACCCATTCCATCAGCATTTCCCTGTGTAATAGTAAAGCCATCCAAAAGAGCGATTTCTACATCATTAGCAGCAACAACAACGTGGTAACAGTTGTCGGTATCATCATTTGCCACACCAATATCACCACTTAAAACAGAACCACCGGTGGCTGGCGGCAAAATGCGGTTGTCATTTAAGGTGGTAATGTAGTTAGCAGGGTCAAAACCACCATAAACCATCACATTTTTTATCATTAAAAAACTGTGGTCACGTGCACTTGTGTTGTTCGCAGTAGCAAAATTATACATTGGTTTGTAAGTTCCCTTTGCCACAAAAATTTTAAGCGGATTAGCCGAAGTGTAGTTGTTCTGCTGTTTGGCATACAGCAGGGCATCGGCTAATTGTGGGATAGCATTTGCCCAAGAAGAACCATCGCCAGTACCCCCGTTTACGTTGATGTTTACGTAAAGAGTGTTGTTGGCATCGGGAGTTTGGGCTAGCACCTTCAGCCCTATGAATAATAATAAGAGTGTAAATTGAATTTTTGCTGTCAATTTTAAATAATTCGTCATCATTTTTTCTTGTACGTGTTTATTATTTTCTAATTATTAATTTCAAGGAATATCTACTGCCTGATTTTGATTGAATAAGGATAGAATATGTCCCTGAAATAAAATCAGCAACAGACACCGTTTCTACTTCATTTTCACAATGAATGATTTTCACCGTTCTGCCTAATTCGTCAATAAACAAGAGTGTTTCATCACCTTGCAAACCGTCAATTGTTATTTGCTCATTCGCCGGATTGGGATAGACTTTAATATCTTTTTCACTTTCGAAAACTAATAATCTTACTGGGCTGTATTCGTAAGCTCCGTCAATATCCATTTGCTTTAAGCGGTAAAAGTTTGTACCAATTAATGGTTGGGCGTCTACAAACTGATAGGACAATAAATATGTGCTATTACCATTTTCAGCTAATGATTTTTGAAATCCTATCGTTTCCCAATCTTTACTGTTATCACTTCTTTCAATATTAAAGCCTTTATTGTTTTGCTCTGATGCTGTTGTCCATTGAAGATAAGATTTATCACCTTGCTTTTTGGCAGTAAAAGTGACCAAATTAATTGGTGCAGGAATATTAAATTGAGATTCATAAGTGCCCATATCGATAATATTTTGAAAGAGTCTTGGATTGCCTGCCAAATCAATAGTGCTCCCATTTAAATTTGGAAATAAAGAATTATCTCCTTTATTAATTACAGGAGCAGTACTTTTTAAGGTATAATCACTCAATCCCCAATCGTTAAATACCATAGCTTTTGTAATACCAGTAGCGTCAATATTTCCATTGGTAGTATCTGTATATCCTTCTGTTAAAGAATGGTACCTATCGACATTACTTAAGCCATTTGTTGCACCAAATACTATAGAATTCTTAAGTACGATTAAGCCTGTAACTGAATATAGTCCAACTTCACCGCCTACACTGTAATTACCAGCAACTGTTACGTTGATAAGTGTAAGTGGGTGACCTGTAACTGAAGCATTAATTGTTTTTTCATTCTCTGCAATTAAAGAATTAATTACAGTAGAAGTTGAAGAAATGTTTTCCAAACCTCCAGAGGCAGTGCTTGCTTTATTTCTAAAAATAGTAAGATTCTTAAATGTTTGATTACCCGTATATCGGTTAGAAATGGCACCCCCATTATCTGCTTGATTACCTACAAACAAAGCTTTGTCCATGTTTACAGTTGAAGAAGAATAATTGAGCATACCACCGCCTGCATGTGTAGCAACATTATTTATAAAAGCCGTATTAATATACTTTGAGCTTGAAAATTGATTAAAAACACCTGCTCCATTATAGGCATTGTTCGCTCTGAATACCACATTTCTAATTTGTGGTGAAGCATATTTATTACGAATACCAGCACCACCATCGTACAAACCAGTTCCAGTATTCAAACCACCTGTAATTGTAAAACCATCCAATACAGTAGTAGTGTCCATAGCTGTAGCAGCTGTAAATTCATTCCAAATAACGGGTCGTTCGTTTTTACCATTTAAAATAGAACCATTCACTCCTGATGTATCCATCATTATCCGAGTATCATCTAAGCTATCGATGCCGTTATCTGGATCAAAACCTCCATAGAGTGCCACACCGTTTTTCATCACAAAACTATTGGGAGAAGGCACTGGATAATTTCCTACTGCTACAAATACTTTTTGCACATCAGTAGCATTGATAGCACCTTGCAAGTCAGATGTAGCGTTTGCCCAATCTTTACCATTACCTACTCCGGTAGCTGTATCTTTTACATACACTATGCCATTAGCATTAGGAAAAATGCCAAATTCATAAGCTCCCATATCTATATGAGTACCCAATTTTCGATTATTACCTGCGAGATCTTTACTACTACTATTTAATCCGGGGAACAAGGCATCATTTCCACTGTTTACTACAAGAGAAGTAGGCTTCAATTGGAAATTACCCATTGAAGGGTTTATAAAAATATTGGCATCTACAATACCTGTCGAATTTATATTGCCATTAGAGGAGGAAGAGCTCCCTTCTACAATACTGTATTGAGCTGTATAAGTACCGGTAACTCCACCATAGACTATAGAGTTTTTTAAATCAATTCCTCCACTTGAAATAGTAACGGCATCGGGTATATTTCTAGCAATAGTTACATTAGTGAATTGGGCTGTACCACCACCTTGAAAAACTGCTCCTGAATTTGTTGTTGCAGTATTTCCAGCTATTAAAACATTTGTAAGCGAAGGTGAAGCATTAACATTTACAATTCCTGCTCCTACTGTGGCAGTACTATTATCCTTAATAATAATATTGGTAAATTGAGGCGAAGCAAAATTATTAAAAATACCTCCGGCCCCAGATGAATTATGATTGTCCTTGATGACTAAATTTTTATAAGTGGGAGAAACCATATAGTTCAATATGCCGGCAGCATTTGCATTATTATATCCATTTTTTATGGTAAATCCATCTAAAATGGTGGTAGCAGTAGTACCATTATTATAATTCCAAATAACGGGGCGTTCTGCTTTCCCATTCAGTATAGAGCCTTCACTCAAATCTTCGTTAGGCAAAATACGTTTATCATTTAATGAGTCAATGCCATTGTCGGGGTCGAAGCCTCCATAAACAGCCACATTGTTTTTGAGCACAAAGCTATTAGGTGATGGTACTGGATAATTTCCAACAGCTACAAATACTTTTTGCACATTTGTAGCATTAATCGCACCTTGCAAGTTAGAAGTTGCGTTTGCCCAATCATAGCCACTACCTAAGCCTGTAGCTGTATCCTTTACAAACACCACTCCGCTGTCATTAGGGGTAATCGCATGTTGAATTTCATAAGCACCTAAGTCTATTACAGAGTCTATTCTACGCAAATTTCCTGCAAGATCTAATGTAGTACTATCTAAACCCGTGAATAGCGAATCTTTACCAGCATCGAAGGCAACATTACTGATGATGGGTTTTAAAGAAAAGTCTCCTAAAGCAGGATTTTTAAAAATATCATTTTTAGATATACCAACACCATAAATATTTCCGTTTGTAGTATCTGATGAACCTTCTACTAAAGAATATCTCAATGTATCGGCTCCATCAACACCTCCAAAAACGATAGAATTATTAAATTGAACAGAGAAATTAGAAAGCTTTACGGCATTAGCGGCATTATCTGCAATAGTTGTATTGGTAAAGATAGGTCGAGCATTTACAGTATAAATTGCACTACTCAGGCTATCGGCAGCTGAATTCCCTGTGATTAAAATATTATTCAGATAAAAATCAAATACTTGACGGATATAAAATCCACCGCCAACATTGGCAGAATTATTTTTAATTATCATATTTGAATAAGTAGGTTGGTTCCCAAAATGATATATGCCTCCTCCTTGAATGGCAGTATTGTCCGTAATGACCAAATCGGCATAATTACCTTTGGCAGCTCTATGATAAATAGCTCCCCCATAACCTGCAGTGTTATTTTTAAAGATACTTTTAGTAACATTAGCATACGTATTTTCATTATATAGAGCTCCACCGCCAGAAGTCGCTATATTATTTTTATACACCAAGTTTCTTAATAAAGGTGACACATTTTCATTATACACGCCACCGCCATTGGTAGCATATCCATTTCTGATAGTAAATCCGTCTAAAATAGCCGAACCGTTTAAGCCATTATCATTATTCCAAATTACAGGTCGGGCATTCATACCGTCCAAAATAGAGCCTCTATTATCATCTGGATTCAACATTATTCTTACATCGCTGGTATCTACTATGCCACTATCTACATCAAAACCACCTAATATGGTCGCATTATTTCTTAAAATAAAACTTCTGTTTTGGGCATAATACACTCCAGAGTTCACCCACACTTGGTGTGTACCATATACATCTATTGCGGCTTGTAGCTTGTCTGTGGCATTAGCCCAACTATTACCGCTACCGGTACCGGTAGCAGCATCTTTTACATAAATAATATCATTAGCATCTGTGTTTAATTGTACAGCCTCAAACGCCCCAATATCTATGCTGCCACCTTGCACTCTGTCTGCACCGGATAAATCTTTAGTGGTGACACTCAATCCGGGATATAAGGAATTAAGCCCCGAATCAACTGCAGGCGACAAAGGTCTCAACCGATAATCATTATTATTAGGATCTAAAAAAATATCACCATCGGTTAATCCTATAGCGCTTACGTTACCATTAGTAGTATCTGATACACCTTGAATGATGCTGTTGTTTATAGTATAACCAAAAGGATAGCTTTCAACACCATAACCCCAAATATTAGCATTATTAAAATGTACAACGCCTCCAGTAATCTTAATACCTGCATAAGTCCAATAATTAGCATTACGGCCCACGGTTACATTATTAAAAGTAACTGTACCCGATGTAGAATAGAAGGCAGTACCTGAGCCATTACTAGCATTTCCATAAAATACTACATTGGTAAAGGTGGGTGATGAGCTTAAAGTGTTATATACCCCACCACACAAATCAGCTGCTTGATTATTGAAGATATAAGAATTAGAAACTGTTGGCGATGAATTTTCATTATACATCGCCCCTCCATTACCAGAGTAATAGGTGAGGTTATTCTTAATAATTAAATTATTAAATGTAGGAGAAACATTGAGATTCATAATGCCTCCGCCGTTGCCAGAAGGATTACGTCCCTTAGTTATGGTAAATCCATCTAAAATGGCTGTAGCAGTTAAGCCAGAGCTATAATTCCAGATGACGGGTTTAGAGTTGAGCCCATCTAAAACGGAAGCTTTACCTGGCACCCAATCTAAAACATAGCGTTGGTCACTCAGGCTATCAATACCTGCAGCAGGGTCAAAGCCTCCATAAATGGCTACATTATTCTTCATCACAAAGCTACTGCTACCGACTGGATAGGTGCCAATTTTTACAAATACTTTTTGAGCACCTGTGGCATTGATAGCCCCTTGCAAGTCAGAAGTTGCATTCGCCCAACTATTACCATTAGCTAAGCCTGTGGCGGTATCTTTTACATAAACTATACCAAAAGCATCGGGCGTGATTTGTGCAAAAGAGGACAAGGTTGAAAATAGTAGGAGAAATAAAAGAAAGAGTTTACTCATTATACCAGTTAACAAGTTGGGCTTTGTTTGTACTTGATTTTTCATTTTGTTCCGATTATTGATTTAATATTTTTTCTTTATTTTCTAACTTACTAATTTCAAAACCATAATAAACCCAAACTACACCTATTGCCATTACCAATAACAATAGGATAATCATTAAGAATACTAAGTTTCTATTTTTATAATTGAAGTAAGGTTTATTAGAAAACTTCATAACCCAAAAATAAGATTGGGCATTATGGAAAGACAAATTTTTAGGCTTACAAAAACCTTACATTAGAAGGTACAAATACAATAATTTGATTTACAATTAAATACAATTAAAAAAATCATTATTATAAATGTATTGAATAAGCCTAATTGAATTGTAAAAATTAGCTATGGAGCAAATTATTTAGAAATTATGAATTAACTCTTCTAAAGAAATGGCTTCTTGAAGTTGTAATTTTTTTCTTAAACGATGGCGCATTACCTGAATGGCATTGGGAGAAACGCCGAGCATGGCGGCCATTTCTTTAGTAGTCAGTTTAAGTTTTAAAAGTAAGAAATACCTAAGTTCACCTTCTGTCAATTCAGGATAATTTTCTTTATATCGAAGGATTAAAGATGGGTGTGCCTTTTCAAAAAGTTGTTGGAAGGACTGCCAATCTGCTTCAGTAAGGATAACGCTTTGTTGCAACTGCAGGTAAAGCTCACTTTTATCTATTTCAGTTTCCCGATTTTCAAATTGCTCAATTAATTTATTTTTTTCTAAAAGCTTATCCATATAGCTATTTAGTTTAGCCTGAGACAATTCCAATTCACTATGTGCAATACTCAGTTTTAATTCCTTGTCAGCTTGTTGTTTTTTCTGAATAAAATAAAACAATACAAATCCTACTCCAACAATTATAAGTATGAATATCAAAATATTCCGTTCTGTTATTTTCTGAGCACTTTCCAATGAAAAGGCTACAAGTTGTAGCTCTTTTTGTTGTTTATCAATCTTTTGTTGAGCTCTTAACACATTGAGAGCACTGAATTTTTTATTATAACTCTCTATAGCAATTACAGCAGAATCAATATACCGGCTTGCTTGTAGTTTATTGCCATTCAATGCATACCATTTACTGATAATAGGATAAAGTAATCTATACCTATCGGTCTGTCCTGAATTTTGAATATAAATTTTTGAGGAATCGATATAGGCTTTTGAAACTTTAATATTATTTTTTTCTAAGAAAATAGCTGATAAACTTATTGCAGCTCCTGCACTATTGCCAAAATCATTTGCTTCAAGTGAGCGTTTCAAGTCAGCTTCCAATAATGGTAAAGCTTGTGCATAGTCGCCTTTCAAATAGTAATTACCTCCTAAATTTCCCTTTGCAATCCTTTTCCAATTTTCAGCTTCCGGGAAACTACAATCCAATATTTGTTGAAAACAATAGGCTGCACTATCAAATTGATGAAGTTCTTGATAACTAAGACCTAAAGTATTTCTGGCATTATTAATAACTCCAGTATTAAAAGTTGTTTCCGGTATCCGTATTGCTTTTTTAAAATAGGATATTGCCAAAGAATAGTCTTGAAAATAATAATAAGCCTCCCCTATCTGCATAAAGTCTCTAGCCATTTCAGGATATTCCTTAGGATTAATAGATTGGAGTCTTCTGTCTAGTATTAAATATTGTTCAAAAGCTAATTCGTAATTCTTTTCAATTTTCCAATAAAACTCAGCTAGTGCTCTCAAAGAACGTTCATATAAAAAGTCGATATCCTTTTTTGAATACACATTTACCTGCTCTTTCAGCTTTCGTAGGGATATTTGCTTTGGTTGATTTTGATAAAAGGCATTCCAAAAATTCAAGAAAAAATCTACATTTAAGGCTAATGTTTTATCCTTATGCTGCAGTGCAAAATCTTTTATTTCATTGGCTTTTTGTTGCCTTTTTAAGGAATCCTCAATATTGATTAAATCTCGATACATGGCATGAATGCCCAAAACATTCTGTCCATAGGATTTGTGCAGTAAAGAGTCGTATTGAGCATTTACTTTTTGTGGACAAAACCAAAGAAATAATATTATCAATATTTTCGCACCCAATCGAAAGCTAGTGTTCAAAGTAAAGACTTCCACCAAAAACCTAAAAGAAATATTTAACCGACTTATTCTAAATCCTATTTTATAAACCATTTATTAAAGACTCATTACCATTTTAATTGTAATTGAAACCAATTGCAAGATAAAATTTTCTTTTTCCCCTCCAAAAAGAATTTATTTTAAAAGTATTGTATTTAAATCAAAATTCTTCAACTACTCTTCATCTAGCCTTAACCTGTTTGTAACATTGACATACCATCTTTGCACAAAATTAATAATAACAAATGAAGACAGAAAAAATGATGAAACAGCTCTTCTTAACCTCATGCTTATTACCACTTTTAAGCATTAATGCCCTTCAGGCACAAGAATCCCAAAACGACTTTAAACCTCATGGAAAGCTCTCCGGAAAAGTATTTGGAGATTATTACTACAAGGCTCATGCCGATTCTTTAGAAAGGGGTAATTACCAATATTCGGGTATCGCCAAAGATGAAAATGCCTTTGAACTTAGAAGGGTACAATTAGGTTATCAATACCACATTTCTAAAAAATTTACCGGAGAAGTTTTAGTAGAATTGGACGGAGCAACCACCTCCAAGAAAATGGGCTTGTATATCAAGTATGCCAACTTACAATGGAAAAATATTTTTCCAAATAGTAACCTTATTGTAGGTGCTACCCAAACACCAACTTTCTCAACAGTTACCGAAAAGTATTGGGAATACAGACATGTAGAAAAAATGGCGGAAGACATGCACGGATCTACCTCTTATGATTTGGGGGTGCGATTGGAAGGAAGTTTTGACAAGAAGAAAAATTATGGTTACAACCTTATGGTCGGTAATGGTACCGGGGTAAAAGCTGAAAACAACCGTTCTAAAAAAGTATATTCAGAAGTTTACGGGAAGTTTTTAGATAAAAAATTAGTGGTGGATTTGTATGCCGATTATGAGCGTAAAAAATGGGAAGATGGACTAAAACAATCTTCCAGCCTTTGGAAAATATTTGCAGCATATTCCGGAGAAAAAATTACTGTAGGAGCCGGAATTTACCTTAACAGATTTCAAAATGGCATAGGCATCGACAATCCAAATAATCCTCAAAATAATGACACGCTTTCCGGAACTTCTTTAGGTTTCTCCTCCTTCGTTAGAGGTCCGATAGTGCAAAACAAATTTGCCTTCTTTGCACGATACGATTATATTAATCCTTATATTCAAAGCATGAATAATGAATTGAATTATGAAGGTTTACATTCCAACTTGAATCCAAACGTTAAAGAGAGTTTTATCACCGCCGGTATAGATTACAGCCCTGTAAAAAATGTTCACCTCATCCCAAATATTTGGTATCAAAGTTTTTCAAACAAAAACAGCATCAACAGCAATCGTGATTATGATTTAGCATACCGCCTAAGCATTTATTATAAATTCTAAAAACATTCAAACATAAAAAATTAAAATAATGAAATTAATTAAATCAAGCTTACTTGTATTATCAAGTGCATTTTTAATCGCCTCTTGTGGAGGTAGCGACAAGCAAAACACACAAAAAGAATCCAGCAATGATATTAGCATTTTAGGAGCCGGCTCTTCCTTCGGATTCCCTATCTACTCCAAAGTGTTCTCTGAATATCATAATGCAACAGGTGCAAAAGTAAATTACCAATCCATAGGTTCTAGTGGTGGCATCAAACAGTTGACCAGTAAAAAAGTAGATTTTGGAGGGACGGATAAGTTTTTAACGGATGAAGATATTCAAAAAATTGGTGCTCCAATTGTGCATATCCCTACTTGTATTGGTGCCATTGCTTTAGCCTATAATTTGGAAGGCAACCCTCAAATCAATCTAAGCCCAGAAGTGCTTTCGGCCATGTATCTAGGAAAAATCACCCAATGGAACGACCCAAAAATCCAAGCCATTAATCCTGATGCAAAACTGCCTAACCAAAAAATCACTGTTGTGCATCGCTCTGATGGTAGTGGCACTTCCTACAACTACACTTTATATCTTTCAAGGGTAAATCCGGAATGGGAAAGTAGCGTTGGAACAGGGGCTTCAGTAAAATGGCCTACCGGTGTAGGTGGTAAAGGAAATGAAGGTATAGCCGGCATCATCCAACAAACCCCGGGCAGTATTGGCTATGTGGAATTGGTATATGCCATGCAAACCGGATTGAAATATGCAAGTATTCAAAATGCCGCCGGAAATTTTATTACTCCTTCCCTAGAAGCTACTAAAAACAGTGCCAATATTGACCTTCCGGCAGATTCCAGGATTTATATTATCAATTCCGAAGCTACCGATGCCTATCCTATTAGTAGTTTCACATGGGCTATTTTGTACAAAGAACAAAACTATAATGGCCGAACAAAAGAACAAGCTACTGCATTAGTAAAAGCTTTATGGTGGCTTACCCATCAAGGGCAGGAGTTTTGCGAACCTTTAGATTATGTACGTTTACCAAATCCGGCAGTACAAGTGGCAGAGAAGGCATTATTGTCAATCACTTTTGATGGTCAAGCCTTATTGACGGAAGCTCCAACTTGGCAAGCAAAAAAATAAAATATAATGACCAATAATAAGACACAAGTATCTTTTAAAAATAGTTATCGTTCTGATAGAATATTTCAAGTAACGCTATCTACTGCTGCTTATCTCCTATTGGTTTTATTAGTGGGAATCTTAATCACCCTGGTCTTAGGGTCGATTCCCACTATTAAATCTCATGGTTTTAATTTTGCTTTCGACAAGGTTTGGAATCCTATCATGGAAGAGTTTGGTGCTTTACCATTTATTATTGGTACGCTACTCACATCCTTAATAGCCTTAGCTATTTCTTTTCCGGTGTCGATGTCCATCTCCCTGTTTTTAGGAGAGTATTTTAAAAAAGGCAGTATCTCTAGTCTCTTCAGTAATATTTTGGAATTATTAGCAGGTATTCCTTCTGTTATTTATGGGTTTACAG
Organism: Edaphocola sp.; assembly: GCA_035444785.1. GTDB lineage: Bacteria > Bacteroidota > Bacteroidia > Chitinophagales > Chitinophagaceae > Edaphocola. The sequence continues at coordinate 17,692 of DAOMPL010000036.1, read as the reverse complement.
CTTTGTTTTTCATCGTTCCCATCATCCGTTGGATAGAAATAAAATTAGGTATTCCCGCAATTGGATTAGGCATCATGACCGCATCTATTGTCTTAGCAGTAATGATAATTCCTTATGCAGCCTCCATAGCAAGAGAAGTACTTAAACTAACACCCAATGATTTGAAAGAAGGTGGGTATGCCTTAGGAGCCACCCGTTACGAATTGATTCGCTATATCACTTTCCCTCAAGCCCGTTCCGGCATCATGGCTGGCACACTCTTGGCTTTTGGGCGTGCATTGGGCGAGACAATGGCAGTAACTATGGTGATAGGCAATGCAAATGTAATACCCAAAAACATTTTCGATCCGGCAAATACCATGGCGAGCATCATAGCCAACGAGTTCTCAGAAGCCTCTTCAGACCTTCACATGGCAGCATTGATTGAGATAGGTTTATTATTATTCTTAATCACCGCCTTCTTTAATATCATCGGAAAATTATACATCAAAAGATTAGCCAAAAAATGAGTGCATTAAGCAATATTAAAAACAGACAAAGAAAAAATCTTTTTTTTAAAGCCACCATCATTGTAATGGCAAGTATCTGTGCAATTCCTTTAGCATTGGTACTCTTCTATATTATCAAGCAAGGGCTTGCGGCTTTAAGTTGGAATTTTATCACAAAATTACCCACCCCAATTGGAGTGCCAGGAGGTGGCATTCTCAATGCTATTGTTGGAACACTAATGCTAATAAGCATCGCCACCATAATTGCCGTACCTATTGGTATTATTTGTGGTATTTACATCTCTGAAAACAGAAATAAAAAGTTTGCAGGGCTAGTGCGTTTATGTGCCGAAATATTACAAGGTATTCCTTCCATAGTTATCGGCATTATCACTTATTTATGGGTGGTAAAACCATTTGGAGGTTTCTCTGCATTTTCAGGAGGTATAGCATTAGCCATCATGATGCTCCCGGTAGTAGTCAGAACTACTGAAGAAACTTTAAATCTGGTGCCCAATTCCTTAAAAGAAGCTTCTTTAGCATTAGGGGTTTCTTATTCGAAAACATTAAGAAAGGTAATAGTTCCTTGTGCATTAAGTGGCATAGCCAGTGGTGTAACCCTTTCAATAGCACGCATCGCCGGCGAAACCGCCCCCTTACTCTTTACCGCCTTTGGAAACCCATATCTCAATTTGGATATTACAAAGCCAGTAGATTCCTTACCCATGTTGATTTACACCCGAGCCATCAGTCCTTATGAGGAATGGCACCAACAAGCTTGGGGAGCAGCATTGGTTTTAATCATCTTAATATTCAGCATCAGTCTGCTATCAAAATTAATTATTAAAAAATGGAAAGTTCAATTTTAAAAGTGAGAGGTCTGGAAGCCTCTTTTGGAAAACATCAAATATTAAAAGGTGTAGATGTGGATATACCCAAAGGCGAAATCATTGCCGTAATGGGCCCGTCGGGTTGTGGTAAAACTACCTTTATTCGCTGTATTAATCGTATGCACGAGCTGACAGACGGTGCTAGTGCAAAAGGTAGCATTTTATTAAACAATGAAGATGTTTTTAAAATGTACCCCATTTCATTAAGAAGAAAAGTGGGCATGGTTTTCCAGCGTCCTAACCCATTCCCTACCATGAGTATTTATGATAATGTAATTGCAGGCTACAAGCTCAATGGCATCAAACTATCAAAAAAAGAAAAAGACGAAATCGTTGAAAAATCTTTGAAAGATGTAGCCTTATGGGAAGAAGTGAAAGATAAATTGCATCAAAAAGGCAGCTTCCTTTCCGGAGGTCAGCAGCAAAGACTTTGTATAGCCAGAACCATAGCCATGAAGCCGGAACTTATTTTATTAGATGAGCCCACTTCTGCTCTGGATCCAATTTCAACGGCAAAAATAGAAGAACTTTTATTGCAATTAAAAAAAGACTATACCATCATCATAGTAACGCATAGTATGCACCAGGCTTCACGAATCAGCGGTAGGACAGCCTTCTTTTACATGGGCGAATTGGTAGAGTTTGACAAAACAGAAAAAGTATTTAAAAACCCTTCAGACATCAGAACCCAAAATTACATCACAGGTAGATTTGGATAAAAATAAAATATTCATTAAAATGACACAGATAAATAATAAAGTTTTAGAATTGAAACAAGCATTGTTAAAAATGATGCATTTAACCCAAAACCAGCTCCTCAAAGGCAGAGAGGCTATAATGGAATTTGATAAAGATCTAGCCCATGAAATACTTTTCAACGAAAACCGATTGAATGCTTATGAACTTGCCATAGACAATAATTGTGAAAATATCCTAGCTCTGTATAATCCTGTTGCTATTGATTTAAGGTTTGTTTTAAGTGTTTATAAAATCAACTCCAACTTGGAACGTATAGGAGATTATGCCGCCGGAATTGCCCGTTTTATCTTGCATTTCAACCAAGCTTTAGAGCCAAAGGTTTTAGTAGATTTAAGGTTTTTAGAAATGTATGATGCCATCCTAAAAATGTTCAATTATATAGTTGATGGATTCACAAATGAAGACACCAAATTGGCTAGAAAGGTTTTTCCTATTGACGATACCGTGAATGCCATCAATATTGCAACAACAGATATTGTAATACCGATTATGAAAAACCATCCTGAACAAATGGAGCAACTCCTGTATTTAGTTTCAATCATCAGAAAAATGGAACGTATTGGTGATCTTACAAAAAATATGGCAGAAGATACTATCTTTTACCTGGAAGCAAAGGTGTTAAAACATCAAGAAAAGCCTAAAAAGTAAATTCAAAAATAATCAGTTAAAATTTAAGTCTTATTTTTGAAGTCGGTATGGAAATAACAAATCAGAAAATACTCATCGTTGATGATGAAGAGGATATTGTGGATATTATCCGTTACAATTTGGAACATTCCGGATTTGAAATAGAAACGGCTATGGATGGCTTAGATGCCATTAGAAAGGCAAAAACTTTTCTACCTGACTTGATTTTGCTGGATATCATGATGCCAAAAATGAGTGGTACTGAGGTGTTGCCTATTTTAAAAAAAGACCCACAACTCAAAGATACTTTTGTGATTTTTCTCACTGCAATGAATAGTGAACATACTGAGGTGGAAGGTCTAAACATGGGAGCCGATGACTATATCGTTAAACCTATAAAACCTAAAGTTTTACTCAGCCGTATCCAATCGGTATTACGAAGAGGCAAAACCCATTCCGGGAAAATTATCGAAGTGGGTGATATCAAAATCGACAAAGACAAACATGAAATTTTTTTCAAAGGTCACAGCCTGAATCTCACCGGTAAAGAATTTAAACTCTTAGAACTCTTGACCAGTAAGCCCGGAAAGGCATTTTCCAGAGATGAAATATTAAACCATATTTGGGATGACGATACCATTGTTGGCGATAGAACAATTGATGTCCATATCAGAAGATTAAGACAAAAAACTGATTTAGATTTAATAGTTACCATAAAAGGTTTTGGGTATAAAATAGATACGTAAAATCTACCATTGCTTACTCAATCAACAATAATATACCGTTTCCAATGCTGACTAATAAAAATATACCACCTAGAATACTCTCTTTTATCACCGCTATAATTTTAGCGGTGATAATAGTGTGCTTAGGCTTATTCCTTTTTCCGGAATGGCATATTATTTTGATTACAGCTTTGGTTGTATTTACCAGTAGTTATCTTATTTTTTATTATACCCTGACCAAATTTATTTATCGAAAACTCAAATTGATTTATAAATTTATTCATGAAGTAAAAACGGCTAAAGAATTAGATTTTCTACAAGAAAAAATGTTAGCACAAATGGACATCGACATGGTGAGCAAAGATGTAGCACAATGGGGCATAAAAAAGAAAGAAGAAATCAGTAGCCTACAACAAAACGAAAAGTTTAGAAAAGAATTTTTAAGCAATCTTTCCCATGAATTAAAGACCCCTGTATTTGCAATTCAAAGTTATATTGAAACCCTATTGGATGGTGCTTATCAAGATGAAAAAGTGAGTATGAATTTTCTTCAAAAAGCAGCTAAAAATACAGATAGACTCATTCATTTACTCGAAGATATTAGTTTAATTTCTGAAATTGAAAGCAACGAGCTAAAACTAAGCTCCCAAAAATTCATTATTCAGGATTTGACAAAAGAAGTGTTTGACGAATTAGCCTTAAAAGCACAAAACAAAGGGGTTACTTTTCATATCAAAAAAGGCTGTGAAGATCCAATAAAAGTTATTGCAGACAGAGGAAGAATCTATCAGGTAATGGTCAATCTCTTGGATAATGCCATTAAGTATGGTAAAGAAAATGGTGAAATAGTGGTAAGTTTTTATAATGTGGATGAGAAAAAAGCATTAGTAGAAATCTCAGATAACGGCTATGGCATAGAGGAAGAATACTTGTCTCGTCTTTTTGAAAGATTTTATAGAGTGGACAAAGCCCGTAGCAGAAAAGAAGGAGGTACCGGCTTGGGCTTAGCCATCGTAAAACATATCATGGAAGCCCATGGTCAAACGATTAACATTCGTAGCAAACCCAATGTAGGCACTACTTTTGGGTTCACATTGGATTTGAGTTAAAAAAATATTTACCTAATTTTTTATCATAAATTGATTATTCAATAATGGTATTTTTTCTTCTATAAAATCAAAAACCATATTGATGATAATACCTATCAATCCTATCCAAAGGATAATACACATGGTTACCAATGGTGATAAATCTAACTCATAACTTCTCAACAAAGCTCCCAAACCCAAAAGCCCTGGATTCAAGTACTCACAGGTAATCACAATTAAAAAAGAGATGCCCATGGCTATTCGCATACCTTCCCAAATTGAAGGAAATGCCTTTGGTAACAAAAAAGAAAACAAAGTTTCCCTCATTGGCAATCTCAACAAAGATATGGCTTCTCTTTGTGTTGGATTCGTGGTTTCCACACCGGATTTTGTATTGATTAAAATAGGCCATATACAGGCAAACACCCCTACAAAATACACATAAGTCTCGGTAAACCGAAATTGATATTTAAACAATACAATAAAAACCAAGCTAGGCATTACCCTGAAAAAATTACCAAAATGCATGGTAGCAGTGCCAAACTTGCTAAATCTACCCATCAATACACCCAAAACCACTCCCAGCAAAGAGGACAACACAAAAACAATAAAAAAATAAAAGAGGGTACTTCCCGTTAAGGAAAGTAAAGAAACGTCATGACCATTCAAATTATCAATATTCCAAAAACCTGTAACAGACCGACTCAAATGCAAATCCACAGAACCTCCGGCATTTTTATGCACCCAGTATTTTAAAAATAAAAAATAGAAAAGGGCAATGATAAAAAAAATTAAAGAAGATTTCAGCGTTTTATTTAAGAATCTTATCATAATAAAAAATTTACTTTTTCCCTGAAAATTTCAAAGGAGCTATAATCCGCCGTTTTCAGTTCAATTAATTTAATATCATTATTTACAAGTTCTTTATGCAAAACATAGGCTTTATTTGAAACCTTATAAGCACTTTCCAAATCATGAGTAATCAACACAATACCCTTATTATTCCTATAAGCCAATTGCTGTAACAAAGCTCTGATGGCCAATTTGCTTTTATAATCTATCCCACTATCCGGTTCATCAAAAAAAATAAAATCTGAAGCCGATACCATGGCCCTGGCAATCTGCACTCTTTGCTTTTGTCCCCCACTCAATTGATTGGGATATTGATTAAGAAATTTTTCAAAATTATCTATCGTCGGGAACAATACCCTTTTAATTTCCTGATAATCTATATCGCCTTGATTTTGGGTTTTAAATCTTCCTAATGCTATATTCTTTTTTATGGTCAGCCAGGGTAACAAAGTGAATCCGTAATCTTGAAACACCACAAAAACCGGAGCCTCAGGTTGCTTCACCAAATTGCTAACTTCGTCAATAAACACCTGCCCTTGTTCTATAGGATGCAGACCGGACAACACTCTCAATAAGGTAGTTTTCCCAATGCCGGAACTACCTAACAAGCTGACAACTTCTCCTTGTTGAACTTTAAAATTAAAGTTTTTCCAAAAGAAAGTATTCTTTTCTTCATTTTTAAAATGATAGAAAATATTTTCAGCGATAAGAGATTTAGGACTTGGTATAACGGACATTTTCTATCGAAACTTTATTTTCAGGCTTAGGTAAAAAAGCCTTATTGATATTAAATTCCGGCTGGTAAATGATATGAATTATCTTATCCCATTCTGAATCTTTTATAGAAGTGCCAAATTCAGGCATCGCCACCTCATTCACCAAACTATCAGAAAGTTTGATATACTTCAATAAAAATTTTCTTGCTGTTTTTTCATCCTTAATAATAAAATCTGTAGCCTCTTCCATGGCTGCAATAAATTTATCCACCAAAACTTTTTTCCCTTGAATGGTCTTTTGTGTAGCCACATACGAAGCCACCAAAGCAGGACTACTACCACTAACCGGGTAATAATTTCCTATTACCTTAAAGTTTTGGGTGTCCTTTCTTGCTAAAGTAATCCAAGGCTCTACAATACAGGCATAATCCACTTCTTTATTTTGAAGAGCTGCCAACATTTGAGGGAAAGGAATCACCTTAAACTGTGTTTCAACGCTAGGTTGAATAGTTACTCCCTGACTTTTCAAATGATTCAGCAACATCAACTCTTCAATATTATTCATGGCATTGATAGAAAAATTTGCTTTATCTAATCCAATGTTTTCATGGGCTCTAGCCACGATAGCGTGTGTCATGTGACCTTCAGCTTCTAATGTAGTGCCAAATACAGACTGGTATGCTTTCCCGGAATTCACTTGCTTAATTAAGGTTACTACGTTTGAAAACCCAATATCTACTGCACCAGCTTCCAACTCTTTAAACACTTCCGGACCTCCAGAAGCTGCCATTAAATTCACTTTCAAGCCATGCTTTTCAAAAAGACCATTCTCTTGGGCAACATATACCGGTAAGCAATCGGTAATAGGCAAATAGCCTATGTTTAATACATCTTCCGTTTCTTTTGTTGTGTTACAAGACACCGCCAAAAAGCCAACAACACAACTCAATAGGATTAAAATATTTTTTTTCATTTTGTTTGTTTAGTTTTAAAATAATGTAGGTGCAATTCCCGTTAAATGGTTATTGTCCTCCTCTTTTTCTTCCGGCTCCGGAAAAGAAAGCTCAATATGTAATAAATCTTTTTCGGCAAATTTAGAACCCACCGTTTTCCATCCCGTAATCTCTATAGTTTCTTCAGGCTTTATTACTGTTATCTCAGCTTCAGATTTTTTCTTTCCGGTACTCACAGTTAAGGTTGGATGCGGATGAACTGTTACTAAATATAAAAAATTCTTTTTACCTTCCTTAATAAACAAAAACTTATTTTTCAAGGTTTGGGTTTCTATCTTAAACCGTTTAATATTAAATTGCTTTTTATCGTCATCCCAATATACCGCTGTAATCGGATTTTCGGGAATCCATTTTTCAATCGCCATAATATGCTCTGTTTCATAACGGTTGGCTAAATCATAATCCGTTAATTCATAATGACCATCTTTATAAAAAACAACAATTTTATCGTCCACTTCAAAGCTGCCTAATAGCCTGCCATATTCATCCGTATTCAAACGGCCCACCTGATCGTCATACCAAATTTTAGGCGCAGAAAGCGTACTCTTTCCTTGCTCTTTAAACTTCACCTGACGCACAGGGTATTTGGTAACCTGATTTCCAAAAGAACTTCTCCCTTTAATTGCAAGGGTTTCAAAATAATAATCAAAACTTTTAATTCTGGCAGTAGAACCCGGAGAAAGGGTAATAGTAACCACCTCTGCCTCCCCATTAGGGTTAGAAGTAAAATAAATAACCTTGCTGCCTTTGTTACCCTTAGTTAAATCATATTGTTTGTCTCTGGTGATACCGGTAACATTAAAACGCTTGGCATAAACAATCCCTGATGCCCCGTCCATATACATCATATTATAGGTAGTGCGATCATCAGTCTTTCTAAATACTTCCACATGAATGATGTCTTTACCCACAAAAGTTTTATCAGTTACCTTAACCACTGTCATATTACCATCTTTAGTAAAAACAATGATATCATCCAAATCGGAGCAATCGGAAACATATTCATCCTTCTTCAATCCCGTACCTATAAAGCCCTCTTTCCTATTGACATATAGTTTAGCATTGGCTATAGCCACCACCGTTGCCTGAATAGTATCAAAATGTTTAATTTCTGTTTTCCTTTCTTTACCCTTACCAAATTTTTTGATTAAATTTTCATAATAAGCAATGGCAAAGTCTATTAGATGTTCAATGTTAAACTGAACCTGCTTCAATTCTTCTTCTACAGCTTTGATATGCTCATCTGCTTTAAAGCCGTCAAACTTAGAAATCCTTTTAATCTTGATTTCTGTTAGTTTTACAATATCTTCCTGAATAATTTCTCTTTTGAATAAGGGTTTATAGGGAGTCAAACCCTTATCTATGGCTGACAATACTCCTTCCCAAGTTGTTTCTTCTTCAATATCTCTATATATTCTTTTTTCGATAAATATTTTTTCCAAAGAAGAATAATGCCAATCGTTTTCCAGTTCTGCTTTTTTAATCTCCAGTTCTTTATTTAAAAGTACTTTTGTGTTTTCAACAGAAAGTTTCAACAGCTCACTCACCCCTATAAAATGAGGTTTTTCCTTGATAATAACACAAGTGTTGGGCGAAATTGAAATTTGACAATCAGTAAAGGCATATAAGGCATCAATAGTCTGATCAATAGAAACACCGGGTGCAAGTTGTACTAAAATTTCAACAGCCGCCGCCGTATTATCGCTTACAGATTTGATTTTTATTTTTCCTTTATCATTAGCCTTGATAATGCTATCAATCAAACTAGACGTGGTAGTGCCATAAGGTACATTTCTTATAGCAATTGTTTTTTTGTCCACCTCTTCGATATGGGCTCTTACCAAAACCTTTCCACCTCTAATACCATCATTATAATTACTAACATCTACCATGCCCCCGGTAAGAAAGTCCGGAAAAATTTGAAAAGGTTTCTCTTTTAAGTATTTAATGGAAGCATCTAAAAGCTCAATAAAATTATGAGGCAATATTTTTGTAGAAAGTCCAACGGCAATACCATCAACCCCCTGCGACAGTAATAAAGGAAACTTCATTGGAAGTACTACCGGCTCATTTTTCCGGCCGTCATAGCTCAGTTGCCAGTCGGTAGTCTTACCGTTAAAAGCCACTTCCAGAGCAAACTTTGAAAGTCTGGCTTCAATATATCTTGGAGCTGCCGAACGGTCTCCGGTACGCACATCTCCCCAGTTCCCTTGGGTTTCTATCAACAATTCTTTCTGACCCATATTTACCATGGCATCGCCAATACTGGCATCACCATGAGGATGATACTGCATCGTCTGACCAATAATATTAGCCACTTTATTAAATCTGCCATCATCCATTTCCTTCATAGCATGAAGGATTCTTCTTTGTACCGGTTTCAATCCATCTTCTACATAAGGTACAGCACGCTCTAGAATTACATAACTGGCATATTCCAAAAACCAATCCTCATACATCTTGCTCACATTGGCCACATTTCCATCCGAAGGATTATTGTTTCCTTCTTCCGGCATATCCATATCAATCATATTCTGTGAATAAAAATTATTTTATTTTCAGCGAAATTAACCCCGATTTTTTATTTTAACAATAGTAGTTCTCCTTAAATTTTAAAGAAGTAGGCTCCATTTATATTTCAACTCAAAATCAAAATATTCAGTGGCTTTTAATAGCGGTCACTTTTTCAAGTTTAATTCCGAGTATTCATTTCAATATTTGTTGCCTTCCTTCAAAAAAAATGATGCCACTTTCTAAACTACCATCCTTTAAATGGTTTAATAAAAATCAAGCATAAAGCACTACCAAAAAGAAGGATGTATCCTTGATACATCCTTCTTTAAAAAAACTCAATTTAAAATGTCGAAGTGATTCCCACTTTTAAGCCATTAAATGCCGGTTCATATCTACAAACGCCCCCGGTACAGTTAACTCCTTCAACTTGCTTCACCCAGGCAGCTGTAAAACGGTGTGCACCCCGTGTATGTGCAACAAAGAAGTTATAATAATGCTCTTTTCTGTCCCCTGCATGTGCCGGCTTGATATTATACATATCAGAAATTGCAAATGACCATCTTGGAGCCAAAGAATATTCTACTTGTACAAAAGCCCAGCTGCCATAATCTTGTTTGGTATCCATATACTGTGCTTGAACAGCTATAGATTTTTGTGGAGCTAATTTATACACAAATTCAGCAAATGGAGTAAATGCTTTCACCAAAGGTTTGCCGGGTTTAAACTGGTAATAATCTTGGTTGTACTCCATATACTGCAAGCCTAAAGTCAATTTTGAATTTTTGATGCTTCTGATATTCGTTTCAAAATACCCTTCACGATACAGTTTCAATCCTTCATTGGTATTGATGTGCGTATAAGTACCACTAAAATCATAATCATCATTAGGCACGTACATTACATTACCACTTAAAGCGGTTTCACTCCAATCTAAAGATTGAGGTGTATAACGTGCAATCAATCTCTGAGGGCGGATTTGAGCAATAATAGGTTGCCAATTCAACATACCAAAATTAGAGTTTTCAGATGGAGAAGTTCTCATAGAGAAATTCTCAGTACGCTTACCGGCAACAGTAAATGCCAGGCCTTCCATTGCGTAGCCCAAAGTACTATAAAAAATAGAACCAGGATGAAATTCTAAATCACCATTATAATTATTAATAGCCTCTCTTGATTTTAAGGCAGCTTCGGCATACCAAGAAAAACCTCCAATAGATAAGGTATTGTAAAGCGTTCCGGCATACATATTATATTTTGGCTCTTCCCGATCTGGCAATGGTAGTGCATTGGTTCTGTTGACCACAGCATCCATACTGGTTTTGTCCATGGTACGATTTAAAACACCAAAACCAGGATTTAAAAATATTTTATCTTTAATGGCATAATTCCCCTCTATATTCAACCCTTTAATAATAGGTTCATATCTAGTGAATAAAAATTTCTGTTGCCCTGTAAATCCTTTTATTGTTAAGTTATCATTAATTTTATATTTCAAACGAAGCCCTACCAATGCATTATCAATCAATAAACCTCTGTCTTCATAGGCTCTAAAAATAATTCCACTACCTATCTGATCATAAATATAACCTCCGGTAATACTTAAATTTTGAAAATCTTTGGTAAAACCCCAAGCTCCAAGACCAAATCCAGAGGTAGGTTGTGTAGGAATCATCAAATTGGAATTATTAAAAACATCCATCCTAACAAAAGCACTAAAATCTTTTTGGGAATACCGTAAATTCAGCCAACTTTCACCTCCACTTAATAAATTATCATATAAAGGATTATCAGAAGCCTTAATAGCTGTATCTCTTTGAAAGAAATTTTGATTAGTCATCAGATTTCCATTTATGCTACCGGGTAAAATTCCTTGACCAAAACTAAATGGAACGAAAGCAAGTGATGTGCCTATGCAGAATAAAATTTTCTTCATCATTTTTTATGTAACTTTAAACCTTTACAATAGAAACAATTCTAAAAAGGCATATAAAGTACAAATATCTAATTTTTTTAACAAAAAAAAGAATTGTTTTTAGTACTTTTGAAACATATTTTTTACCAAATTTTTCAAATTAAATAAATAATTAAAAATGAAAAAAATAATTACCCTTATCGCAGCTTCTATATTTGCCTTTCAGGTGAATGCTCAAATCGCAAGTTTACCTAACACGCCTATCAAAGATATGAATGGCAAATCGGTTGCATTTAATGAAGTAATTGTTCCGGGAAAAGTAACTATCGTCAGCTTTTGGGCTACTTGGTGTATTCCTTGTAAGAAAGAAATAAAAAATATTAAAACCAAATTAGCCGATTGGCAAAAAGAAACCCCCGACTTTAATTATGTAGTAGTCTCCACCGACGACGCTAGAAATATGGCTCAGGTAAGAAATTATTCCAAAGCTCAAGGTTGGACTTTCCCTTCTTATCAAGATGCCAATGCAGACATGATGCGTTCTTTAAACTTCCAAAATGTACCTTTTACAGTTATCATTGATAAGGAAGGGAACATAGTGGAAAGACACACCAGCTACGAAGAAGGTAATGAGGATTTGTTATATGAAAAAGTAAAAGAATTGGCAGGTAAATAAAAAACAATAAATTTTAATAATGGAGTGCATTAAGAAATGCACTCCATTATTATTTAATACGCTAATTACTTTCAAAGGCTTGCTCTAAAGTATCAAACTCAAATTTATATCCAAGCTTCTTTAATTTTTCATTACTTATCCGGGTACCCTCTAGTAACATAACAGATAATTCCCCAAACACAAATCTCAAAATAAAAGAAGGCAAATTAGGTAGTAAACTTTTCTTTTTAAAATATTTAAGCAGTTGTTTAGAAAAATCATTCATAGTAATAAATTCTGATGCCACAACATTAAATATTCCCTTAAAACTTTTCTTAGAAATGAAAAATAGATAAATATTTAATAAATCTCTAAGATCGACCCATGGCAAATACTGCCTCCCAGAACCTACAGATGTATTAATACCCAATCTTGACAAAGCAGCCATTTTCTTAAACATCCCTCCATTCTTGGCAATAACAACCCCTTTTCTAAAGATAACTGTTGCTATTCCCAATTTTTCAAACTGCAGTGCAGCCATTTCCCATTGACTACAAACAGCACCTAAAAAATCATTACCGGCTTTTGAAGTTTCATCAAAAATAGCTTCACAAGTAACTGCACCATAAAATCCTACCGCAGAGGAACAGATAAATTTCTCAATAGGATATTTATTTTGTTTTACTTTTTCAAATAATAGGTTTATAGCATTAATTCTACTGTCAACGATGTCTCTTTTTCGTTGTTTAGTCCACCTTTTAGCGGCTATATTAGAACCGGTAAGGTTTATTATTATTTCAACATCTTTAAAACAATCTTCATCAATAATGCCCTTTTCAATATTCCAATAATAATAATGAACGTTCTCAGCAGAAGGGGTAATCATTTGGCGGGTGAGAACATGAAGACAAAAGCCATTTTGAAGTAAAAATTCAATTAATGACTTCCCAATAAATCCGGTACCACCGGCAATTAATATCTTTTTCATGTTTTCAATATTTTAGGTTGCTTCAAGAAAAGAAAAACAAATTGAAATTAAGAAAAAAACTTTTATATACAAAAAGTGCTTCCAAATTTGGAAGCACTTTTTTATGTATTATTAAGATTAGATCTTATTTTACAATTTCAGTAACTTGACCTGCACCTACAGTACGACCACCTTCACGAATCGCAAATTTCAAACCTTTTTCCATTGCGATAGGAGCGATTAAGTTAACCAAAAGATTAACGTTATCACCAGGCATTACCATTTCAGTACCTTCTGGTAAGTGACACTCACCAGTGATATCAGTAGTACGGAAATAGAACTGAGGACGATATTTGTTAAAGAATGGAGTGTGACGACCACCTTCCTCTTTAGACAAGATATAAACTTCACCTCTGAATTCAGTGTGTGGAGTGATAGTTTTTGGAGCACAGATAACCATACCACGACGGATATCTTTCTTATCGATACCACGAAGTAATAAACCAGCGTTATCACCAGCTTCACCACGATCCAATAATTTTCTAAACATTTCTACACCTGTACAAGTAGAAGTCATAGGAGAGTCGTTAAAACCAACGATTTCAACGTTATCACCTACAGTGATTACACCACGCTCGATACGACCAGTAGCAACAGTACCACGACCAGTGATAGTGAATACATCCTCAACAGACATCAAGAATGGTTGATCTACAGCACGTGGAGGTAATGGAATATACTCATCTACAGCAGCCATTAATTCTTCGATAGCTTTAACACCTTCTGGTTCACCATTTAAACCTGCTAATGCAGAACCTTTGATGATTGGAGTATTATCACCATCGTAATCATACTTAGATAATAATTCACGAATTTCCATTTCAACTAACTCAAGAATTTCAGGATCGTCAACCAAGTCAACTTTGTTCATGAAAACAACGATACGAGGAACACCTACCTGACGAGCTAACAAGATGTGCTCTTTAGTTTGTGGCATCGGACCATCAGTAGCAGCAACCACTAAGATAGCACCATCCATCTGAGCAGCACCAGTAATCATATTTTTCACATAGTCGGCGTGACCAGGACAGTCAACGTGAGCATAGTGACGATTTGCTGTTTGATACTCCACGTGAGCGGTATTAATGGTAATACCACGCTCTCTTTCTTCCGGAGCACCATCAATTTCATCATATCCTTTTTTAGCAGCCAAACCTTTAGTTGCCAATACGGAACTAATTGCAGCTGTTAATGTAGTTTTACCGTGGTCAACGTGACCGATAGTACCAATGTTTACGTGGGGTTTCTCCCTGTTAAAGCTCTCTTTTGCCATTTTTATTCTTTTTTAAAGAGTTGTTTTTTTTAAAAATTAATTTACGTTAATCAAATTAGATTGCAAAATTACACAATTATTTTTATATATTCAAAATAAATTAAAATAATTTAATATAATTTTTAGAATTATTATCCAAATTTTCTTTAGAAAAAGCCCTTATTAATCAAATTGATTAGAGCTGTTGAGCAGGATTGAACTGCCGACCTCTTCCTTACCAAGGAAGTGCTCTACCACTGAGCTACAACAGCATAAAAAATAATAGCCAACTAGGAATACCAGTTGGCTATTATCATTTCAAAGAGCGGGAGACGAGGCTCGAACCCGCGACCTACAGCTTGGAAGGCTGTCGCTCTACCAACTGAGCTACTCCCGCATAAAATATCTTTTTTTAAAGTGGGCAGGGAAGGATTCGAACCTCCGTACACTCACGTGAGCAGATTTACAGTCTGCCGCCTTTAACCACTCGGCCACCTACCCTAAAAAAAGAATGAGCCGCTTGCCGGACTTGAACCAGCGACCTGCTGATTACAAATCAGCTGCTCTACCAACTGAGCTAAAGCGGCACAGATATTTTATATATTATTTTCAAAAGAACTTTTCCTTCAACAATTGATTTATTCATTGTTTTAGGATTGCAAAGGTAAGAAAGTTTTTTATTCTACCAAATATTTTTTTATTTTTTTGAAAAAATATTTTTCTTTCCAGAGTTTCAATCCAAATATTCTTTAACAATGAAGTTTTTATCAAGATAATACTTATTTAGTACAGCGGAATTTTTTGATTGTAGATTATGAAAAAATTTTCTACCCTCTAAATTTCAATAATTGCATTACTTTAATCATTTTGTCAAAATCTTTCTTTAATTTTAAACGTTATTTATTTTTTATGTACAAATTTTTTATTTTTTCAATATATTTAATACTCCTTTCTCTTATTGGGCGTGGACAAGGCATCCATTTTTCTCAATATTACAATGCTCCACAATTAGTAAATCCTGCAAATACAGGGCTAATGCCTCAGGAAGACTTCAGCGTAGGTGCTCTTTATAGGGAACAGTGGAACAGTGTACCTGTCCCATTCAAAACCATAGGGGCTAATGGGGATTTTCAGTTATTAAGAAACAGAAATATTACTAATTGGATGGGATTGGGCATAGGCTTCTTCTCTGACAAAGCAGGAAATGGTATTTTATCTTTAAATAAATTTCAAACCTCTTTGGCTTACCATGTCCAACTGGATGACTACAATATGCTATCGGCCGGATTTACAGCCGGATACGTCCAAAGATCCATTGATTTTGAAAGACTAACTTTTGACACCCAATGGGATGGTTTCGAGTTTAACACCTCTAATCCTAATAAGGAACCCTATGAAAGAAAATCGCTAAGCTATCTGGATATTACGGCAGGTGTAAATTATGCTTTTTTTCCAAATGAAAATCTATATATCAAAGCAGGTATAGGTTTATTGCACCTCAACCGACCAAATGAAAGTTTTTACAAACAAAAAAACAAATTGGGCATCCGTCCAATGGCAAACGTAGAAATTATTATTAAAGCAGGTGACAATTTGATTTTAAGTCCCTCTTTATATTATGCCAATCAGAAAAAAGCTTCCGAATTAGTTTTTGGAAGCTTGTTTAGTATAGCTTTAGGTAATGAGATGGAATTTAATAATTCATTTTTTGCAGGCTTATACCATCGTTTAGGAGACGCAATTATTCCTGTTATAGGTACAGAATTTAGCAAGTTTCGAATAATGTTATCTTACGATATAACCATCTCTCCAATTAGTCCTGCCAATAGAAGCCAAGGTGCTGTTGAATTAGGCCTAGTTTACAAAAGCCTATATAGCCCCAGATCCAGAGGCAGAGGCTCCTATAACTGTCCTAGATTTTAACAAAAATATAATACAGATTTATCATATATCTAAATGAAAATCTTTAAATTTGTTAGTTAGAAAAACAACCTAAAATAAAAATATAAATAATGGAAATCGAAAAATCAAAAATTCTCTTAGTTGAGGACGACACTAACTTAGGACAGGTATTAAAAAATTATCTAGAACTACATGACTATATCGTAGAATTATGTAGAGATGGCATCTTAGGCTTAGCGGCATTTAGAAGGGAAAAGTTTGACATTTGCCTTTTAGATGTTATGATGCCTAATATGGATGGCTTTACTTTAGCAGAGGAAATCAGAAATATAGACCCTGATGTTCCTTTGTTTTTCCTTTCAGCAAAAAGCATGAAGGACGATGTAATTACCGGATATAGATTAGGTGCCGATGATTATATTGCCAAACCTTTTGATAGCGAAGTATTACTTCATAAAATCAAAGCCATATTGAAAAGAAACCAAGAAATCCAAGAAAAAAATCCGGTAACAACAGATTTTGAAATTGGAAGTTTTCATTTCAATAGCAAGTTAAGAATCTTATCAAAAGAAGGAGAAGAAGTTACACTTTCTCCGAAAGAAAACGCCTTATTGCAAATGTTGGCAGAATATAAAAATGATTTATTACCTCGTGAGCAAGCATTAAAAAGGATTTGGGGTAGCGATACCTACTTTAACGGTAGAAGCATGGATGTGTATATTGCAAAATTAAGAAAATACTTAAGCGAAGATCCAAAAGTAAGTATTGTAAACATTCACGGTAACGGTTTCCGATTAGTGGAAGAATAAGAAACTAAAAGAAATAAAAAAAGCTGCAAAGATTGCAGCTTTTTTTGTGATCCCGCTGGGACTCGAACCCAGGGCCCTCCCGATAAAAAATCGGGATGCTCTACCTGTCAGAGCACCTGACCCAAAATTTTATACTGTGAGTATTATACAACTCCATCATTGCGAGCCATAGGCGAAGCAATCTAGAAGGATTGAGGTTTGAGGATTGAGCTACTGGATTGCTTCGGGCAAAATCCTCGCAATGAGGAAAAGCATGAAAGTAATAGCTCCCAATCACTCCATATAATTCAGTTTCATCATCTATATAACAAATGGGACAATATCAAAGAGGCAAACCAAATTCTTAGCCGTCCATAATTTGGATGCAAGTCCTTCTGTAGTTGGTGAGGACACCAACCACATGGGGAAATGTCTTGTCCTAAAATAGGTTTACACATTTATTCACTCAAAAAATGTGTAAACA
>DAOMPL010000035.1:0-33195 GCA_035444785.1 Edaphocola sp. | reverse complement strand
TTTAGATTTTCAAGGGGAGGTGGTTCGCTTGCCTTCTCAAGGATATGATATTTTTGGTTATCCTTTTTATGATGATTATACCTATCAATTCCATCATCGTTGGATTAACCTACAACTACCTGTTAAATTTAATTATTCATTTAAAAATTCCGATCTTTCTTTTGCCTATGTATCTGGTATTTATTTTAATAGTTTTAAGCATTATCAAATTAAAGAAAATAATAGCCCTCCTACATTAGATTTTTTGGGTTCTAGTAATTCTATTTCACATCAATCTCCTGATGATATTAGGTTATGTGCTGATTTATTGTTTAACTATACTTATTATTTTTCAAAATTTGCGAAAAAACGAATTGGAGTCCAAGGGTTTTTTAGTTATCCTTTAATCTGTCCCATTGTTACCAGTATTGGCAAAACTTATTCTTATTTATCCTATAATATAGAAAATTACGAATTTACCACCAGTAGAAGATTAGGCGTTAAACCTATTAGCTTTGGATTGGGGATAGTTCTTAATTAATTTTTTTTAATTCGATGATTCAATTAATGTCTTTAACAATTTTCCTGTATATCTTTTTGTTATTAATAGATTTCCCGAATACAAAATAAACAAAGTATTTTTTGGGAATTTTTTTGATAAAAGACTTGTTGTTTTTATTGGGTTAGAAGTTTTTTTATATTTTTGGTATCTTGTTCCTTTTGCACCTGATTGTTAGTGTTAGGAGAAAAAACATTTATTTAATACTTCTCTTTGAAGAATTATTTTTGGATTTTTTTTAGCCATTATTTTTCAGAAATAATTTGTTAATCGTTGTGGTTTAGTGTTTTTATCACATCGCCATAAAGGTTTTTATACATAGCATTAATTATAAATGGGCATGTTGTGATGTACAACCCCAAACATTTAGATTCAAAGATTTGAATATCTATAGGCACTTGAATTTTAACCAGTGGGAAAAAAATCTTAAAAAATAAGGGCGAATCCATTGAATACGCCCTTAATAGTCATTTTTATGAAAAAATTAGTTTTGCATTTTAATCAAATTTAATGCAGAACCGGCTTTAAACCATTCTATTTGTTGCTCATTATAGGTATGATTTAAAGTAATGTTTTCTTTGTTACCATTTGAATGGATGATTTCCAAAGTTAATGGTTTCCCTGGAGCAAAATCAACTAAATCTATAAAGTTAAACGTATCGTCTTCTTTTATTTTATCATAATCTGCTTCATTTGCAAAGGTCAAACCTAACATACCTTGTTTTTTCAAGTTGGTTTCGTGAATACGTGCAAAAGACTTCACAATTACAGCTTTTACGCCTAAGTGTCGAGGCTCCATAGCAGCGTGTTCCCGAGAGGAACCTTCACCATAGTTTTGGTCTCCAACAACAATAGTTGGTACAGCTGCAGCTTTGTATGCACGTTGCACTGCCGGAACTTCTCCTTTTTCACCTGTTAATTGGTTGACCACTTCATTTGTGGCACCGCCAAAGGCATTTACCGCACCGATTAACATGTTGTTTGAAATATTGTCTAAATGTCCACGATAACGCAACCAAGGACCTGCCATAGATATATGGTCGGTGGTACATTTTCCTTGTGCTTTAATCAACAATTTGGCACCCATGATATTTTTGCCATCCCAGGCTGCAAATTCTTCTAATAACTGCAAACGCTCAGAATTCGGATTTACATCTACCACGATGCTAGAGCCATCCTCAGCTGGTGCCTGATATCCATTATCTTTTACATCAAAACCCAATGCTGGTAATTCAGCACCTTGAGGTTCTGATAATCTTACTTGTTCTCCTTTTTCGTTGGTTAGTGTATCCGTTACAGGATTAAAATCCAAACGACCTGCTATTGCTATTGCTGCTACCAACTCTGGAGATGCTACAAAGGCATGGGTGTTAGGGTTGCCATCTGCACGCTTGGCAAAGTTACGGTTGAAAGAGTGGATGATAGAGTTTTTCTCCTGCTTTTCGGCTCCTTCTCTATCCCATTGACCGATACATGGACCACAGGCATTGGTAAAGATTCTAGCAGATTCAAATTTTTTGAAAGTATCTATAAAACCATCACGCTCTGCTGTATAGCGTACTTGTTCAGATCCCGGATTGATACCTAAGATTGCCTTTGGTTTTACACCTTTGCTCACCGCATCTTCAACTATTGAAGCCGCTCTAGATAGGTCTTCATAAGATGAATTGGTACAAGAACCAATTAGTGCCCATTCTATATCTAAAGGCCAATCATTAGCCAAGGCTTTCTCTCTAAATTCTGCAACCGGAGTAGCTAAATCCGGAGTGAAAGGACCGTTCAAATGAGGGGTCAACTCAGAAAGGTTAATTTCTATTACTTGGTCAAAATATTTTTCAGGATTTGCATATACCTCAGCATCGCCTGTTAAATGTTCTGCTATTTTATCGGCAGCATCAACTACTTCTTGACGACCTGTAGCCGCTAGATAACGACGCATAGAGTCATCGTATCCAAAAGTAGAAGTGGTAGCACCTATTTCAGCACCCATATTACAGATAGTGCCTTTACCAGTTGCAGACATAGCTTCTGCACCTTCTCCAAAATATTCAACAATAGCACCAGTGCCACCTTTTACGGTTAAAATACCGGCTACTTTCAAAATTACATCTTTAGGAGCCGTCCAACCATTCAGTTTTCCGGTCAATTTAACACCTATTAATTTTGGCATTTTTAATTCCCATGCCATACCTGCCATAACATCAACAGCATCAGCACCACCTACACCTATTGCCACCATGCCCAGTCCACCTGCATTTACAGTATGAGAGTCGGTACCTATCATCATTCCTCCCGGGAAAGCATAGTTTTCTAATACTACCTGATGGATAATACCGGCACCCGGTTTCCAGAATCCTATACCGTATTTATTACAAACAGAACTTAAAAAGTTAAATACCTCTGAGGATTTATTTAAGGCTTCTTGTAAATCTTTATCGGCACCAATTTTTGCTTGAATTAAATGGTCTGCATGAGCAGTAGAAGGAACTGCAACTTTTGCTTTTCCGGCTTGCATAAACTGTAATAAAGCCATTTGTGCAGTAGCATCTTGCATTGCCACACGGTCTGGAGCAAAGTCAACATAGGATTTACCTCTTTGATGGGCTACCGAGGCATTGCCCTCCCAAAGATGGGCATAAAGAATTTTTTCTGAAAGGGTTAAAGGTTTTCCTACAGCTTTACGGGCTGCTTCGATACGCTCTGGGTATCTTTCATAAACCTTTTTAATCATGTCTAAGTCAAAAACCATATCTATTTTGTAATGTTTGTGTAAAAAATAGTGGCAAAATTACAAAAACTAAATTATTCAATAGTTTTATTTGAAAATAATTTTATTAAACTGTTTTGAGAAAAAAATGTTATTAGGTTTTAGATAATTTAGTCTTAAATATTTTGAAAAAACTTTGAAAATTGAAAAAAAATTGGTAAATTTGAGGTTTCGAAATGTTACCTACCTAGAATTCTTTATTTTAAACTTATTTAAAAAATTATTATGAGTAATTCAAAAGCAAAATCCGTTAAAACTATTGAAGTTAACGGAAAGTCTTATCAATATAGCTCCTTGAAAGACTATGGCGAAGACAAAGTCAAACATTTACCTTTCAGTATCCGAATCTTATTAGAAAATGCATTAAGAAACTTTGATGGTTTTAGCATAACAGAAGATCATGTCAATACTTTAGGGTCTTGGACACCCGCTCCAAATGATAAAGATATTCCTTTTATGCCTGCTCGTATATTGATGCAAGACTTTACCGGTGTTCCGGCTGTGGTGGATATGGCATCTTTAAGAGCAGAGTTTGTACGTCATGGCAAGGATGGTAAAAAAATTAATCCTGCCATTCCTGTTGATTTAGTGATTGACCACTCTGTACAAGTGGATTATTTTGGAACAGATTATTCTTATGGCAAAAATGTTGAGTTAGAATTTGAACGTAATAATGAACGTTACGAATTATTGAAATGGGCTCAAAAAGGAATGAACAACTTCACAGTGGTACCTCCCGGAATGGGAATTTGCCATCAAGTGAATTTAGAATATTTGGCTAAAGGGGTTACAGAAAGAGATGGATGGTTGTTTCCCGATACCTTGGTAGGAACCGATTCTCATACACCAATGGTGAATGGTATCGGTGTTATTGCTTGGGGCGTTGGTGGTATTGAAGCAGAAGCAGCTATGTTGGGTCAACCTATTTTCTTTACTTGCCCGGAAGTTATTGGTTTGAAATTAACCGGAAAGATTCCTAATGAATGTACAGCTACTGACTTGGTGCTTTCCATCACCCGTGTGTTGAGAGATAAGGGTGTAGTAGGTAAATTTGTAGAGGTGTTTGGTGATGGATTGGATAACTTAACCGTTACCGACAGAGCCACCATCTCCAATATGTCTCCTGAGTTTGGATGTACGGTTACTTATTTCCCAATAGACAACCGTACCTTGGAATATATGCACGCTACAAACCGCTCCGAAGAACAAATTAAAATTGTAGAAGCTTATTGTAAAGAAAATTTATTGTGGAGAACAGGTAACGAAGCTATTCAATATTCTTCAGTGGTAGAATTTGATTTGGCAACTTTAGAACCAACAGTTTCTGGTCCTAAACGTCCTCAGGATAAAATTTTTGTAAAGGATTTAAAATCCAAATTTGTCTCTTTATTAGAAGCTGAATACAATCGTACTTATGAATTGCCTGATAAACGTAAAGAGTCTGCTTGGCTTACAGAAGGTGGTTCTGGTACCGAATTTACTTTTGGCAAAGTGCCTATTGAAGGGGAGGGTATGCCGGCAGAAGTTATGGAAGATACTTTGCACAGCATACGCATTAAATACAAAAATCAAGAGTATGTTTTTGGTGATGGAAATATTGCCATTGCGGCTATTACCAGCTGTACCAATACTTCTAACCCTGCCGTAATGGTGGGTGCAGGACTGTTGGCACGTAATGCAATAGAAAAAGGATTGACTACCAAACCTTGGGTAAAAACATCTTTGGCACCCGGCTCTAAGGTAGTAACTCAATACTTGGAGCGTTCCGGTCTAAATGTGGATTTAGATGCTCTCCGTTTCCATACCGTAGGATATGGATGTACTTCCTGCATCGGTAACTCCGGACCTTTACCCAATCATATTGCAACAGCTATCGATAAGGGAGATTTAGTAGTAGCATCTGTGCTCTCCGGAAACAGGAACTTCGAGGCACGTGTGCATCCTCAAACAAAGATGAACTTCTTAATGTCCCCTATGCTTGTGGTGGCTTATGCTTTGGTGGGTCGTGTGGATGTAGATTTGATCAACGACCCAATAGGTTACGATCCGAATGGTCAGGCAGTTTATTTGAAAGATATTTGGCCTAGCCGTGAAGAGATACAAAATACTATCAATGATTGTGTAAAGCAAGAAGACTTTAAACAAGTGTATGACGTGATTTTTGATGGTTCGACAGATTGGCAAAATCTAAAAGTAGAATTAAGCGAAAACTATAATTGGGGAGCCGATTCTACTTATATTAAAGAAGCTCCTTTCTTTGAAAATATTTCTGAAACACCGGATGCAGTTACAGACATTTCAGGAGCTAGAGTATTGTTGTATTTAGGGGATTCTGTTACTACAGACCATATTTCTCCTGCCGGTTCTTTTAAAGAGGAAACTTCTGCCGGACAATATTTGATTGCTAATGGAGTGGAGAAAGCTGCCTTCAACTCTTATGGTTCCCGTAGAGGAAACCATGAGGTGATGATGAGGGGTACCTTTGCCAATGTGCGTATCAAAAATAAAATTACCGATAAAGAAGGTGGTTTCAGCCGTTATTTCCCTACAAACGAAGTGATGACTGTATTTGACACCGCTATGGCTTATCAAAAAGATAATACACCTTTGGTGGTCTTAGCAGGAAAAGAATACGGTTCCGGGTCTTCGCGTGACTGGGCGGCTAAAGGTACTTTCTTGTTAGGAGTTAAAGCAGTGATTGCAGAAAGTTATGAGCGTATTCACCGCAGTAATTTGGTGGGTATGGGTATTGCACCTTTAGTGTTTGAAGAAGGACAAACGGCTGCTTCTGTGGGATTAGATGGCTCTGAAAACTTTACCATTACCGGTTTGGCAGACAACTTGACTCCGCATAAATTATTAGATGTAAAAGCGGTGCACCCTTCCGGAAAAGAAATTAATTTCAAAGCAAAAGCCAGGTTTGATTCTGCCATTGAAATTGAGTACTACAAGAATGGTGGCATTTTACAGTATGTATTGAGAAATTATTTAAAAGAAAATTAGACTATAGAATACTATTAATAAAAGGACTTCCATTATATTGGAAGTCCTTTTAGAATTTGGAATCATTATGATATTGACAATTTCATCGAGAAATTAGCTACAATATATTATTAAAGATTGATACCCAATTTGATATATGGCATAAAAGGGGTAAAAGAGGGCTTGTCTTTTAAGTATTCGGACATTTGGTACATTCCTCCCACATGTAAGGAAAATGGATTTTTGCCATTTTTGAAAATCCCATTGCCATAAAGGCTTAATTCAAATGATAGTCCATAATTGAATTTGTTTTGAATGGGTGCATTTCCCTTAAAATTGTCATTGCCAATTTTATAGTATTGCTTTGCTAAAGCTATATATTCAGCATAAGGTCCCGCACCCAAATAGCCAAAAGGCTTGCCTTGACTGTCTTTGAAAAGAGCATATTTTAAATGTACAGGAAACCTAACCGAATATAATTGCAAATAGCTTTGCTTGACCGAAGCTGATGTATTTACAAACTCGTATTCATTTAAAAGAGACTTATAAAATAACCCATCCATAATAAGTTTCGAACCACCTAATTGTATTTGAGGTTCCAAATTCCAATTTTTGTTGAGTTTGAAATTGTGAGCTATATGAAAGAAACCTCCGGAAGCACTTATGATGTCCACATTTGAAGGTCTTTGTGTGGCATAAAAACCATTAACTCCAACACCGATTTGGGTTTGGGCTGATGATTGAAATACCAACGCTGAGCAAGTAATCGCTGATAAGATTAGTTTTTTCATTATTAATTTATTTTTAATTGAAATATCCTTTTTCATATAGTATTGCTGCTGCAAGGGCACTTCCGGAAGCACCCACAATTATTGCACCAACAAGTCCACCCATTGATGCTCCAACACTTCCGGCTACTGCATCACTTGCAGCAGTTGCTAAAATTCCTATTGCTTTTTTTATCCAGCCTATTTTGATGTATCCTTGATTATTATTGGGAATAGATGCAGTCCACCAGGAATAAAGACTATATCTTAATATTGATGAAGTACTAAGTAGAACTAATTTGTCCTCATTATTAAAGTTATTAAATGAAATAACGTTATTTTCCCATTTTATTATTTTCTCTTTTAGGCTATCGTAGTTTGAGGAATATAGATAGGTGGTGTCAAGAATATCTATGATTAACTCTGTTATTGGAGCTTTTAAGTTTTCTTTGATATTTGTTTCTTGTATTATTTCAGCAAAATTGATATTTTCATTAATAAAATTATTTATTTCTCCTAAAGTTGCTATTGTATAATTTTGTGTTAGAGTATCCGTTGAATTTATTCCAAACCTTTCTTTTGAAAATTCTATTCCTGAATTATAAACATTAGAAACATTTAATTCATTTATTTGATATAATTCTAGCGTGTTTTTTAAAGCCACATTATGTAAATATCCAATTGAATCATAAGGGTTATTAGAATTACTTGCATGATTCCAATTATTATTATCTGAAATTTTAATAAATTTTAGATCATTTATTTCTTTATTATTTGATTTTGAACAAGAAGTTATTAAAATTATTGTGCTTATAGTTGTTAATATTAATGCTATTGTTTTCTTCATTATTGAAAATTTAAATTTACTTTTTGTTAATATTATTATTTAATTGTTTAAGTGGATTCAAATAACAATTTACAACTTTGTATTCTATATTCTCTCAAGGTTGTTTAAATTAGATTATTATTCGGGAATTCCCGATCGAAAATCTAAAGTTAAACTCCAACAAAATTTATTTTTAATAAACTTTGTTTTAAAATAATAATTCTTTGAAAAATAAAAATTAGAGAAGGAATTTTCAAATAAATGATATTGAACATCAAATATTTGTAGCCTTGTAGCCTTGTAGCCTTGTAGCCTTGTTAAAATTCATAAAATTATTTTAATTTTTTTGAATATTGGGCAAATGTAGAAATTTTTTTTATTTTCAAACTTTTTATTAGAAATTATTGTCAATTGAGGGTCAAGTTTTTTCCTTTGGAAAATATGTTAAAACGCTTTTTCCTCATTTTATAATATTTTCTCTTACAAATTCTTCTTGATTACCTCCAATTTCTCTCTAAGAGCTACCAAGTTTTCTCTTAAATCAATATTGACATCTACCGATTCTTTTTGTACTTTTAATTTCTCTTTGGCACCTTTAATAGTAAAGCCATTTTCTTTCACTAAATGATGAATCAGTCTTAGACGGGCAATGTTTTCAGGGTTATATAATCTATCGCCTTTGCGTGTGGTTCTTACCAATAAATCAAACTCCTTAGTCCAAAAACGGATATGGGAAACATTTACCTGAAACATTTCGGCTACCTCTCCAATAGGATAATATTTGTCCTCTAAGTTAAATTCAGGCAAGGGTTCAGCAGTTTGTATAGGTTCATCTTCAAAGGAGAAGTCAATAGCTTCAATTTTTGGACTTTCAGAAAATAATACTGAATTCGTTTCTGTTTTTTCTTCTTGTAATTGTGTTTTTATTTCCTCTTGTACAATAGCTTGTTCTTTGGATGCTATTGTTTCCGGAAAGTCCATAAAAGCAGTATAATCCTGAAGTGTTAATTCTTGACGATACAAAAAGTCAAGACTTCCTTTCGTGTCTGTTTCCGGCTTTTCTTGTAGTTCGATTTCTTTCGGTTCTTGCGGTTTAAGCATTTCATTTTCATCCTCCGAAGGAAATTCAAAAATAATATTGCCTAAAGTCTTTTGGCTTGGCTGATCCTCTTTTTGGATTTCAGGTTGAACGCTTTTAGTTTCCAACTGTTCTTGGGCATTTTCTATAATGGATGCTTCCGGTATTTGAAGATTTTCTGAAATGTTATTTGAAGAGGCATTTTCTACAATAGGAAACTCTTCCTTCTCGTCCTCTGTTTTTGGAGGATCAATCTTTTTCTTTTTAGTTTCCTTTTCAGGCTTTGGAACTAAAAACTCATCATCATCGAATAAACTTGGTAATTTTACAGCCATATTACAAAATTAGAAAATTTTCTATTAGGAAAGAGTTTTTTAAACTAAAGTATTTATTTGTTTAACAATAAATTTTAGATGTTTTTATCCAAAATTTGACTTTCTTTTAAAAATCAAGACTGTATTGACAATATATTTTTTTTAAATCAGTTGTAATTGTTAAAATAGCTTGTTACCTTTGCAGAGTTATTTTGACAAATTTCTTACAATTCAAAATTTAAATTCTTAAAATGAAACACTTTCTTACTTCTGCTGTCGGAAAAAAAATCGTGATGGGTCTGACCGGATTCCTCTTAATGGCATTCTTACTGGTGCATTGTTTTGTTAATGGTTTGTACTTTGTTAAGGGTAAAGAGGCTTTTGATGCCGCCGCCCACTTCCTTGGGACTAATTTATTAATGCATATAATGGAAGTAGGTTTGTTTGTAGGGTTCATCATCCATATCGCTCAAGGTATTATGTTAGAATCTGCTAACCGTGCCAAGCGTAAAGTAAATTATGCGGTGGCTCCCGGAAATAAGAGCAGTAAGTGGTACACTCGCTCCATGGCACTTTTGGGTATTTTAATCTTATTATTTTTAGTGTTGCACTTAGGTCATTTTTGGTTTCCAAACAGAAGTAATCAACTTCAAGGAAATGGTGAAATAGACTTAGTGGAAAAAATGCAAGAAATATTTTCTCACCCGGCACCTGTAATTATTTATGCTTTGGGTTGTTTAGCATTAGGATATCACTTGGCACATGGCTTTTGGAGTGCTTTTCATACTTTTGGCTTGGATACTCCTAAATATAAAAAGGCTATTAGAGCAATTGGTACTGCATTTGCAATTATTATTCCTGTATTATTTGCAGCGATGCCTGTTGCTTTCTACATCCAATCCTTAGGATAAGGCATTAGATGAGTTTATGTATTATATTGTATAACTTAAAGAAATTAAAATAAAGATGTCATTAGATTCAAAAATTCCTGCCGGCGAAATTTCGCAAAAATGGACCAACTATAAAGATAATTGTAAAATAGTAAACCCTGCCAATAAACGTAATATTGAAATTATCGTTATCGGTACCGGATTGGCTGGAGCCTCTGCTGCTGCCTCTTTCGGTGAATTGGGTTATAAAGTAAAAGCATTTTGTTTCCAAGACTCTCCACGCCGTGCTCACTCTATCGCTGCACAAGGTGGTATCAATGCTGCTAAAAACTATCAAAATGATGGTGACAGTACCTATCGTTTGTTCTATGATACTGTTAAAGGTGGTGATTATCGTTCTCGCGAAGCCAATGTGTATCGTTTGGCAGAAGTGAGTGCCAATATCATCGACCAATGTGTGGCTCAAGGCGTACCATTTGCCCGTGAATATGGTGGTATGTTGTCCAACCGTTCTTTTGGTGGTGTGCAAGTACAGCGTACTTTCTATGCTGCCGGACAAACAGGACAACAATTATTATTAGGAGCTTATCAAGCTTTGGAGCGCCAAGTAGCTTTGGGTACCGTTACTCAATACAACCGACATGAAATGTTGGATGTAGTTATAGTTGATGGGAAAGCCCGTGGAATTATCGCTAGAAATTTGGTAACCGGTGAATTGGAAAGACATTTTGGACATGCAGTAGTTCTGTGTTCAGGTGGTTATGGTAACGTATTTTATCTTTCTACCAATGCGATGGGCAGTAATGTTACCGCCGCCTGGAAAGCACATAAAAAGGGTGCTTATTTTGCTAACCCTTGTTATACCCAAATCCACCCTACCTGTATTCCTGTTTCCGGAGACCATCAGTCTAAATTGACTTTGATGTCTGAATCTTTGCGTAATGACGGTAGAATTTGGGTGCCTAAAAAGCAAAACGATACTCGAAAAGCAATTGAAATTCCAGAAGAAGAAAGAGATTATTATTTGGAAAGAAGATACCCTGCCTTTGGTAACTTGGTACCTCGTGACGTGGCATCCCGTGCCGCTAAAGAGCGTTGTGATGCCGGTTATGGTGTAGGTACTTCTAAACAAGCTGTTTACTTGGATTTTCAAGATGCTATTAAACGTTACGGTAAAATTGAATGTGGTAAACATGGCAATCATAATCCTGGAGATGCAGAAGTGCGTACTCATGGATTGGAAGTAGTTAAACAAAAATATGGTAACTTATTTGACATGTATAATAAGATTACCGGTGAAGATCCTTATGTAGTACCAATGCGAATTTATCCTGCAGTTCACTATACTATGGGTGGATTATGGGTGGACTATGAGTTGATGACCACCGTTCAGGGGCTATATTGCTTGGGAGAAGCCAATTTCTCCGACCACGGTGCCAACCGCTTGGGGGCTTCTGCCTTAATGCAGGGTCTTGCTGATGGTTACTTCGTTATACCTTACACTATTGGTAACTATTTGGCTAATGATATTAGAACCAAAGCTATCCCTACAGACCATCCGGCATTTGTAGAAGCAGAAAAACATGTTGCTGATCGATTGACTCAATTGATGAATATCAAGGGAAAACAATCTGTAGAAAGTATGCACAAGCGTTTGGGCAAAATCATGTGGGATAAATGTGGAATGGCTCGTAATGAAAAAGGATTGAATGAAGCTATTAAGGAAATTCAAGATTTAAGAAAAGAATTTTGGTCAGATTTGTTTATTCCGGGCGAGATGAATGCTATGAACCTAGAGTTAGATAAGGCTCAACGTGTGGCAGATTTCATGGAATTAGCAGAGTTGATGTGTATAGATGCTTTAAACCGTAGAGAATCTTGTGGAGGCCACTTCCGTGAAGAGTCTCAAACAGATGAAGGGGAAGCTTTACGTCAGGATGATGAGTTTGCTTACGTAGCTGCTTGGGAAAGTACAGCAGATGACAAATGGAACTTACATAAAGAAGATTTAGTTTTTGATGTGGTACATTTAACGCAACGTTCTTACAAATAGTAAATTAAAAAGATTCAATAACCAAAAATAGAAACTGTAAAAAGTTTCGAAAAAATATATATTAATTATGGAACACTATAATATGGACCTTACTTTAAAGGTTTGGCGTCAAAAAAATGCTCAATCCAATGGTGGTTTTGAAACTTATAAAGTTAAGGGTATTTCGTCGGAGATGTCTTTTTTGGAGATGTTTGATGTTCTAAATGAAGATTTAATCAAAGAAGGTAAAGAGCCTATCGCTTTTGACCATGATTGCAGAGAAGGTATTTGTGGTGCTTGTTCTATGCATATCAATGGACAGGCTCATGGACCTTGGGCTCAAACTACTACTTGCCAGTTGCACATGCGAGCTTTCAAGGATGGCGATACCATCGTAGTAGAACCTTGGAGAGCCAATGCCTTCCCAATTATTAAAGACTTAATAGTGGATCGCTCTGCCTTTGACCGTATCATTCAGGCAGGAGGTTATGTTTCTGTCAATACAGGGAATGCCCAAGATGCCAATAATATTCCTATCGGAAAACCGGTGGCTGATGAAGCTTTTGATGCGGCAACATGTATCGGTTGTGGTGCTTGTGTAGCTGCTTGTAAAAATTCTTCTTCCATGCTATTCCTTTCTGCTAAGGTTTCCCAGTTGGCATTATTGCCACAGGGAGATCCTGAGCGTATGTCTCGTGTGATGAATATGGTAGATCAGATGGATAAAGAAGGGTTTGGTTCTTGTACCAATACCGGAGCTTGTGAAGCAGAATGTCCTAAGGGAATTTCTATATCTCATATCGGTCGCTTAAATGCTGAATATGTAAGAGCAGGATTAAGCGGAAGAAAAATAGCTGAATAGAATAGTTTTTTTCATAGTATAAGGGTTAAATTTAGGTGGAGGCTGTCAATATAGGACAGCCTTTGCCTTTTTTTAAGTTTTTGATTTTTTTATGATTCCTTAATTCTTGAAAATAGTGTTCAAAAATGCTCCTAACCTAAGTTATTTTTATATTTTTTAATATATGCAACAAAAGAAAAATTTAGTGAAGATTGTAAAGCCAATACAAAGATTTATTCAGGATGAAAAGTCGGCAGGTATCGTTTTAGGAATCAGTGTGCTTTTGGCATTGATTTTTGCTAATACCTCTCTTTCAACCTATTATTATGACTTTTTACACAGTCGTTTTAGTCTGGGATTTAATGGACAGTCTTTTATAGATTTGGATATTCATGAATGGATTAATGATGCTTTGATGGCTATTTTTTTCTTTGTGGTAGGATTAGAATTGAAAAGAGAAATAATTTCGGGTGAATTGGCACAGCCGAAAAAAGCAATTCTCCCCATAGCTGCAGCTATAGGGGGAATGATAGTTCCGGCCTTAATTTATTTTGCTTTAAACCCGGAAGGAGAAGCTTCAAAAGGTTGGGGAATCCCTATGGCAACAGATATAGCCTTTGCTTTGGGCGTACTCTACCTTTTGGGTAATAGGATTTCGTTAGCATTAAAAGTTTTTCTTACCGCTTTGGCAATAGTTGATGATTTGGGTGCGGTTGTGGTCATAGCCATTTTTTACACTGCCGAAATCTCCATGACTCATTTGCTAATAGGTCTTGGATGTTGGTTGCTTTTAATTTTGATGAATAAAATGGGGGTTAGAAAAATATGGATCTATATTTTGATAGGAATAGTGGGTGTTTGGTATCCTTTTTTGATGTCAGGGGTGCATGCTACCATAGCTGCGGTGCTTACAGCTTTTGCTATTCCTTTAAAAATGAGGGTGAATGAAAAAGATTTTGCAGATAGGATGTTTCTATTAATTGAAAAGTTTAAAGCCATAGACCCCAAAAACAAGAAGCCGGTTTTGGTCAATGAGCAATTGCATATTTTAGAGGCTATTAATGAGAATACTGCCGATGTGACACCTCCTTTACAACATTTAGAGCATAGTTTGCATTCCTTTGTGAGCTTTTTTGTATTGCCGGTATTTGCCATAGCTAATGCAGGAATAGCTTTAGATTTCGAATGGAATACTTTGTTTGACAATCATGTAGCATTAGGAGTAGCTTTAGGCTTAATAGTAGGAAAGGTAGTGGGAATAATGGGCTTTACCTTGCTTTTTGTAAAAATAAAAATTGCAGATTTTCCAAAAGGTATGACTATAAAAAGTCTATTGGGCTTAAGTTTGGTAGCGGGTATTGGTTTTACCATGTCTATATTTGTTACTACCCTTGCCTTTGAGCATGAAACCTTAAAGGTTCAGGCAAAAGTAGGCATCTTTGTAGCGTCTATATTGAGTGGTATTTTGGGATATATGGTTTTAAGCCGAAATGCAAAAAAACGGTCTCATTAAGCAAAAAATATAATTCAGATTTTATCTCCCAAAAAGTAAAATCCATTTTTTGAAACTTATTCAGTGAATCAACTTTCTAGCAATGCATAAATGGCAAACGAAGCCAGCCAGTGACCTCCACCATAATTATCATTTATGGCGGGAAGCGTATGAGTTAAAAACTGATTTGCAGATTGGTTGAAGCGTTCTTTTAAAGGATTGCTATTAGAAAGATGTTTAGATATTGTCCGCATACACCAAGCCCGACTAAAAGAAAGTCCATCTAAATGTACTATTTGATAATCGCTTCTGTCGCTCACCATAGGCAAAGTGCAGATTCTGTCTATGCTTTCTTTGGAATAGTAATTTTTCAGCCAGTTGTTGAAGGTTTTATTGTCCATCATTTTAGACATTAAGCTTGCAGCCATAAGGCTCGGTGAGAAAAAATCGGATCCATCAGGTTCCAAATAAGCCGGTATGTTTTGGTTGTTACCATAAAACTCCAAGGCTTTATCTTTAATAGCTTTTGCAAAAGCTTCATCCTTATAAAAAACAGCCCAGTCATAAGCAAAATCTAAGCCAAAAGCAGTGTTAGGATGTACTCCTGTCCTGTTGGGATAGGTTAGTTTGGGTAAATAGTCTTTCCAGAGTGCTACTATTTTTTGAGTTAAGGGTTGCAAGGCGGCATGCCATTTTTTGAAGGTGAGTTGCTGGCTGTTGCCTAAAGCCTGATCCAATTTGAGCAACCAAGCCCAGCCATAAGTACGCTCATAGTTTTTTGAAGCGGTATATTTTCCAAAATATTCAGCCTCTTTTTTCATTTTTTCTATTTGAAAGCTATTGTCCAATAAGGCTATTATGCTGTCTTTGTTACTGATATTTGGAAAAGTTTGTAAGAGCTTTACCAACATCCAATGGCCATGAACGCTACTATGCCAATCTAAACAACCATAAAATACGGGGTGCAATTCTGATGGCAGTAGCTTGGCATCCTCTTTACCATCTGCAAGATGAGAGGTTTTATTGGGAAATTCTGTACCTATGCAATGCAATGGCATTCTGCTTAAAGATAAGGCGAGTTCTGGAGTAATTTGTAATTGAGCCATACCATAAAAGCTTGAAAATAATAGAATAATGAAAATTGTTATTGTCTTTAATTTTTTCATTGCACTAAAATAAACATTTTTGATAATTTATCCAATTTTCTTGTATTGAGAATGCTATATTTGCAAACAATTGTATGGCAAAGATTTTTATTATAGGAACGGCACATCCTTTAAGAGGAGGTATTGCCACTTTCAACCAAAGATTAGCTACTTTTTTGCAAGAAGCAGGGCATGATGTGACCATTTATAATTATGCTTTGCAATATCCTAATTTTTTATTTCCCGGGAAAAGTCAATATTCTGAAGATGCTGCACCTAAGCAACTTAAAATAAAAACCATCATTAATACGCTTAATCCAATAAATTGGTGGAAGGTGGGGCAGCAAATAAAAAAAGAAAAACCAGATTTGGTGATACCTAGATTTTGGATGCCTTTTTTTGCACCTTGCTTAGGAACTATTTTAAGAATAGCCAGAAAAAATAATCATACCCGATCTATTGCTATTTTGGATAATATTATCCCTCATGAAAAACGAATAGGGGACCATCAACTTACCCGGTATTTCCTTAAATCAAATGACGGCTTTTTGACCATGAGCCATGAGGTGTTGGCTGATTTAGCTAAGTTTGATATTCAAAATCCATCTTTGTATGCACCACATCCTATGTATGACGTATATGGTGAAGTTGAGGAAAAAGATAAGGCTTTGGAAAAAATAGGATTGTCTCTCGGGAACAAATATATTTTGTTTTTTGGTCTTATTAGAAATTATAAAGGCTTGGATTTGTTGATAGAAGCCATGGCAGATGGTAGATTGGAAGCTGAAAATATACATTTGATTATAGCCGGTGAGTTTTATGAAGATAAACAACCTTATCTGGATAAAATTAAGCAATTGAATCTTAATGACAGGGTTCATGTTTTTGGTGATTTTATTCCAAATGAAGAAGTAAAATATTATTTTTCGGCTGCTGATGTTGTGGTGCAACCTTATAGAACGGCTACTCAGAGCGGTATTTCACAGATTGCTTATTTTTTTGAGAAGCCAATGATAGTGACCAATGTAGGCGGACTTCCTGAGATTGTTCCACATCAAAAAGTTGGTTTGGTAACAGCCGTAAACCCAAAATCAATAGCCGAAAGTATCTTAGATATTTATCACCCCGGAGTTTTAGAACGTTTTAAAAAGAATATTCCCGAAGAAAAGAAGAAGTATGAATGGGAAAGTTTTGTAACTTCAATTTTCAATCTGAAAAAACAAATAGACCATGATTTATAGAAGTAAAGCACCCTTGAGAATAGGACTTGCAGGCGGAGGTACAGATGTGAGCCCTTATTGTGACCAATATGGCGGTGCTATTTTGAATGCTACTATTTCTTTATATGCACATGCATCCATTGAAATTTTAGAAGAACCAATAATCGTTTTAGAAGCCTTTGATCGAAATGAAACGGAGACCTTTGAATGGTCCAACGTGTTGCCCTTAAATGGCACTTTAGATTTGTTGAAAGGCGTGTATAATCGTATTCAACAAGATTATCCATTTCAAAAGAAAGGCTTAAAGCTCAGTACCTTTGTGGATGCCCCTGCGGGTTCGGGTTTGGGTACTTCTTCTACATTGGTGGTAGCTGTTTTAGGAGCTTTTGTTGAACTTTTACAATTACCTTTGGGCGAATATGATATTGCTCATTATGCTTATGATATTGAACGCAACGACCTGAAGCTTGCAGGAGGCCGTCAAGACCAATATGCTGCAACCTTTGGTGGGGTTAATTTTATGGAGTTTTATGAAGCTGATAAAGTTATTGTAAATCCATTAAGAATTAAACAAGATTATATAGATGAGTTGGAGAATAATCTTTTGTTGTATTATACTTCCACGAGTAGAGAGTCTGCCAAAATCATCAAGGAACAAAGTAAAAATGTAGTAGATAAAAAAGGGCAGTCTATTGATGCCATGCATAAATTGAAAGAGCAGGCAAAGATGATGAAGGAGTCTTTGTTGAGAGGAAATTTGAATGAAATAGGCGATATTTTGAATATAGGTTTTGAGCAAAAAAGATTAATGGCAAAAGGCATCAGTAATGATTTGATAGAAGATATTTACAAAGCTGCCATAGCAAATGGTGCTACCGGAGGAAAAATTAGTGGTGCCGGAGGTGGAGGCTTTATGATTTTTTATTGTCCTAATAATACCAAATATACGGTTATGGAGGCCTTGGAGGCATTTGGTGGTGTTCAAAGAACCTATTCTTTCACTAAAAAAGGCCTGAAAACTTGGAGAATATAATAGATGGGGTACTTAAACATGTATAAAATATTTATTAAAGAGCAGAGTTGATATAATATCCATTTGGCTTTATGTATCTTTGCAATAATATGATTTATTAGAACAAACAGTAGTTTATAAGTAAAAAAAACCTTTATGGATCAAACATTTAATTTTAAAAAGTGGGCTACAATTGGATTGTTTAATTTATTTTTAGTAGCACTTATAGGTGTTTTAATGCGGTATAAGATTGCATTTAATTTCCCGCATTTTCATCAAAAATATTTATTGTTTGCACATTCCAATTTTGCTTTTGTTGGTTGGATAGGTTATATGTGTTATCTTTTCCTTACCCGGATATTGGTAAAGAATATTCCAGACCTTAATGTTAATAAGTACAAATGGTTAATAGGATTAAATCTTTTGGGTTCTTATGGTATGTATGTTTCGTTTATTGCCCAAGGGTATAAGATTTTTTCAATATTGTTTTCTATTTTAACCGTTATTGTGGTAATAGCCTTTGCGGTTTCTTTTTCTGCGGATTCTAGGAAGCTTGCTTTTAAACATCCGGCAAGGACTTGGGGTCGTATGGCTGTTTGGATAAACGTGATTTCTAATCTTGCACCCATATATATGGCATATATGATGATTAGTAAAGATATTCATCCGGACTTATATTTGGCAGCTACTTATTACTATTTGCATTTTCAATATAATGGTTGGTTTTTCTTTACTGTTATGGCATTGATAATAGCTGCTATGCCTAAGGATATGCCTCAGTTTGACTTTCATAAATATTTCAAATATTTTTCTTGGACGATTATTCCTACCTTTTTATTGTCTATTCTTTGGGCAAAATTACCTATGTGGCTGTATGTGATTGGAGTTATTGCTACATTAATCCAGATGTATGGTTGGATAATTATGGTAGTAAAAGCTTTCCCGATATTCATTAAACAGAAACTTGAAGGATCTCGGTCTTGGATAAATATTTTCTTGTATGCTGCATTGTTTGCAATGTCTATAAAGTTTGTATTGCAGACAGTTTCTGTTGTGCCTTCATTAAGTCATATGGTGTTCGGATTTAGACCAATTGTAATTGCTTATTTGCATTTGGTATTATTGGGTGTTTTCAGTCTATTTATTATAGGCTTTCTCCTATTAAAATCTTGGTTTGTTCCCACAAAAAGCATGAAAATGGCATCTTTTTGCTTTTTGATTGGTGTGGTTTTAAATGAATTATTTTTAGGCGTTCAAGGAGGTGCTGCTATTTTCTATATTCCTATTCCTTTCATTAATGAACAACTTTTTGCAGCAGCGGTATTTTTGGTGGTAGGAGCACTTTGGATGTTTCTTTCTCAGCTAAAACCTCACAAGGAGCTTTTAAATTAATATGAAAAGAAGGGAGGCTTTTTAGTTTGATACTTATTGTATCGGAATGGCAATGCTTGCTACACTTATTTTACAGTTTGTATTTTCACGTATAGCTTGCCCGCAAGCGGTCATGGTAGCCCCTGTGGTAAAAACATCGTCAATTAATAATAAGTGCTTGCCAGATAAATTTTCTTTGTTTTTTACCTCAAAAGCATTGAGTACATTTTCTCGTCTCTGGTCTCGGTTTTTATTGGTTTGACTATCTGTGTTTTTTACCCTAATCAAGTTATTATTATACACCGGTTTGTCAAGTGTCAATCCTAAGCCTCTTGCTATCATCTCTGATTGATTGTAACCTCTCTGGCTTTTTTTTCTAGGGTGTAAAGGAATAGGTAGGATACAGTCTATCTCTTTAATCCAGGGTATATCATTTATTTTTTTTGCCATTAATTTTCCTAAAAATATTCCTATCTCCGGTTGGTTGTTATACTTCAACTGGTGTAACAATTCTCTTACCATCCCACCTTCTACAAAATACAAAAGTGCAAACGCATTTTCTGTTTTTAGCCTGGTAAGTAGATGTGTAGTGATACTGTTCTCTTTTGTTGCTATCATTTCGGTATAAGGTAGATTGTACAAACAAGACAAGCAAAGAATTTCCTCGCTGTTACCTATTTCTTTTTTACAAGTGGCACAATATTTAGGGAATATCAAATTGAAAAAGGAATTCCAAAGGGTTTGATAGATTTGGTTTTTCATCTTATAAAGATAAAACATTTTCAATACAAATAATAAAAAAAAGCTACCGAGATTTAGTGTCGGTAGCTTTTAAATAAAAAATTTTGTTGGATTAACTAGTAATTATCAATAATTAAAAGTGCCAAATTCACTTTCAATAATTAATTCATTTTTTGGAGCAGCTTCTACTCTGCCGGATATTTGAGCTTCAATATTAAAAGTATTGGCAATAGCAATTAATTCATGAGCTGTTGCTTCATCTGTAAATATTTCGAGACGCATACCCATATTAAATACTTGATACATTTCTTTCCAATCTGTACCGGCAGCTTTTTGAATCATTCTAAAAAGAGGTGGAGCAGTAATTAGATTGTTTTTTACTATTCTTAACCCTTCAGGCATATAATGCATGCACTTTGTTTGCCCACCACCACTGCAATGGATGATACCATTGATTTTATCAAAATGTTTTTCTAGTATTTTTAATAATAAAGGGGCATAAGTTCTGGTAGGTGATAAAATCATTTTTCCGGCATCCAAAGGCGTTTCTGTCTTGTCTGTCAAGTGATATTGACCATTATAGACTACTTCTTTCGGAAGATTAGGATCTACGCTTTCTGGATATTTTGTGGCATAATCATGATGCAAGAGTTCATGCCTGGCACTGGTTAACCCGTTAGACCCCATGCCACTGTTATAAGCATCTTCATAAATTGTTTGTCCAAAAGAGGCAAAAGAAACAATAACATTCCCCGGAGCTATATTATCAGTGGTAACAATCTTTTTTCTGGGCATACGGCATGCCATAGTGCCATCAACGATAATGGTACGCACCACATCGCCCACATCTGCAGTTTCTCCACCCATAAAATGAACGTCAATACCATATTCCTTCATGGTATCGAAAAAGGATTGAGAACCATTAATCACTGCTGCTATCACCTCGCCGGGAATAAGATGTTTGTTTCTTCCAATAGTACTTGAATAAGTAAAAGGACCTACCGCACCTACACAAAGCATATCGTCTATATTCATTACGATGGAGTCAATGGCAATGCCTTTCCAAACACTTAAATCTCCTGTTTCTTTCCAATACATATAAGCCAGAATGCTTTTGGTGCCTGCACCATCGGCGTGCATAATATTGCAAAAATCAGGGTCATTAGCCCAATAATCCGGATATATTTTACAAAAAGCCTTAGGAAACAAGCCTTTGTCTAAATCGGCAACGGCTTTATGCACTTCTTCTTTTTGGGCAGAAACACCTCTTAGGGCATATCGGTCTTGATTGTTCATATTGAATATTTCAAATAAACTACAAAGTTAGTTTTTTTTCTTGAGGTAGCGAAAATACAATTTGTATTTGACCAATAGAAGCGTAGGTTTTGAATGCATACAATGAGAGGAATTAGTCAAAGTAAAAATATTTTAAATAAAATTGAAAATACGTTTTAAATCGTTTTTTGATGTGCTTTAGTAATTGTATTTTTGCAGGCAATGATGTATAATTTAGTAAAATATTTTCTTTTTAAAAGAGATCCGGAAGAAGTTCACTATTGGGCAATGAAAATGCTGAATAAGGCATGCCGCATAAAATTTGTGCGTCAATTTCTAGAAAAGGAATGTCAATCTCCTGCACATTTAGAAAAAGAACTTTGGGGTATTAAGTTCAAAAATCCTGTTGGTCTTGCTGCAGGGTTTGACAAGGACGCTAAATTTATTGATGACTTAGCACCTTTAGGTTTTGGCTTTATTGAAATTGGTACGGTTACTCCTTTGGGGCAGCCCGGAAATGATAAACCAAGATTGTTTAGGTTGCCTGAGGATAAGGCAGTGATAAACCGTATGGGGTTTAATAATGATGGGGTAGAAGCTGCCGTTAAACGTTTAAAGGCAAGAAAGTCTGACATCGTTATTGGAGGGAATATTGGAAAAAATAAAGTAACTCCAAATGAGGAAGCTAATGATGATTACGAAAAATGTTTCCGGGCATTGTATGATGTAGTGGATTATTTTGCAGTAAATGTAAGTAGTCCTAACACGCCAAATCTAAGAGCATTGCAAGAGAAAGAACCCTTAGAGCGTTTGTTGAATAGATTGCAAATAATAAATTCAGAATTAGGAAAAGAAAAACCTATATTGTTGAAAATAGCTCCGGATTTGACTTTGGAGCAATTGGATGATATTATTGATATTGTTAAAAATACAAATATTCAAGGGGTGGTAGCTACAAATACTACTATTGAAAGGAGTGGTTTAAGTGCTAGTGCAGAAAGGATAAATGAAATAGGAGCCGGAGGGCTAAGCGGATTGCCGGTGAAAAACAAGTCCACCGATGTGATTCGTTATATCCATCAAAAGAGTGAAGGTAGGATTCCTATTATTGCCGTTGGGGGTATATTTACAGCAGAAGATGCCCAAGAAAAATTAGATGCAGGAGCCAGTTTGGTTCAAGTATATACCGGTTTTATTTATGAAGGACCGATGATAGTAAAAAATATTTTATCAAAATTGAAATATAAAAAATAAGTTATTGTTATGGCTAGAAAATTAATCACCTTGGATGATTTTACCATTAATCAAACCCGCCAGTTTCCTAAGGCTACCGGACAGTTATCCTCTTTGTTGAGAGATATTGCATTGGCATGTAAGATTATTAATAAACAAGTAAACAAGGCAGGCTTAGTGGACATTATAGGTCAGTTTGGCGCCACTAATGTTCAAGGAGAAGAGCAAATGAAGTTGGATGTGTTTGCTGATGAAACTTTAATTAATGTTTTAGAGCGTAGTGAAGACTGTGCCGGTATTGCTTCTGAAGAGAATGACCATTTTATAGCGTTTGAAGATGAGTTTTCAGTAAATTCAAAATATGTAGTATTGTTCGACCCATTAGATGGTTCTTCTAATATCGATGTAAACGCTTCTATTGGTACCATCTTTGCCATTTATAAGAGAGTAACAGAAGTGGGCAAACCTGTTGTAAGTGAAGATTTTCTTCAAGAGGGTAGTCGCTTGATGGCATCCGGATATGTAATTTATGGTAGCAGTACCATGATGGTTTATGCTACTCGTTTGGGTGTAAATGGATTTACCCTTGAGCCCTCAATTGGTGAATTTTGTTTGTCACATCCTAATATGCAGGTGAAAGAAGATGGGAAAATATATTCATTAAACCAAGGTAATACAGTTAAGTATGACGAATCCATGAAGCAATATTTGGATTATTGTATGGAGGATAATAAAGAAGACGGCCGTCCATTAACCCATAGGTATATCGGTTCTATGGTAGCAGATTTGCATCGTACCTTAATCAAAGGAGGAATATTTATTTATCCTGCTGATGTAAAGAATAAGAACGGAAAATTACGTTTAATGTATGAATGTAATCCTATGGCATTTTTGATAGAAGCAGCAGGAGGTATGGCTTCTACGGGTAAAGAACGTATTCTGGATGTGAAGCCTACAGAGTTGCATCAGAGAGTGCCTATCTATATTGGTTCTAAAAATATGGTGCAAAAAGCTTTAGATTTTATAGTTTAATGTTTTTTTGAATAAAAGAAGAGAGGAACCGTTATTTTTAGTTCCTCTCTTCTTTTTTTAAATTATTTAGTCTGTGATATAAGGATAATCTTGTTGAACATAAATATCTTTATATACTTCAGAGTCATCAGGCCAAGGGCTTTCCTCTGCAAACTTCACGCAGTCCTCCACTTCTTTTTTTACTTTGCTGTCTATAGCTGCAATTTCTTCTTCGCTAGCCATATTACCTTCTTTGATTTTCTTTAGAACAAAGTTAATAGGATCTTGCTCTTTATATTCGGCTTCTTCCTCTTTGGTTCTGTATTTTGCAGGGTCGCTCATAGAGTGGCCACGATAACGGTAGGTACGCACTTCTAAGAAAGTAGGACCGCCTTTTTCTCTAGCTCTTTTTACGGCTCTTTCGATTGCAATATGTACTTCTTCCGGATTCATGCCATCAACGGTATCTGCTGGCATGTCAAAAGCATCAGCCATCCTGAAAATGTCTAATACTTTAGAGGTACGTTCTAAAGAGGTTCCCATGGCATAGAAGTTGTTTTCACAAATAAATACGATAGGTAAATTCCATAATACAGCCAGGTTGAAAGTTTCGTGTAAGATACCTTGTCTGGCGGCACCATCACCAAAGAGACAAATAGTGGCTCTGTCATTGTTTTCGTAATGGTCTGCAAAAGCAATACCGGCACCTACTCCGATTTGTGCACCTACAATACCATGTCCACCAAAAAACCGGTGTTTTTTAGAAAAAAAGTGCATGGA
Source organism: Edaphocola sp. (assembly GCA_035444785.1). Taxonomy (GTDB): domain Bacteria; phylum Bacteroidota; class Bacteroidia; order Chitinophagales; family Chitinophagaceae; genus Edaphocola. The sequence continues at coordinate 8,880 of DAOMPL010000035.1, read as the reverse complement.
GCCTCCCTTGCCTTTGGAGCAACCGGTAGCCTTGCCATAAAGCTCTGCCATACATTCATTGGCAGAAATCCCTTTTGCAATAGCTAAACCATGATCCCGGTAGGCAGTAATTAAATTATCGTCGGGTCTAGTGGCAGAAATAATACCGGCAGAAACAGCCTCTTGCCCAATGTAAAGGTGACAGAAACCACGAATTTTTTGCATTCCATATAGCTGTCCTGCTTTCTCTTCAAACTTACGTTGCAATAACATGCTTTCGTACCATTCCAAATATTGTTGTTTATCGAATTGTGTTTGCACTTTTATTATATTTTATTATGCGAAAATAGTAAATTTTATGGTAAAGTTATGCTTTTTTACCAATTTTACATTTAGATACCTATTTTTGCCCAGATTTGCAACAGTTAAAGTCCATATCATTAACACAATTCCGGAATTATTCTTTTCAAAACTTTGATTTGGATGCTCCGGCTATTGCCATAAGTGGGAAAAATGGATGCGGCAAAACCAATTTGTTAGATGCGGTTTATTACTTGTGTTTTTCTAAAAGTTATTTTCAGAGCAAAGAAATAAATAATGTGGAGGAAGGTAAAGAAGGGTTTAGGTTAGAAGGCGTTTTTGAAAAAAAAGCTCAGACGCTGAAGACTACTATTGTTTGGAAAGAGCAAAAAAAGAGATTATTCGTGAACGATGTTCCTGTAGAGCGAATTACAGAATATATTGGAACCTTTAATGCCTTAATGATAGCTCCTGATGATATTGAATTAATTAATGGTGGTGGTGCCATCAGAAGAAAGTTTTTTGATGGATTGCTTTCGCAATCGGACACTGAATATTTAGAAAATTTAATATTGTATTCGAAAACTTTAGAGCAGAAAAATGCTTACCTTAAACAGAATCCTTATGCTTTAGACTTTAGCCTTTTAGATATTTACGATAGGCAACTTGCCAATTCTGGAACTTACTTAATTGAAAAAAGAAAGCAATGTTCTGAAAAAATTCCGGCATTAAGTTACCGGTTTTATGCATCTATTTCGCAGAAGATGGAAAATATTGAAATCGTTTACCAGCCTTGTATTGCCAATGCTGATCAATTGTTGGATTATTTTTTGTACAATAGAAATAGAGATATTGAAGCCCGGCGTTGTATTTCAGGCTTACATTCTGAGGACTGGCTGTTATTATTGAATGGAAAACCATATAAAACTCATGCTTCACAAGGGCAGAAAAAATCTCTTTTAATCAGTATGAAACTCGCTCAAATGGAATGGCTTCGGGATTTGGATAAAACACCTATAGTCTTGCTTGATGATATTTTTGATCGATTGGATGCTAGTCGTGTAGATAGTTTGTTTTATTTATTGAAACAATTAGAATTGCCACAAATATTTTTAAGTCATACTGAAGCATCAAATATGATGGAGGTGTTGAAGCCCTATTTTAATCAGGTGAAGTCTATTAGGCTTTAGGTTTTAATAAAAAATGCCATAAAACATTTGTTTTATGGCATTGGCTTGAGCTGGATTTATTTTTTATTTTCTTTTTGGTGCTAACGCTACCAGTTTTACCCATTCATTCAATACATTTACGGTTTCGTTCAAATAGGCATCCTTTTTTAAGGCAGTGAGCCATTTCTTGTTTTTCTCAATAGAAGCAGTGTCTAAGTTTACTCTTTTTAAATCTTTTTTCAAATTGATAACTACTAATTTTGTTTTAGCACTGTCTATTTCGTCTAATTTTTTTGTAATAGCCTCACTTTCTTCAAGCTTAGCTTTAAATTTTACCAAACTTAAAGGAAAAATATTGTTAGCTTGTTGGTCTTTCAGTCTTAAAGCAGTTTGTTTTGCCAATTTGAATGTTTCATTTGCATCTACACGGCTTTTGCTGTCAGTAACAAATTTTTTCAAATTGGGGATATTGTTGATTTCAGTGTATTGGGCGGCTTTTATTTTATCCCAAGGTAATGCAGATTGGGTTTTTCTTTCGCCATATTCATCCAAGTAAGCATAAGCATCCGGAAGTAAAATATCAGGGGTTACACCTTTGAGTTGTGTAGAACCTCCACTGATGCGGTAGAACTTTTGGATAGTTAATTTTAAAGAACCGATACCTTCAAAAACGGCATCACCTTTTTTAGCACTTTCCCAAGCTTGTATTATGGCTTTTCTTTGTTGTGGGCTAACAAAAGGGTCGAGGCCCACCAATTTTTGAACTGTACCCTTACCAAAAGTATTGGCACCAATAATAACTGCTCTTCCATAATCTTGCATAGCAGCTGCTAAAATTTCTGATGCTGAGGCAGAACCTCCATTTACCATAATTGCTAATGGTCCGGAATAAATAGGCTCACTTTCTCTGCTGCTTAGCGTAGTAACATAATTACTTCTTGCACGTACTTGCACTACCGGGCCTGTACCAATAAAAATGCCAGCCATATCCACCACATCTCCCAAAGAACCACCACCGTTATTTCTTAAATCTAAAACTATGGCATCTACATTTTCTTCTTTTAAGGAGATTACCTCTTTTTTTACATCTTCACTACTGGTTCTGCTACCATTTCCATTAAAATTGGTATAAAACTCAGGCAGGTAAATATAACCTATTCGCTTGCCATTTTCTTCTACAATGCTGGATTTGGCATAGGTGTCCTCCGTATTTACTTTTCCTCTTTTGATGGCAATGATTTGTCTGGTACCATCCGGGTGTTTAACGTGAAGTTTTACAGTGGTATTTATTTTTCCTCTGATTAATTTTACCACTTCGTCAATTTCATAACCTTCAATATCCACCGGCTCTTTTGTAGAGTCACTTTGAACTTTTTCAATAATATCATTAGCTTTCAATTGCCCTTGCTGCCAGCTGGGACTACCTGTAATTATCATTACTACTTTGGTGAAACCCTCATCCGTAGATTGTAATTGTGCCCCAATACCAATAAATTCTCCGGACATCATTTCGTCAAAACGTTTGCGGTCTTCCGGTGGAAAGTAGTTGGTGTGTGGGTCTTCTGCACTGGTGATGGCATTCATGTAAATAGAAAAGCGGTCGTTTTCATTCATTTTATTTAATCGTTTGAAAAATCGAACCTGCATTTTTTCTACTGATGTTCTTGCTTCTTGCTCGAGGGCAACATCAGATTGAGCTTTGTAGCCAACAGAATCTTTTACTTTTTGGGCATCTGACTTTTGCAAATCTACAAACTTCATCAAAGTTCTGTATTTTAAAGCCTTTTCCCATCTGTCTTTTAACTCTGTATTGTTTTTTACATAATCTAATTTTTTACCGTCTAACTGTATGTCATCATTTTGGTTAAAGTTAAAAGGTACTTTTAAAATTGGGGCATAGTAAGATTGAACCTCTTGAACTCTTTTTACAAAAATGGCATTGAGGTCATTAAAGAAATCGGTTCTGTTTTCTTTGATTTGGTCATCAATATCTTTTTCATGTTTTTTCAAAGCATCAATATCTTCTTTTAGAAAAAATCTTTTGTCATAATCCAAACTTTCCAAAGCTTTTTCAAACACTTTTTTTGAAAAAGCATCATTGATGTCAGAAGGAGCATAATGGCCTTCCTGAATTAAAGCCATTACCGTACTTTGGATAATTGCGTTTTGGTTATCGTCTTGGGCATAGGTATTAATATATCTAAAGGACAAAAATGCCGCTAAAGCCCCAAAAATTACAGAGGGTACCAGTATTTTAGTTTTCATAAATTCTATTATCTTCATCTTGTTTTTTTAATATGATGTAAAGGCAAATGTAATGGATTATTCAATTAATAATTAGATAAAAAGTTGTTCAAAACAATATCTTAACAGAAATATTATAGGCTAAGCCCTTTTTCGGTTAATAATTGAATGAATTCTTCCTCTTCCAATATTCTGATAGAGGCTAGTTTTTTAGCTTTTTCTAATTTAGAACCAGCGGCTTCTCCTACTATGAGATAATCTAATTTGCTACTGACTCCTGATAATATTTTGCCACCAATCTTTTCAACTAATTCTTCTGCTGCACTTCGTTTGAACTGGTGTAAAGTGCCGGTAAACAAGAACGTTTTGCCTGAAAATGCTCCGGACTCGGCTTCTTCCTTCTGGTCTGATTTTAGGTTTAAACCTAATGCTGATAAGTCGTTCAAAAGATTAACATTGTCCTTATTGGAAAAAAACTGAACTATCGATTGTGCTACTTTAGGGCCTACATCTTCTAAAGTGCAAAGTTTTTCCTCATCCCAGTTCTCAAAGTCACGGATGTCAACAACGGCTTTTGCCAATGTTTTTGCGGTAGTTTCTCCTACATAACGGATGCCTAAGCCAAATATTAATCGGTGTAAAGATTGAGTTTTGCTATTTTCTATGGCAATTTTTAGGTTTTCTATAGATTTTTGACCAAAATTTTCTAAACCTGACAACTTTGAGAAATCTAATTGGTAAATATCTTTAATGTTTTTCACCAATCCCAGTTCGAAAAATCTTTTTACATTAGCCTCGCCTAAATTTCTGATATCCATAGCATCTTTACTGCCAAAATGAATCAACTTTTCTACCACTTGGGCATTGCAGTTTACATTTACGCATCTCCAGGCTGCCTCGCCTTCCTGTTTCACTAATGCATCATCACAAACCGGACAATTAACAGGGAAAATTATTGGCTTTTCTTGGCCCTTTCTTAGCTCCGGCAATGATTTTACGATATACGGAATCACATCCCCGGCACGCTCAACCAAAACAGTGTCGCCTATCATTAAATCTTTTTCTTTGATGATGTCTTCATTAAATAAGGATATGGAGCTAATGGTGGCACCACCAATATTCACCGGACTTATTTTTGCTACCGGAGTAATATTGCCGGTGCGGCCTACTTGAAATTCAACTTTTTCTAAAATAGAAGTTGCTTGTCTTGCCTTGAATTTATAAGCAATTGCCCACCGGGGGTGATGAGAGGTTTGACCTAGTTGCTCTTGTTGGGCTATGGGGTTTACTTTTACCACCATACCGTCAATTTCAAACGGCAGTTGGTCTCTCTTTTGCTCATAAGCATCACAAAATTCTATTACCTTTTCTATACTGTCGGTTTTCAACATGTCCAGATGAGGAGTTGAAAATCCGATTTGGTCAAGCCATTGCAACGTTTGGAAGTGACTGTTCAATATGACATTATCCTCTGGGTGCTCTTCATAATTTGTATGATAGCTTACATGGTATAAAACGGCATGTAGTCCTCTATTAGCCACTTCTTCAGGATTTATCATCCTTAAAGAGCCTGAGGCTGCATTTCTTGGATTTGCAAAAATTGACAAGCCTTCGACAGCTCTTTTTTGATTGATAGCGTTGAAAACTTCTTTTTTTATAATAACCTCACCTCTGATTTCTATACTTTGCAGCTGCTTTTCTGAAAAAGGTGCAGATAATGGAATAGATTTTATTTGTTTGGCATTAATAGTAATGTCGTCGCCTTGCACACCGTCCCCTCTTGTGGTGGCTCTTAGTAAGTTGTTGTTCTCATAAATTAAAGAAATTCCGGCTCCATCATACTTGGGCTCTACGGTATATTCTATGTTTTTCAATCCGGTTAATTCTTTACATTTTCTGTCCCACTCCTTTAAGTCATCGGCATTATAAGAGTTTTCTAGGCTGAGCATGGGTACCATGTGGGCTACAGTTTTGAAGCTCGAAGAAAGTCCTTTTGCTATTCTTTGTGTGGGAGAGTCTGGGGTAATCAGCTCCGGATATTTATTTTCAATATTTTTTAATAAATGGAAAAGATAGTCGTATTCTTGATCTGCCAGCATAGGATTGTCTTTCACATAATACTGGTGGTCTAAGAAATTTATTATTCCTTTCAAAGATGATAGGGTAGCACTGTCAATTGTCTCGGGTTTGCTTTCCAAAAAAAATCTTGCTGCTGCAATTACGTCATTCCCTGATGGATTATTTAGATTCATTGGTATCAAAAAATTTAGCTACAAATTTAGGCTTTGAAAATGGATATAAGTATTTTAATTTTTTTTAGGCTATTTTCTAAGAGAGTTAAAGTGCATAATATTGATTTGCTAAGTTTTTTATTAAATAATATTCAGATTTTTTAATGTTTTTGCCGGAAATATCTGTTGTCAATTGAGTAGAAATGTTTTTCTTCTTGATATTATGTAAATATCTTTTATTTTTGTTGCTTATTAAAAACTGAAATTATCTTTAAGTATAAAAATTTATGCAAGTTCAAGGAATGTTAAAAAAGTGGTTGCCCAATATTATTGCAATAGTAATCTTTCTTCTAATCAGTGTCGTGTTTTCTAGTCCTTCTTTAAAGGGAGATTTATTGGCACCACATGATACGGTCAGTTGGATTTATCAGACTAAAGATGCTGATACTTATTTCAAAGAACATGGGCAGTCGCCCCATTGGACCAATAGTATTTTCTCCGGAATGCCAACGGCTATGACTTATGAGCCCAGCAACAGTTTATGGTTTCATAAATTATCTTCGACTCTGCAAATGCAGCCTTCCAGTTTTTTGGTTAATCCAATTGGTTTTTTATTCTTAACGATGATAGGAGCCTTTGTACTTTTGAAATCATTAAAGGCCAGCACACTGATAGCTGCTTTTGGTGGGATAGCCTATGCTTTAAGTTCTTATATACCTATTTTAATAGGGGCAGGACACCTTACAAAGGTTATGGATTTGGCCTATTTGCCGGGAGTAATTGGAGGGATGATTTTTATTTTTAGAAATAGAACAGTAGCCGGCATTTTCTTGTATGGCTTATTTCTAGCTTTTTTCCTTTCTGCTTGGCATTTGCAAATAATCTATTACAGTTTATTTTTATTTGTAGCCTTAGGACTTTACTTTTTAGTTAAAGGTATTAAAGAAGGGAAGTTGATGCAAACTTTAAAAAACATTGCTATTATCTTGATACTTTCAGGGGTGAGTGCTTTTTCTGTATATAGTTTAATTACCGGGACTTCAAGTTATGCAAAATATTCAATGAGAGGAGGTGCTAGTGAATTAACTCATGGGCAAGATGATAAGATGCAGGCAAAGGAAGGAGGCTTGGCAAAGGATTATGCTTTCTCTTGGAGTAATGGTATCGGCGAAACTTTTTGTGCAATTATCCCGAATTATTATGGTGGGGGTTCTGGTGAAAACATTGGTGAAGATTCTAATTATGGAAGCTTATTGTCCTCTCTTGGAGCTCCATCAGAACAAGTGGCTCAAATGACAGAGCGTGCTCCTACATATTTTGGACCGCAACCTTTTCTTTCCGGACCTATGTATTTTGGTGCTATCGTTTGTTTTTTGTCTATTTTGGCATTATTTGTTATTAAGAGCCGTTTGAAATGGGTGTTATTTGGATTGGGTGTATTTTTTGCTATGATTTCTTGGGGAAAGAATTTTGAAATGTTGAATTTTTGGTTGTTTGATAATTTCCCGTTATTCAACAAATTCCGTTCTCCTAATATGGCATTATCCATCACCACTATCACTACGGTAGCATTGGCGTTTTGGGGATTGTATATTTTGGAAAAACGTTCGGAGCAACAAAATGATGAGCATCTTTTCAAGCAATTTAAAAATGCCAGTATTGTAACCCTAGGTTTAATGTTAGCCTTGATATTATTTAGTCAGTTTGGCATGGATTATAAAGGAATGTCTGATGACCAGATTTTGAAAGGTTTTGGAGAACAGGGAGGCAAAGCCTTGCGTGCTATCAAAGACGATAGGGCAGCCATGGCATTAAAAGACAGTTTAAGAAGTCTGGTGTTTATATTAATTGCGATGGGAGCAATTTGGGCTTTATTGAAGGGGAAAATAAAAGGTAATGTAGCTGTAATTATCATAGGTCTTGCTTCAATTATTGATTTATGGGGAGTGGGCAAACGTTATTTGAATGAAGGGATGTATATGGATGAATATACCATTGAGCAAAATTTCTTTACTCCTAGTCCTGCCATTGCACAAATATTACAACAAGATAAGGATCCGGATTTTAGGGTATTAGATTTGACGATAGATTATGTGAATGATGCCAAAACTTCCTATTTTGTAAAAACCGTTGGAGGGTATCATCCTGCTAAATTGCAATCATATCAAGATTTGATTTCACATCAAATAACAAAAGGGAATGCTGCTGTTTTAGACATGTTGAATACCAAATATATTATTAATAAAACCGACAAAGGAGCTGTGGCTATTCCTAATCCAAGAGCCTTGGGCAATGCTTGGTTTGTGGCCAAAGTTAAATATGCAAAAACGGCTGATGAGGCTATGGCAGATTTAGATGCACCTTCTATCTATGAACCACAAACGGATTCTGCTGCTAAAGGGTTTCAGCCAGCTATCGAAGCTATTGTGAGAGATAGTTATCAGCAAAAAATAGGTGCTGCTAATTTTGAAAAAGATAGTACTTCCAATATTAAGTTGACAAAATATAGTTTACCTGAAATGGTGTATGAATCCAATAATAGCCATGAAGGTTTCGGAGTGTTCTCAGAAGTGTATTATCCTGAAAACTGGAAGGCTTATATTGATGGAAAACCGACTGAGATTATTCCTGTAAACTATGTTTTGAGAGGTTTAAAGATTCCTGCCGGAAAACATAAGATAGAATTTAAGTATGAGGATAAAACTTTTGAAAAAGCTGAAACAATTAATACCATTGCCAATGGATTATTAGCAATTATTTTAGTTGGTGTCTTGGTATTCTCTTTGATGAAGAAAAAGAATGAAGAGGGAAGTGATGATTTATTAACAGAATAATTTATTATTTATTGGAGGGGTTTCTAAAGTTTCATTGTAATTTTAGAAACCTTTTTTATTTTTAATCAAGGTGGGTTCTAAAAATTCATTTTTCTTTTTCAATTTGTAAAAAAAAAGATACGT
>DAOMPL010000034.1:0-36253 GCA_035444785.1 Edaphocola sp. | reverse complement strand
AAATAGGCAATATGGAGTTATTGCAACAATTAGAAACAATTCTGAATATTGAAGACCCTATTCAAAGGGCAGAAATGTATAAAAAAGTATATAGTCTTTGTTGCGATACACCACAAACACAGATTATTTCTTAATCCTATTATTCATCCTATGGGGCATATATTAAGCCCCATAGGATGTTTTTTTTAATTTTTAAAAATCATTTAATTATGGGAACGAATATATTTGCTAACAATGACACTCCTTTGGATAGTTATAACCCCAACGACCCCTATTCGGCAATTAGTAGAGAGGCGATTAGTGATAATGTGCTACAAGCAGACGGTGGAGGTAATACAGATAATTTGGAGGGTGGATATTATTATAAAGTTGATGGTGAGTATTTAGGTAAAGAGGGTAGAAGTCAAAATGTATTTCTTGCAGACAAAAAAATAGTAGAAGATGTTTACGATAAGAGCAATAAAAAGGTTGGAGAAAAGATTAAGTATATTAATCCAAAGCCTCTTAATGTAAAAAATTCATTTTTAGTAAAAAAAGCAGCTACCACATTTGCAGAAGGTTCACAACCTTATGGCTATAAGGATATGATAGAACTTTCTCGAGAAGCATTTACAATCTCCAGAATACATTACAATTATCCACACATAAAAGCTTATGGTGAAACTGCACCAGAAGCAAAAAGATTTGAGATACTTTCTGAAGAAAAACGTAATGGAGGATATACTCAAATATGCATTGGTAGCGTAATCCAATCTATTCTTGGGCAGGATATAACAAATGGGAGTACTCATTGGGACGGTGCAGATATTTTATGTGGTAGGGGGAGTTATGGATGGGATGCGACGAAACACCAAAAACAAAAACCAGAAGGTAATTATAAGGGCATATCAGACCCTAACGAACTCGCTAATGATTTCTATAATAAATGGAAAAATCACTTAGAACATATGCTTTCGCTGCCTAACCTCAATAAGAATGTAAAAGCAGATTTCCAAGCAAAGTATAACCATCTGAAACCTCTAAATCTTTATGTTCCTGAATATGACGACAAAGGAAAGTTGAAGTATCAACCTCTTTATGAGATACGAACTACCTATGCATTAACTCTTTTTTATAAAAAGATAAATTTTAAATAACATAAAAATGAAATGGTTTTGTTTAATATTAACCGTAACCTTGCATTATACCATTATAAGCAACGCTCAATATTCAGAAAATATTTTTGTTAGTTTTAGTTCCAATACAAGCAATAACGCTTTAAATAACGGTTCAAAGGTTGACACAATTTTTTATGCTGACTACCCTGATAGTACATTTATCAATAAATCAATAGAAAAAAAACTATCCTATAAATTTGATAACGACACGTACATATACACCTTGCACAACAATAAAATTATTGAAGAAAAAGTATATTTAAGTAATCAAAAAAGGACATTATTTAGAAAAAAAAACTACTATTATAAAAAGGGACAGTTGCAAAAAATAAAACAATTCAATATGTGTTGTGGAAATGAAGAAAGGCTACCAGCAGATTATGTCTATTTTATTTACGACAATTCCAACAAGCCAATTTTTGCTGTTTCTGTAATAGATAAAAAGATAAGCCATAATGATGATAAGAGTGTATTTGGAAATGAAGTAAATAGAAATAATTTTAGCATCTCAAATATTTATAAATTAGAATATTCTAATACAGAGATTGTTATAACCATTCTTATTCTTGAAGATATAGCTATCAAAACAAGAGATTCAAAAAAATTAGAAAAGTTATATACATTAAATAGCATACAAAAAAAATCGTCTTTTAAATTCAAATACACTAGTAATAACCACTTCTTATTAGTTGAAAATATCATTAACATATTATATCCAAAAATTTACATTGCATTATATGGTTACAATGGGTACTATATTAAAAACTAATTAAACAAAATGAAAAAACTTACTATACTAATCACTGCAAATGAATTTTCTTCAGCAGTATTTGCCCAAACAGAAGATGTCAAAAGAGATGAAATCTTTTCTGATGGCAATACCTTCGCCAAAATTGAAAAAGATGGCTGTTACGTACTATCGCCCACATGTAACTTTATTCTATACAATTTAAGTAAGGAGCTATTTTGACTGAATACTATAAATGTCAAGCACTATGCAAAGGTACACAGAACCAACGCACACTCGTATTGAGCGAAAGTCGAAGTAAAAGCTAACCTTTGCATAGAGGTTTTACTTTTATTAATATCATCATCCGAAAATCACTAATCAGCAAAACAGAGAGTGAAATCTTTGGCTGCATACAACAAGCGGTTTGAACGCAAGCAGGGGTGAATTGCTCCGTTCGAACTTTTGTACTATATTTGAAGTTCGATTCTCGCATCAACAGTAGTGCTAAAATACCCTGCATGCGTCAAGCCGCCGGACGTTGTAGGAGATTTCATCCGAACAGTTGAATATAAATTGAACTTTTGCATACAAAAATAGATGGAATGGCAAATCTGAAAAAAGCCTCGTTTACAATAAATATTGAATGTATATTGCAATGCCAAAAACTAAATTCAACCTTTCAAGAAATCGATCCAACTTTCAACATAGCCTAAAAAAAATGCTATACCGCCTATGTTGAAAAGGACAATGGTAAGCGAATTAAAAATATGATTAAAAAAGTACTAACCACATCAATCTTAGCTATGGGTTTATGTGGAATTCAAAGTCTTGTTGCACAAGATTACAGACCCAATTATTTGCAATCAGGCAATGAATTTATTTCACAAAATTTCAATGTAATTGATTCTACTGGGTGGTTTGAAGCAAGACCGGAAAGTGATTTAACTTTTCAAAATTTCAATGACATAAAATTAAATTTTGGAATGAGTGATGATGATAATTTTGTTCTAAGTAGAGAAACAAATGACGATTATCCTTTCATGGAAGAAAGCAAAAAAATGACACATTCTCGATATAGTCAAGATTACAAAGGGCTTAGAGTTGAATATGCAGAAATTATTGTTCATCATAAAAATGGAAAAATAGAATTTATAAATGGCAAATTGGCTGAAGGTTTGAATATTGATGTAAACCCTCAAATTTCAGAACAGGATGCATTAAATGCTGCAATTAATCATCTTGGAGGAGAAGACAATATCTTTAGTTGGCAAGATTCCGTTTATGAAGATTCTTACAAAGAATGGAAAGATGATTCGAATGCAACTTCATTTCCTATAGGAGAATTATTGATTGCAAAAATTAATGACAATCAAGATTATTCATCGGAGCAATTTACATTGGCTTGGAAATTTACAATTAAATCTCTTTCTCCTGAATTTACACATGAAATATTGGTTGATGCAGAAAGCGGAACGATACTTAGAGATATTGATGCCGTAAGTTACGGTCATGGCAATCTTTCATATAGTTATGGTACAAATGTATATTTAGATACAAGATGGCGAGGAGGGCTGCACTCACATTATGTATTAAGAAGTGATGATGCTAATGCTCCTAAAATTTGGACAAAAAAATATCATTCTACAGCTGCATTTGGAGGCTATAATTGTAACTGGCCTTATAACATATCAAACTGCACAAAAAATGCTTTCGATAGTGATGACGACTGGGAAGATGAAGTGGTAACAACGCCCCATTGGATTGGCACAAAAGTTTGGAACTATTGGAAAGAAAAATTTAATCGTGAAAGTTATGACAATAATGGTACTGAGGTAAAAATCATGAACAATATACCCACAACAACAAATTCGTGGGATCCATCAGACGAAGTAATAAGATTAGGCAAATATAATGGCAATCACTTTGCAATTAAAGATGTAATGGGACATGAATTTTGCCATGGAGTTTTAAGGTGGACAGTTGCAAATGGAAATTTAGATGGCAACAGAGAAGCCCGAACAATTGGAGAATCATTTTTTGATATATTTGGTTATGAGATTGAAAGGTACATTAATGGAGGACACACAAATTGGTCTTTGGGTGAAGATGTGCAAATTAGGAGATGGATGAACAATCCAGCCCAATCGGTGGTATATGGAGCTGCTCAGGGATGTAGCGACCATAACCAAGCCCAACCAGCCTTTTATCATGGTCCAAGATGGTATTATGGAAATTGTCTAGGAGGGATACACATTAATAATGGTGTACAAAACTACTGGTTTTATCTTTTAACTACTGGTTCTGCAAATGCACCCGAAGGTACTTGGAATAATGTAAATGTTAGTGGTATTGGGGCAGACAAAGCAAGAGATATTGTATTTTACAATGTAGATAATTTCTTAACCTCAAACTCAATTTACCAAGATTCAAGAAATGGTTCAATCTTAGCAGCACATGTCATATATGGCAACTGTAGTAATGAGAAAATCCAAACCCAAAACGCTTGGGCAGCAGTTAATCTTGGAGTCGAATATAAACCTTTACAACTAAATGGACCTTCAACTATTTTTATACATAATGGCTCTCCAATGGCAAATATGCCCATTCAATGGGTAGCAAGTGGAGGTAATAGTAGGAGGTACACATGGACAACTACTGGCAATTGGACATGGGATAAGCTTACAACACCTACAGCGCCTTTAGGGGCTGACAATATATTTTCTGTTTCCAATTTTAACGGCAACTATAGTGGCACGATTACAGTTAGTGACGGTTGTAGTACCGTTTCAAAAACCATAAATTTTATGCATGTAGCTATAGCTCCGGAAATAATGGTTGCTCCAAACCCTGTGAATAACCAAATGAATGTTAGTGTAAATCTAAATGAGGCAAATGCTATTGACCCAATAAACATTTGGATACACGGCTTAGACGGGCAAATATATTATACAGGTCAATATTATGAAAATACATTTTCAATTTCAGCAAGTAATTTGCTACCAGGCAATTATTATATTACAGCCCAACAAAGCGGTATTCAAAAAAGTGTAAGTTTCAATAAACAATAACTATTACCCAACAGCCATGATTGAATTATTTCATGGCTGTTTCAAATTATTTATCATGAAAAAAAATCTTTTAATCTGTCTAATGATGCTACTTGGACAAACAAGTAAAGCCCAATTAAAACATTCCTTTGCTTTTGATTATATAATTTACGGCAATGTCTTTTCCCCTCCACAAAAAAACTTTTTTTATAAAGAAAATTATCGCTTTGTTTGGCCGCAATTAACTTATACTATCCAAAAAGATAAGCAAAGAATATCATTTTCTGCATTGGGCTATGGTAAAGAACCAATTTATTATGACAATCTTATGGAAGGAGACCTATGGTATTATAGAAATGGATCGATTAGTTTATCTTACGGTTACGAGATAATAAGTAATGAAATAAGTAAAATCAACTTGAATGGAGGTTTAAATTTTGGAATTTATCATCACTCATATATACAATGGTTTCCTTTCATCGATAAAAGCGAAGCAATACTAGATGGTGGTAAAGAATGGACATTGGGATTTACAGTTGGTGTCAATCCCCAATTCAAGATTTGGAAAGGATTATTTTTAAATAGCAATTTAAGGTATACTATAAATCCTATTGCTATCTATAAAAAACACTTTAACACCTTGTATGTAGGAGTTGGCTTAGGTTATGAATTTGGCAAGAGAAAAAGATGAAACCTCCTACAACATTATGACGAATAGAAGAAAGGCCTGGTGAAGCGAAAGCCCTGTGTGTTGGCACAGGGCTTTTTGCTATTCGTTGTTCAGCGACAAGCTCAGCATATCATTCAGCGACGCTATGCAGCAAGACGCTTTTGTGTAGGTGGTTTTGTAGCTTTTTAGGTCTTCATTTTTGTGATGTCAATACCTCTTCTTCGTGAAGATATAGAGCTGCTCTTCCAAACTTTGACGCGTATTTGCAAAGCCTCCCCTACCCTAAAATAAGGTGGTTTTAGGGAGAAGGTTTTTTGCAAAACTGGTTTCATTTTCACACTGCGGCTTTTTGAAGCTTTTGTGGTGAACCTCGGTTTTGAAACTCCATATCTCCTACCTTATGAACGCCTAATTACATACCGAACCTTTACCGTATTCCTGAACCTTCAAAAGTTGCAAGGTCTTTTGCAACCAAATTTGTCCACTTTCGTTGAGCGGCTTTGCTGAAATGGGATTTCCTTTCATATCTGAAATTTTTTTGTGAATTTTAAAGATAGAAAGCTTATTTTTGAAAAGTGTTAACGTGAGCTTGGAAGAAAGCTCACCGAAGGTGTCGCTTGAACAAGGGTTTTGCAATAGTGGGGCTGAAAGTTAAAGGCTCGGCATTTGTACTACTATCGAGCTTTGGTGCAATCATCAACTGACGTTCTTCGATTGCCCCACCATCACAAAGCCCCAAACCGTTAGCTGACATCTTGCAAAAAAACTCTTAACCAAAATAAATGACTGACGAAAAAATAAAGGAAATCCTAATTACTGAATTAGAGAAAGCAGAAAATATTTGGAATGATGTTAAAGATGATATTCTTGAAAAAAGCAATAGAACATTTAGTGCTTTAAATGAAAGCTATACACCTTCTTCAATACCCGGATTCCCTATGCTTAAGAATGGTGAAGGAAAAGTAGGTCAATTTATTGCTTTAGTTTTGGACACAAGAGATTCATCTAAACATCTATTACAAGCAATTAGTAATAAAACTGGAGTATCACAACTTCAACGTGTTTTATATGAAAATACTGCAATTAACACCATTGGATTAATTTTGGTTAATCAAAATAACGGCAGTATTACTGAGTTTCTTGGAGATGGATTTTTATCAATTTTCAGTGCTGAAGATAATAATTCTGTATATAAACCAAAAAAGGTCGCCGAAGAATTTATTCGACTTTTAAGAACAATGATTAACCCTTTATTAAAAGAAAGATATGATTTACCTGAATTAAAAGTTGGGATTGGTATCGCATATAGTAAAGCTATTGTAACTGTTATAGGTTTTGATGAGGACTTATTCCCAAAAGCTATCGGAGAATGTGTTTATAGAGCTTCAAAATTATCAAATGGATACAACGAAATTCTATATGATGATTCTATTAAACGATTTTGGCCATCTTCTAAAGGAGGTCAATTAAGTTTTCAAGAAAAAAAGCACAAAAATTCAGAAAAAGGAATTAAAGGATATATAACAATTAAGAAAAATGGATAAAAAAGATATACTTTACAATTTTATACAAGACAACCAAGAAAACATAAGATTTATTGAGTCAAAAACAGCAATAATTACAGCAATAATTGGAGCTGTTATAGTCTATTACTTACAAGGAATAGAAAAATTTATAAAGTATTTCGAACAAATTTCTTGTTGTAATATTATTGTTTTAATATTAGTAATCACATCAACAATAATTAGTTGTTATTATTTATTCAAGGTAATTTTGCCAATAAGCAATCCTAAATCAAAATTGCCATCTGAATATCATTCATATCCTAATATTTATCTTTCGGAAAAAAAATTAAACATAAATAATTCTGATTTAACAGAGTATCGAAGTGTATTTGAAAATGAAAAAAGTATTGAAAATTCTATAGAATTAGAATATCTTAAAACTTCATTAATTAGAAACGAAAAATTGAAAAACTTCAAGCGTCTTTCTATTTCAATAATTGTTCTAATCCTTCTATTTTTACTACACGTTTTAATTTTTCAAAAAGATTTTATTGATATCACAAATTAAAAAGACGTCAGCTAATAACTAAGGTTTCGTGGCGCACGGAGTGCAAGCCATGAGACCGCTGTTGAACAGCCAGTCCCGACTTTTTCGGGAAAACCGGTTATGTTTCGAGTTGCTATGGAGTTATCAATCTTATCTTCTTATTTTTCAACAGCCGGAAAGCCATCTTTGTTGTTGGTGGTGGAACTAAAACCTAATGTTGGACGGTGTCTTGCCCCATTTTACTTCAATTTTTCACACAGATTCCCCTACCCGAATCATTAAGATTCGGGAGCCGTTTGGAGATCCGATAAATAGTTCTTTGGTAGTCCGCGTTTACCAAAGATTGCTATGGTAAAGAGTGTGCCTGTTTTACAGCACGGACATTTTCGCAAACTAAAGTCGAGAATAGAAATATTCCGCTGAAATCTCATTAATAATTCTGAAAACCTTTTAAATCGTCACCGGCACGGTTAGGGTATTTAATTGTCCTTAATTCTTCCGGCATTATTTTTTGTTGCTATAAATAGTTTTTTAGAGAATTGGAAACTTACGGATTAGTGCAGAAGGCTACCGTAGGTTTAGTTCAACATACAAATTAGCAATAGAGCCGGCACAGCACTTCGTTTAAAACTTATTAGTATATTTGAGACGTCAGCTTCATTTCAAATTTAGAACTAAAATCCGCCCCCTCGAAAAGCTACCACCACCTTATGCGTTAGGCTAATCAAACGCCCGTACAAAATTGAAACACAAGATAGGCAAACAAATGAGAGCATATTTTTAAGTTTCAGGAAGTATTCTAATAGTTTTAGCTTTAATAAATTTGTTCATTATAGAAATTCCGATGTATGCTTCGTATGCTTTAGGGTTAATTGGAATCATTATAACCTTACCATCAAATCAAAAACCTTGGAAAAAGCTACTTACAATAGTTTTATAGTCCATCATATTGAATTTAAAACAGTATTTGTATTCACATTAGAAAACAAAATATTAAAAAATATTTTTTTATTCCTTTTAATAATAAATATTTATTTTTACTTTCATCATCTAAAATCTCAATAATGTTAGAACAACTTTTCCGAAAAAAATCACTTTCACAAGCTATTCAAAACTCAACTGATGTTACACCAGAATTATTAGGTGTGGATGAAAATTTGGCAAAAGATTCCTCAGAAATGAAAAAGACCTTAAAGGTAAAGGATTTAACTATGATGGGAATAGCGGCTGTCATTGGTGCAGGAATTTTCAGCACGATAGGCATGGCGGCATACCAAGGAGGTCCGGGAGTAATATTTCTGTTTATCATTACAGCGATTACCTGTGGTTTTACTGCCCTATGTTATGCTGAGTTTGCTGCCAGAGTTCCTGTATCGGGTAGTGCTTACACTTATTCTTATGTTGCTTTTGGAGAAGTGATTGCTTGGATTATTGGTTGGTCTTTGATTTTAGAATATGCCATAGGCAATATTGTGGTTGCTATCAGCTGGAGTAGCTATTTCAATAATATGTTACAAGCGGTGAACATTCACCTCCCTGCTTGGCTCATCTCTGATGCTAACACTGCAAAGGCTGCTTTCATGGCTCATGCCGACAATTTCCATTCCATAGCCTGGCAAACAGCTCCTGAACTTTTAGGTTTTAAGTTTATTGTTAATCTCCCAGCCTTTTTGGTAGTCATTCTGGTAACGGCATTAGCATATATAGGCATCAAAGAAAGCAAAAAGAGTGCCAATGCCATGGTCATAGTGAAGCTGGCTATTTTAGCTGTGGTAATAGTTTTAGGTTTTTTCTATATCAATACCGATAACTATGTACCGTTTTTACCTAATGGCTTTAAAGGGGTTTTAATGGGAGTATCAGCGGTATTCTATGCCTATATTGGTTTTGATGCTATTTCTACTACAGCAGAGGAATGCGAAAACCCTCAGAGAGATTTACCCAAAGGTATGATTTACACCTTAATCATCTGTACCATTATTTATGTACTGACAGCATTGGTAATTACAGGGATGGTGCATTACAGTAAGTTTCAACACGTAACAGACCCTTTAGCTTTTGTATTTGATTATATTAACCAACCTATAATCGGAAGAATTATTTCCTTTAGTGCAGTGATAGCCGCCACTAGTGTAATGTTAATTTTTCAAATAGGACAACCCCGAATATGGATGAGTATGAGCCGTGATGGATTGTTACCCAAAAAATTTGCCAAGATTCATCCGAAATTCAAAACGCCTTCTTTTGCCACCATAATTACAGGTATTTTAGTAGCGATTCCTGCTTTATTTATTGATGCCAATATTGTTACCGACCTTACTAGTATTGGCACCTTATTTGCATTCATACTGGTTTGTGGTGGAGTATTGAGATTACCACCTCCTAGCCCGGAACAAAAGTTTAAACTACCTTATTTTAATTCGAGATACTTCTTGCCTATTATCTTGGGTCTTTTTCTATATTTTACTTGGGATAGATTTTATTTTAACTACCAACATCTTTATCAATTAGCTTTTGATGAAGTGTTATTTGTGTTTTTTGTACTTGTTGCAACTGGATTTAGTGCTTTGAGTATTTATAAAAAATACTCTTTAATCCCAGTTCTAGGACTGCTATGCTGTCTTTACCTCATTATTGAAATTCCGGTTAAAAGTTGGATTGTATTCTTATTCTGGATGCTCTTTGGCTTAGTCGTCTATTTTATTTTTGGGTATAGGCATAGTAAACTTAACGCACTCAACAACCATAAGTAATATTTCCCAAGAAAAGATAATTGATTCTAACCTACAAAACATTAAAAAAACATTATGTTTTAGAAAAAATATCCAATGCTTTTTCTGATATTAATAAAAAAATTGGAAATTCGCCAACGAAAGACTAGTGCTTACTTTTGAGCTATAAAAAAGGAGGTTTTATGGATACAAATACAAAATCAATAATAGAGGAGGTAGAACATTTTTTGGAGTATGGAATCGACCAAGACTTAATTCAATTTTTAGAAGAGCAAAACATTTCAGATGTCAAAGAGTTGATAGACGAGATGCCGGAACATGCTGTTCATTTCTTTGAATTGCTTCCCATAGAACGCTCTGTCCATGTATTCAGAATTTTAGACTTCCCTACTCAAGAAAAAATACTAAAAAAGCTTCCCGGTAATAAAATTTCTGAACTCATAAATGAATTACCACCAGATGACCTTACTTCTTTATTCTCTGAACTGCATGGCGATGCTGTAAAAAATCTTATTGTTTTACTACCGGAACCAGAAAGGAAAGCAGCTCTAAAGCTCTTAGGATATAAAGAAGATAGTGTAGGACGATTGATGACCCCCGATTATGTAGCCGTAAAAAAACATTGGACAATCGACCGGGTTTTAGAACATATCAGAAGATTTGGCAAGGAGTCTGAAACCATTGATGTTATCTATGTTTTAGATGACAACGGAGTATTAATAGATGACCTTAAAATACAGAAAGTATTGTTGGCAGCTCCCAATACTATGGTGAAAGACTTAATAGACGACCGTTTGGTAGCTTTAAAGGCCAATGACAACCAAGAAGAAGCTGTTCAGATATTCAGATTAAACAATAGAGTTGCCTTACCGGTTACAGATGAAAATAATATCCTTTTAGGAATTGTTACCATAGATGACATCCTTTGGGTAGCTAACGAAGAGTTTACCGAAGATATTCAAAAAATTGGTGGTTCGGAAGCCTTGGACGAACCCTATTTAGACACTCCAATTTTGGGTTTGGTTAGACGCCGTGTGGGCTGGCTGGCCATTTTGATGGTGGGTCAAATGTTGACTTTTCACGCCATGCAAATTTTTGAAAAAGACATTGAAAAACTTATTATCTTATCTTTATTTGTTCCCATGATTATTTCTTGTGGTGGCAATAGTGGCTCTCAAGCCTCTACCCTAATCGTTCAGGCAATGGCGTTGGGAGAGGTCACTTTAAAAGACTGGTGGCGGATAATGAAAAGGGAAATCCTTTCCGGAGCCTTACTAGGACTGGCATTGGCATTGATTGGTTTTGCAAGAGTTATTTTAGGGTATTGGATAGAACCACATATCTATTCTAATGTTTGGTTTCCTTTATCTTTAACTATTGCATCGGCTGTGTTCTTTATCGTACTCTGGGGTTCTCTATCTGGTTCTATGCTGCCTATTGTTTTAAAGAAATTTGGTTTAGATCCTGCCAATAGCTCAGCCCCTTTTGTGGCTACACTTGTGGATGTTACAGGCGTGTTGATATATTTTAGCTGTGCTTTATTGTTTTTAGGGGAATATCTTAACTAAAATAATAAAAGTACTATCAAGCTAAAGTTTCAACAATCAAAATAATAGATGCTTCACAGTATGACCATTATTAATGATATGTTCTAAAGATTCTATTCCAATATCCAAATGTTCTTCAACATATTTTTTTGTTACAGTTTTATCACTTTTTGAAGTTTTTACTCCATCAGGAGTCATGGGTTGGTCTGAAACTAATAACAATGCACCAGTAGGCATTTGGTTGGCAAAGCCGGCGGTAAAAATAGTTGCCGTTTCCATATCAATTGCCATTACTCTAATAGATTTCAAATAGGATTTAAATTTATTATCATGCTCCCAAACTCTTTTATTAGTGGTATAGCAAGTACCTGTCCAATAATCGTGGCCTCTATCTCTAATAGTTGTAGAAATAGCTTTTTGCAAAGCAAAAGCAGGCAGGGCAGGCACCTCAGGCGGAAGATAATCGTTGCTAGTACCTTCTCCACGTATTGCAGCAATAGGTAAAATCAAATCTCCAACATTATTTTTTGCTTTCAATCCTCCACATTTTCCCAAAAACAATACCGCTTTGGGTAAAGGGCTGATAGCCGTCAACAAGTCCATAATAGTAGCAGCTGAAGGACTTCCCATGCCAAAATTTATTATAGTAATACCATTAGCAGAAGCACAGCTCATTGGATTATCTTTTCCAAAAACCGGGACATTGTATTTGGCTGAAAACAAGTCCACATAGTTTTCAAAATTACATAGTAACACATACTGATTAAAATCTTTTAAAGGCATTCCGGTATAACGAGGTAACCAATCTTTTACAATATCTTGTCTTGTTTTCATAAACGTAAAAATTTGTAAGTATAGAAATATCAGCAATTTAAAATATTTTTTTTATAAAATGAAATATTTAATTAAGAAATAAGATATTTGCCAATGTGAAAATTACAATAAATTATCCAACTCCAAATTTTTTGGTAAAAGAAAATGAGGGTAAGCAATTCATTTTCGATACCATCAGAAAAAAATATTTGATACTCACTCCGGAAGAATGGGTAAGGCAAAATATTGTTCAAGCTTTGGTTAAGAATTATCAATATCCTGCAGGACGAATCGCTTTAGAAAAACTATTAATAATAAACAATTTAAAGAAAAGATATGATGTGGTAATCTATGATGCTCAAAGAAAACCCTGGATGTTGATTGAGTGCAAAGCCACAACAGTAGCATTAAGTGAAGATGTTTTAAAACAAACCCTACAATATTACAGCCAATTGCAATGTCCCTATTTTTTAATTACCAATGGGAACAACACTTTCATTGCAAGCTTTAAAGAACAAAGCTTTTTATGGCTCGACAGTGTGCCCAGTTATAATTTTTGAATATTGCTCACTATTTATTACCTCGTAAGCTTTTTTTAATAATTTATCGGTTCGGTTTATTACCATAAAGTAACCTTCATTATTAAATTGTATCCTTGCCAAAGTTCCTTTTACAAAGGCTTCCAATAGTTTTTGCTCTGTCTCGTTGCGTTTAACTACAGAACTATAAGATGGACTTATCTGACTACTCACTTTTTCTAATGCTTTACCTAAGCTTCCTCCAAAACCAATTTCTTGGTCAAATTCTTTAAAGCTACTTATCCTTTTAAATTTCTGTGGATTATTTGAATAATATTGGTAAATAAACTCATCTAACTTTGGGTTACTAATAATTTCTGCTAAAGTTTTAGAATAATGTTCCAAGTTTCTTGAAACAACTATATCAGGATAAATACCTCCACCACCAAAGACTTTTCTTTTATTTAAACTGGTAAAAAACTGAGCATTTGTTGTTTGCTGTTTTGTACTATCGGGTTCTTCATGTGTCTTATCCCAAAAATATTTATCTCTCCCTTCCGTATAGGGCTTTTGAATAGAACGGCCAACAGGCGTGTAATACCGTGCAATTGTTATTCTCAATGCGGCACCATCTCCCATTTCAAATTGCTCTTGTACAAGACCTTTGCCATAAGTTTGCCTACCGATGACCACACCTCTATCCCAATCTTGAATTGCTCCTGCCAATATTTCACTGGCGGATGCACTGTTCTCGTCCACAACAATCATCAAACGTCCATTTTCAAATGCTCCATTCCTATAAGCTACATAATCCTCTCTACCTATTTTAGAGCCATACGTATAAACAATTAATTTATTACCAGACAAAAATTCATCTGCAATATTTACGGCTGCTTGCAAATAACCTCCACCATTGTTTCGTAAATCTAAAATCAATTTTTTCATCCCGGCTTCTTTTAATGCCAGCAACTGGTCTTTAAACTCTTCATAAGTATTATTTGCAAATCTTTTTATGCGGATATAGCCGGTTTCTTTATCCATCAAATAAGCTGCATCAATACTGTTGATTTCTACGGCTCCTTTATTGATCCTAAACAATAATTTTTTATTTTCAATCGGTCTGAATACTTCAAAATTAACTACATTTAACCTTGACTTTCTCACCATTTTTACTAATTCTTTCTTCGTAATATTTACCCCGGCAACTACAGTATCGTTAATTGTAAGAATCTTGTCACCGGTTTCAGCACCAGAAAGTGAAGCAGGACTGTTGGGAGTAATCATAGAAATCATAGGCGTATCAGAGACAATTTGATATTCCAAACCTACACCAGAAAAATTACCATCTAAGTTTGCATTCACCAAATCCAAATCTTTGGCAGGGATATAGGAAGTATGTGGGTCCAAATGATGCAGAATACCGCTAATGGCATCATTATACAAAGAATCTGAACTTACTGAATCTACATATTTTTCAGAAATAATATCTATCATATCTCCCAAACGATCGTTTCTATCCATTAAAGTAGAAAAATCTCTTTTGGTTCCTAATATTTTACTGAGATAAAAACCTCCCACCAACCCGGCTATCAGAACAACCGCTAATAGCAAGGGAAGCCAAACATTCTTTTTTTTGATTTCCGGGAGATGGTAAGACATTATATTTTAGAAATATCCTACAAATTTAGATAAATAATTCCATTAAAAAATTAACTATTTTAAATAGTTATTATGGGCATAATAATTTTAAAGCTTTTTCTTGAATCTCTATTTCCAAAGGCATGACACATTCTTCGAAATCTCCATCCAATTGCATGGTATCATTTTCCTGATTCCTAATTACAATTTTCTTGCCGGTATAATGACTCACATACCTATTCTTCAAAAGCGTATCAGTAAATCCCTGCAAACCAATAATTCCTGTCAATAGCCTTGGATGCTTATTGATGACAACAATATCAAAAACTCCATCATTGAAGATAGCAACAGGAGCTATTTGAAAGTTGTATCCCAATTGGGGACCATTAGCAATAGTTAGCATAAAAGCTTTATGATGATATACCTTACCATCAATTTCAATTTCCCAATCTTTAGACTTAAAACTAAACATCTTTTTTACGATAATATCTATATAAGACAAGAAACCTCTTTTATCGCTTTTTGCAAATTCCTTGGTAACTACTGCATCAAATCCCACACCAGCATTGGAAATAAAATACTTTTCCCCATTTACCAATCCTAAATCTATAGCATGAATATTTCGTTTATTCAATACCTTTATGGCATTTTTTACTTTTAATGGTAGCCCCACCGACCTTGCCAAACCATTGCCTGAACCCATCGGAATGACACCCAATGCCACATCTTTACCTACCAGACTTTGAATAACATCATTAACAGAGCCATCGCCTCCCACTGCAACTATGGTTTTAACCCCCTTTTCTATGGCCTCTTTTGCCAATAAGGTTCCATGACCTGCATATTGTGTAAATGCAAGCTCCCAATCGTAAAGGGAGCTATCTAAATGTTCCTTGATTGCAGACGCTATAGTTTTATTTCTATCAACTCCAGCTTTGGGATTTAGAATAAATAATAGTTTTTCCAAAATGCTAAATTTGAGCTTTCAAACTAATATCCAAACTTTTTGCTTGGTGAATTAATGCTCCTACAGAAATAAAATCCACTCCTGTAGCAGCATAAGATTCTATATTGTCAAAATTAATACCTCCAGAAGCTTCTGTTTCAACAGAATGATTGATTAAGGCCAAAGCCTCTTCAATTTGGACAGGTACAAAATTATCTAACATTATTCTGTCCACTCCTCCAGTTGCTAAAACTTTTTTCACATCATCAATAGTTCTGGTTTCTACTTCAATTTTCAAACCCAAATTATTATCTTTTAAATATTGTTTAGTTTTCAAAATAGCCTTTTCGATGCCACCACAGAAATCAATATGGTTATCTTTAAGCATAATCATATCATACAAACCAAAACGATGATTGCAACCACCACCAATTAAAACGGCCTGCTTTTCTTGCATTCTAAATAATGGGGTTGTCTTACGAGTGTCTAAAATTTTTGTTTTATAATTTTTTATTTTTTCCACATAGTGATGCGTAAGCGTAGCGATGCCGCTCATTCTTTGCATCGTATTCAACAATAATCTTTCTGTTTTTAATATGGTATGCACTTTTGCTTGTAATTCAAATGCAATATCACCAAAAGCGATTCGGTCTCCATCTTTCAAAAAAACATCAAATTTAGCATCGGGTTCTACAAAATGAACTATATCTTGTGCCCATTGCAGACCTGCCAAAATACCTTCTTGCTTTAATTTCAATACAGCTTTGCCTTTTGCTTGTTCAGGAATGGAAGCAAGAGTAGAAAAATCTCCACTTTGAATATCTTCTTCCAATGCCAATCGAATAAATTCTTGTGCTGTCATGTTTATATTGAATAAAATAAGTGCAAATATAAAGAGATGCCTTGAGATTATTTGAAATAATCAATGGTTGAGGCAAGAAACAACTCCATTACTCCATATATTCGTAACAAAAAAAACGTTATAAATAATTAATACTTATAACGTTTTATATTTGTAGCGAGGGCTGGAATCGAACCAACGACCTTCGGGTTATGAGCCCGACGAGCTACCGCTGCTCTACCTCGCGCTGTTTGAGATTGCAAAGGTAAGAGGAAAATTTTTAACCACCAAACTTTTTTTATTTTTTTTTTTTAAAAGACCCTAAGCCATATCTTTCTACTAATTAAGATGCTACTATTTCCATTAATAAATCTAATATTTCTTTATTGGGCTCTTGACCCTCTTTTTTGAATTTAAAATAATCAATAAACAATTCGGTTTCATTCTTTTTAAGGTCTATGGCTTGGTGCTTCCCTTGAGCCTCTTTAATTTTTTTCACTTCTGGAATAATCCTTATGATCCCGGAATGGGAATGGTACAATAATTTCCGGTCATCATTTTTAATAAATTCATCTGTTTGGATAGTCAATTCTACCAACACCTCCGGGTGCTGCTGCAACCAATCTATTGCAAAATCAATATTATCAAACTTTTTTCGCTCTAATTTTCGCCCTCTTGTAATAGGAATGGTGCTATACGAAGCCTCTTCTCCCGGTTGTAAGGTTACAATTACAACATATTTTTGCTGTCCGGCTTCAGAAAAAGAGTAAGGCAATATAGAGCTGCTATAAACAACCGGCTGACGTGTTCCTACATTTTGATAACGGTGTAAATGCCCCAAAGCCGCATATTGTACTTGCTTAGGGATAGCATCCGAATACACCACATCAGCATTCCCAATATTCAAAGGCCGCTCTCCTTCCGGCTCCTCTAAAACCTCACCTCCTCTTTTCATCATAAATAAATGACTGATTAGAATATTCACTCCTTCGTCATCACAGTATTTATCTGCCAAGGCTTGCCAATTCTGGGTAAGCACTTCTTGTAAAGCCTTTTGTTTATCTTCTCCAAAATATTCTTTTAGTCGCACCTCATTGGCAAAAGCTGTATGAAGTAAACGAATTGGAAAATCAACCTTTGGAAGTTTGATTTCTAAATACCCGAGCTCAGATTGCTTTACTTCAAAACCACCATCTAAAGAAAAAGTAGGAACAACATCTATTGGACTTCCAATAAATATAATCCCATTCTCTCTTGCCAACACATCGGCAACATTTACTCTATCTGGCGAATCATGATTACCTGCAATAGCAATCACAGGCACTTT
Organism: Edaphocola sp.; assembly: GCA_035444785.1. Lineage (GTDB taxonomy): Bacteria > Bacteroidota > Bacteroidia > Chitinophagales > Chitinophagaceae > Edaphocola. The sequence continues at coordinate 18,235 of DAOMPL010000034.1, read as the reverse complement.
CCCATTTTGTGCCAGTTTCTTTAAAGTTTTGTATAAAAGCTCTGTTGCTTCATTGCTAGGATTAAAATTATCGAAAAGATCCCCAGCAACCAGAACCATATCTACGGCTTGCTCTTTAGCTATTTGAACAATCTCCTCTAAAACTTGTTGCTGCTCTTCTAATCGACTAAAATTGTCTAACTTTTTACCTAAATGCCAATCTGCAGTATGTAATATTTTCATATTTTCAATAATTTTCTTTCTCGAAGCAAAATTAAAAGTAGCACATTATTTTGTTTTTAGTGATAATATTTTATACTACCCATATACAGTCTCTCTTTTTATGCCATTTTATAGAAAATAATACTAAGCAATCTATAAGAAAAACAACAAATTTTCCCTTATTCAAATGATGTGAAATTTAATACAAAGATGTAAACCCAGGTCATTTCACACAGTTTAAGGAATATTTTTATTTATCTTTGCCGTTCAAAAATTCCATTTACTTTTAAGGAATCAAGGACAAAAAAATTAAAAATCATGAAGAAGGCCATTATAAGTGGATTAAACAAATTAGGCTATAATTTGGTAAAAAAAGGAACCAAAATAGAAGAGAACTATCCTGATATTAACGAAAAAGAATTTTGGGACTTATTCCATTTTTGCAAACCCTACACGATGACTTCAGTTGAAAGATTGTATGGACTATACAGTGCAGTAAACTATGTATTATCTCATAACATCCAAGGAAACTTTATTGAATGTGGTGTTTGGCGAGGTGGTAGTGCAATGCTAATTGCAAAAATGCTTGTAAACAGGAACATTTTGGATAGAAAAATATTCCTTTATGACACATTTGAAGGCATGTCGGCACCCACAAAAAATGATGTTGCTATTGACGGTAATGATGCCCACCAACTCATGGAAGCTTCTTTAGACAATAAGGAAGAATCTGTATGGTGTCTTGCTGACCTTACTGATGTTCAAAGGAATTTAAAAAGCACAAAATACCCTGACAATAATTTGATTTTTGTAAAAGGAAAAGTTGAAGATACCATTCCATCGACCTTGCCACAAGGGGGACATTGCCCTACTCCGCTTAGATACCGATTGGTATGAATCTACCAAACATGAATTACAGCACCTTTATCCTTTATTAACTCAAAATGGAGTCTTGATTATTGATGATTATGGGCATTGGCAAGGTTGCCGCAAAGCAGTAGATGAGTATTTTGCAGAGCATAATATCAAATTATTAATGAATCGAATTGATTATACCGGCAGGATGATGATAAAAAACAATCTACATTAAGGACTAGTGAAAACAGTAACATCCTGATAAAAATAAAAGAGTATGGTTCATTGCAATACAACAATGAACCATACTCTTTTTATGCCTTCATTACTTTCAAATGCTTATCCAGAAAGCTTTGAAAAGAGCTTTTCTCTTCATTAAGAAAACTTTTCGCCACAAAATCTTTAATCCAAAATGGACCAGCAGAATAACCTTTGGTACCCAATCCGTTAAAAATTTCTATTTCCGGATAATTAGGATGATAACCAATAGCAGGAATTTGACCGGCAGTGGTAGGCCTTTTAGCACAAATATGATTTTTTAATTCAAAAGGAATTTTCAACCACCTCTTTAGAATATCTAAAGTCTGAACTTCCCATTCTTTATTGGGTTTCATATCATCATATTCCCAAAGATAATTACTACCACACCAAAAAATATGATTTCCTTTTGGTATGAGCCGAACACCCTCTACTTGAAAAATAAAATGTTCCGGCAATCCGGGTATTTCCAAAATCAAAACATCACCCCTGTTTCTTGTAAAAGGCAATTTTGAAAAAATTGGATCTTCCATTGCCGCCACCCCATTACAATAAACTATTTTACTAAAAGATTTACCATTATACCTTAACCCATGTTTACTTTGAAGTAATTCGGCGTTAAACTCCTCTTCTATCAATAGCTTGTTATCATCAAGCCAGCGTCTCCAAAGTTTTAACAGGGTTTCATTCTGTACAACTGCTACTTTTTCAATATGCTCTATTTTGTTTTTATAAAAAAAAGTATTTAGCCCAGATTCTGTTGAAAGTATATTTTTTGAATCTTCATTAAAACTGATCAATTCACAATATTGTAATATTGGGGCATCCAACAGTTTACCCCATTCAGAATAAGTATTGATAGCGGCATTATACATATTTAACCGCCTCTGTACACCCTTCTCGGTTTTTCCGGAATAAGGATTCAAAACTGCTCCCGATGCTGTACTGGCACTATTTTTTGAAGAACAATCCATCACAATAAATGGAATATTTTTTTTATACAACTCAAAACTCAATAAGGATCCGGCAATCCCCTGCCCTATAATTAACACCGGTTGAGAAAAATTCATAAAACCCTAAAACAAAACTATTAGGAATGCAAGGTAAAAGAAAACCCCGACTCCTCCATGAAATCTCATTAAAAAAAAAGCTTGAATTTTTCAATCCAAGCTTTTTTAATAAAATCACATTTTCTATCGCCATCTTTCAGAAAGCACGACAGGCTGTCCATTATTACTTTCTTTAAACAATTTGTATTTTTTTAGTTCTTCTTCCAGAAGATTGCCTGCCATAGAGAAAACAATAATATCATCTATCCATCCTAACCCAATTATAAAATCCGGTACAAGATCAATGGGCCAAATCAAATAGGCCAGAGTTAGTACAAATAAAAGCATTCTTCCCCAAGGCATTTTATACCGTCCAGAAAAGAAGTCTTTAAACATTGGAATAATAAATTTCCGCATTTTAAAAACCCTCAAAATACTTTTTAATCTTTGGAAAGGCGTAAAAGAGTTACTTTTCATTTCTAAATATTTTTAAATATTGGTTTATTAGAAGTAAAATTAAGCAAATAGTTTAATATTAAAATGTTAATAATACTAACTGAAGTCCCATGAATACGGTTGACATTTTTTCAACTTAATTTCAATTTCAGAAGTTTTGTGTTAATAACTCTCATGGTTAATAATAAATTGTTGTTTTAATTTTACATTGTCAAAAGGAAACGGAAGATGCACTGTTGTGGGGACTCTATGCATCCAGGGATACTTTTAGACCGTGGGAGAAAGGTAATCCTTTTTCGGTAAACAGTAGTCTTTTTTCTTCGGAACAAAGCTACTGTTTTTTTGTTGAATGGTGTCAACTTTCTTCCATGCTTATGCCTCCTTTAAAGTCCCCTTTTCCTGCTATGCCTCTCTTATCAGGGTCTTTAAATGTAAATGCCGATCGTTGTGCTGTCGGTATTGCTTCAAGAGCCTTTTCAAATGCTACAGGTGTTTTATACCCCAACTGTTTTACAGGTCTTTTTTCATTGATAATCTTCTTTATCTTGCCCAATAAGACGTTTAGTTGGGTGACATTTTTTATTTTCTCTCCTTCCAAAAAATGGTCTTTTAAAATAAAATTCAATTGTTCTGCCATGCCATTCTCCAGACAGTTGGCTGCTATACTCCAATTAAGGTACTTTGCTCTTTTTCGATATAGATTGCTCTTGTATTGAACTCCTGCATCGCTATGATGAATGCAACCTTTTAAGGTTTTTGCCCCTCTTAATCTTATGGCTTGCTTTAGACAATGTTCTGCATTTACAGCTTCTAGTGTTTTAGCACCATAAAGCCCTACAATACGCTTAGAATAAGCATCTTTAAGCGTATAGATATAATAAAATGTTCCCTGAACAGGTAAATAGGTAATGTCTCCCAATATCACTTTATTGATGTCGGTAATGCTTGTATTTTTGATATTATTGATATCCTCTTCCCATCTAAGACCATTGGTGGTTTTTTTAAAGTTCCTTTTGGTGACCACATTCAGACCCTGTGAGGAAAGTAATTGCTCAAATTTATTGATGCCTACTTTATCAATGCCCAGGGCATAATACAAAGGTCTGGCTCCCATCTTGCGGTATTCCATCGTCGTTCTTGCTTGAGCAACTTTTTTTACAAGTTGCACATCAGCAAAGTCTTTCGCCTGAGCTCTTTTAAAGTGCTTGTGATAAGCCTGCCTGCAGATGCCGACTACCTGTAAAATATCTTTTTGCTTGTGCATACCTTTTGTTGTTTCTATGCTTTGTTTTACTGCCTGGAAGAAAACTTTTTTTTCAAATCTTCTCCTATAAGTTCACTGCCACATTCAATGATGTTTTTTTGAAACACATTTTCAATGTGTAATCTACCAAGCTCTGCTTCAAGCTCTTTTACACGGTTTAAAAGCTCCTTGGTTTTATTTTCTTCACTTGTCTTTTCATAAACAATACGTTCATTTTTGGGTACATTCCCATATTTATGCACCCATTCATAAACAGAGTTTTTGCTGACCTGATAGGTCTGGCTGACATCTGATATGGTCAACTTCTTGGAAAGTATCAAAGCAACCTTCTCTCGTTTAAAGGCTTCACTAAATTTTCGCATGACTCTAAGTTCTAAACTCATAAAATTACATCTTTTTGCGAAAGTTATCAACACAACTTTAAGTCAACCTATGTTATGAGACATCAAAAAATAATGTGACCAATTATTTAGAAAAAGGCAATAGTTATTGTATGGGTATTACTTTCTGCTCGCTATTTAACATAAACCGTTCTTTAGGAAGCACATACTTATCAGAAGATAAACTTTTAGTTAATTCTGAAGCAGCGTTTTCATATTGAATATTTGCCATATCCAGTAAAGTATAAAAAGCACTCCCGGAACTGGCGGGGCTTGAAATATGTTGTTTTAATATTTCAATTTTTTTAGGTTCGGCTTCTTGATATTGTTTAGAATACCAAATAAAAAATGGAATATGATACTCCAGCTTAGTAGGTTTTACAGAGCCATGTGCAAAATATTTATTTTGGTCATCATAAAGATTTTCACCGTGGTCAGAAACATACAACAACACGGCCTTTTGGTGTGTAGCTTCTAAACTTTGGATTAATAAATGTAAAAAATAATCGGTGTACAGTATCGAATTATCATAAGCATTTATTAAAGACTCCCTATTATCATAACTCAAATTATTATAACCTGTTTCCTGCAAAGAAGGGGTAAACTTTTCAAATGTTTTTGGATAACGATTAGAGTATCTAAAATGACTCCCTAAAGAATGAATCACAATAAATTTTTTTTTGCTATTATTCGCAAGTACCTTTTTAAAATCAGGCAGTATAACTTCATCATAATACCCTATTAAATTTATATCACTATTATTAGTTTTAAAATAGTCAATAACCTTTTGCAATCTTTTAATAATAGGAGTTTCACTGCTCTGATTGGCAAACCAAGCCGTATAAAAACCCGCTTGCTTAAATGCATCTGCTATAGTTTTTTCAGAAAATTGCTTTTGATAGTCTTGGGGGGTTGCTCTCGTAATAATCTGAGGTACCGACATGGAAGTAAGGTTGGCCTGAGCATACATATTTTTGAAAGATAACAAATTGGGTGTAGTATCCAAATATGGAGTTGTTGGCCGTTGGTAGCCATTGAGATGAAAACTCTTAAACCTGGCGGTTTCTCCAATAACCAAAACGACAACTTCCTCTTGTTCAGAAGGATTATTGGACACCGCCTTAAAATTAAAGTTTACAAGATTGTCTTCCAATTTAGAAATAGCACGTTGATTTTCAAATTGGTGGTTCAGATTTACCAAAAGATTTGCAGGATATACTCTTGAATACTTTATTAAAACCCAAGAAATTGCAATTTTTATTTTTTCTTTTAAATCACTTTGTGCTCCTTTTTGTAATGCAAACATCTGAAAAAAGATTCCTATATTGAACAGAATAAATCCTAAAAAAATCGACAACCTAAGCTTTTTATTTAATCTTACATTTTTTATTTTAATGGTAAGCCAAACATATATTATCAGAATAAAAACAAAAGTTATCACCATCAAAATATTACCACTTAATTGCTCTGTTGCTTCCTTTAAATTGGACTTAAAGATGGAGTCTATAAAACCCACAGTATGCGGGGTGCCTAAGCTTTTTACGAAAATAATTTCTATAGGAGCTGTCAATAAAAAGAAAAAACCTAAAACAAAGTAGGGCTTAGTTTTTAATAGCACCAAAGGCAAAGCCCAAACAAAAAAAGAAAGCAATATATAAGCTCCACTAAACTTAATATTTCCCTTAATATCATTATAATTAAATAAGACAAAAAAATTGGGAATAAACAAGATAAGAAACAATATACCAAAGTATAACTTTTGCCTTTTACTCAAAATCATATTACAATATTTATTTACCTCTTCCTTGAAACAATACAATTAAAGTAAAAATCATAATCTTAAAATCTAACAGCAATGAAGCATTTTCTACATACAATAAATCATACTTCATCCTTTCAATCATTTCATTAGTATTTTCGGCATAACCAAACTTCACCATACCCCAAGAGGTAATTCCGGGCTTCACCCTATGCAAATATTTATAATGGGGATGTGTTTCACAAATAATATCAATAAAATGCTTTCGCTCCGGGCGAGGCCCTACTAAAGACATCTCTCCTTTTAACACATTGTAAAACTGTGGCAACTCATCAAAACGCCATTTTCTCATTACTCTTCCCCAAGGTGTGATTCTGGGATCATCTTCCTTTGAAAGTGCCGGACCAAACTTTTCAGCATCTATATACATAGATCTAAACTTAATGATTTTGAACGGCTGGCCATTAAGTCCAATACGCTCTTGAAAAAAGAAAATAGGACCGGGAGAGGTCAGTTTTACACCTAAAAAATTGAGTAATAGGATTGGGCTTAAAAGAATCATCCCAAATAGAGCCACGCTAACATCCAACACTCTTTTTATCACCTTTTGCCAATTGGGAATCAACTCCGGCGATATACTCAACATCACATTATCAAATACATTGGAGGTGCGTACCATCCCTGAAATGATATCATAGAGTTCCGGCATCACCTTCACCTCTACCGGTTTATAACTCAATTGAATTAAAATTGCTTCGATTTTTTTTCTTTCAGAGGTATCCAAAGCAACCACAACTTGCTCTATCTTTTGCTCATCAATAATTTTTTCAATATGATTTAATTCTCCCAAATAAGGTAAATTTTCAATATATTGATTTTGGGCGAGTGGCACATCATTTGAATTAACCAAGCCCACAATTTTATATCCTATAATTTTAGGATTTTTAATAATTTCATTAAATACTGCATTGGCTTTACCATTATTTCCAACGATTAAGGTCTTAATCTGAATTTTTTGTTGGATTAACTGGCGTTTAATATAGCCTAAATAAATATTTCTACTAATAAATAATAAAGCATAATGTACCAAAAAATACCAAGTTGTAATTCTAAAAAAATAGGTAAAACTTTCTGTGTCATTCGCAAAAACAAAGAGTCCAATTATTGTAACGCCAATAAATGAAGACACAAAACCTCTGAAAGCCTCTTGTAATCTTGACTTTTTATAAACATTAAAATAGGTCCCTGAAATATAATAAATAAAATACCAGAAAACAGGTATGGCTAAAAAAGTAATTAAATAATCTCTTAAAAAAAATTGTTTATAGGTAAAAATATCAGGATAATCATCTTGAATAACCTTATGTCGATGAATCCATAATAATACCCAAGCCATCATTGCAGTAACGATGTCTATATATTTGAGCCAATTTATGGCCATTCTAAATTTCTTATTATCCCTCAATTTGACTAAAATGCAATTTGGTTAATAATTCCATTTGTAAGTTCAGAATTATTTAAAACCTCAAAAATAGTAACTTTTGGTGCAATTTGATGCCTTATGGCATAAATAAAATGTTCCATAGCATTAATAATGCAATTTTTATCAAAAAAAGTATAAGATAGATCACTATTTTTTGTCCACACAATTAATTTTTGCTCTCTTTCATTAAACAAAAGGCTCACCTGCTCTTCCACCAAAGCTTGGGTGTTTATAGTACAAACACCAACAGCTCCATTATCAAATAAAATTCTGAAATTGAGCAAGGTATTCATTTTATAGTTTAAATTTAAGGCAAATGAATCAATCTTTTTAATGGGAGAATGAGCCAATGAAGACAATAAATCTACATGATTATTCACTAAGGCCAACCAATCATCATATTTAATATCTCTACTTTTTTCAATAGATATTCCAGAATCTAAAAACCTAAAAGCATTCTGACCTTGCTCTAAAATATCTTCTTGAAACCGTAAATACAAACCAGGCTGACAAATAATATTAGATTCTTTAGCAAGAACGGTACAATATTTTAACTGTTCAAGTGATAAGACAAAAGGGTTTTCAAAAAAAATATGCTTATGTGCTTTTACTGTTTTTTCAAAGATAACAAAAACTTCATCAGCCGGCAATTTCAGCAGATCTATGGCGTCCACGTGGACTAATAAAGCTTCAAGATTATCCATTACGAAATAGTCTTGGTTAATTTTCCATCCTTCAATTTCAGTCAAAGAAAAAATAGTTATTGCACCCAAAGAGGCTTCTTGCCATAACGTGGCACGCTCTAGAACGGCATCTGCTGCTCCTAGAATTCCTATTTTTATTTTTTGTTGATTTACAGAATTCAAAATATTTATTAAGACTAACTTTGTTATTTATGCTTTTCAGCTTGCAAAATACTTCCTTTTATTTTCTATTAATAAATTCTAAACCAAAAGTTATACCCATTTCCACATTTCTAAATTCAAAAAACAACTCTATTAAAAAGGCTATTCTTAAAGAATAGCCTTGACATATATTTTATTAAATCCACTAGTTAGCATAATCGCTCATGAATTTAATACGCATTAATTGTAATAATTCGATACTGATATCATAATCTTTAAACTCATCATAAGCTGCGTTTAAATCATCATCCTCAGAGCTTCTAAAATAATCAAAGATTTCTTCTTGCTCATCATCATCTAATTCTTCATCAATACAATAACTTAAATTCAACTTGGTACCACTTGCTACAATTGCTTCCATAGCCTTCAACAATTCATCTACAGAAATTTCTTTAGTGGCGGCAATATTTTCTAATGGAATTTTTTTATCGGTATTTTGAATAATAAATACTTTTAATCCACTTTTATTGGCCACATTTTTCATTACAAAATCATCGGGTTTCTCGATTTCATTTTCTTCAACATATTTGCCAATTAAATCGATAAATTTTCTGCCAAACTTCAAAGCTTTGCCCTTGCTCACTCCTTGAATTTTCTCCAACTCTTCCATCGTTGTTGGATAGCTCAATGCCATATCCTCTAATGAATTTTCAAGGAATATTACAAATGGTGGTAATTTTTTCTCTTTTGCTACCTGCTTTCTCAATGCCACCAGCATTTCTAACAATACAGGATCCGCTGCAACATGCCCTCCGGAGCCTCCATCATCATCATCATCAATATCATCATCAAATTGTTGATTCAACGGCACTTTAATTGAATAAGGTTTCTTTAAAAATTTTCGTCCATTTTCAGTCATTTTCAAGAGTCCATATTCTTCAATATCTTTTCTAATAAAATCTTCCAACATCATTTGGCGAACCAGAGACAGCCAGAAATTTTCATCCATTTTCATAACCAATCCAGCACCAAAAACAGCAAGCTTATTGTGTTTAAAAGCTTTTACTTGAGGGTTTGCTTTTCCTAAAACTACATCTACAACATAATTTATTCCAAACCTTTCATCCAATGCTTCAATAGTATCTAAAATAATTTTTACACTATCTTTCACATCCAATTTTTCTTTAGGATGGCAACAATTATCGCAATTTCCACAGTTTTCAGACTTGTCAATTTCTCCAAAATAATATAACAATTGTCTTCTTCTGCAAGCCCCTGACTCTGCATAGGCAACAGTCTCGGCGATGAGTTGTGCACCCATCTCTCTTTCACTCAGTGGCTTATCTCTCATTAAATGTTCTAACTTTTGAACATCCTTATGGGAATAATACAAAATACACCTTCCTTCCATACCATCTCTACCGGCTCTACCGGTTTCTTGATAATAATTTTCAATAGATTTAGGAATATTATAGTGCATTACAAATCGAACATCAGGTTTGTCTATACCCATACCAAAAGCAATGGTAGCAACTATTACCTCTACATCTTCCATCAAAAACATATCTTGACGCTCGGCTCTAGTGGTGGCATCTAAACCGGCATGATAAGCAACAGCTCTAATCCCATTTGCCCTTAACGTTTGGGCTAAATCCTCTGTTGTTTTTCTATTTAAGGTATAAATAATTCCACTTTTCCCTTTATGCTGAGAGATGAAACGAACAATATGTTTTTCAATTTGATTTTTACTTCCTTTTGGTACTACTTCATAATATAAATTAGGTCTATTAAAAGAAGAAATAAAAATAGTAGGATCTTTTAAATCAAGATTTTTAACGATATCGTCTTGCACTTTAGGTGTGGCTGTTGCTGTCAGTGCAATAATGGGTAATTCCCCATTTATTTCCTTTATCATATCACTTAACTTCCGATATTCCGGCCTAAAGTCATGCCCCCATTCTGAGATACAGTGTGCCTCATCAACTGCTACAAAAGATATATCCAAAGAAGAGAAGAAGTCAATATTTTCTTGTTTTGTTAAAGTTTCCGGTGCTACATACAATAGTTTGGTCTGACCTTTCAACAAGTCTTCTTTTACCTTTCTTTGTTGAGGTTTACTCAAACTTGAATTAAGGAAATGGGCAATATCATCATTATCGCTATACCCTCTTACTAAATCTACCTGATTTTTCATCAATGCGATTAAAGGAGAGACCACAATAGCCACTCCTTCTGAAACCAAAGCCGGTAATTGATAACAGAGTGATTTTCCTCCTCCGGTAGGCATTATAACAAATGTGTCTTTGCCAGATAAAATACTTTTAATAATAGCTTCTTGCTCTCCCTTAAACCCTTCAAAGCCAAAATACTTTTGTAGTGCTTTCTTCAGGTTAACTTTTTGATTGACTCCCATTTTTGTTTTGGTGTTTATAAAAACGATAAAAAACAATGTGTTTTTTAACAAGGTATAAATTTACAATGAAATATTTTAATAACCAACGAATATTTTTTTTTGAACAAAATTTAATAATTCTTTTACTGTATCCAAAAGAGACAAAGGTGCTCGAAGGCCTCCCAAAATTTCATAAAAAAGACACTTCAAAATATCGAAATTAAAAGTATTTCAATTAAAAAAGGACAATGCTCATAAAGAGTATTGTCCTTTTAGTGATTCCGATTGGATTCGAACCAATGACCCACAGCTTAGAAGGCTGTTGCTCTATCCAACTGAGCTACGGAACCATCCTAAATGATAACCTTTTCGTATCATCGGGGTGCAAAGGTAATGATTAGTTTTTTTAAAAAAAAATTTATTTTACGTCAAAATCAACAATTACATGTTCACTTCTTGGGTGAGACTGACAGGTAAGGATAAAATTATTGGCAATTTCGTCTGGTTCCAACCCATAATTTACTTCCATTTCAACTTCACCGGAAACCAATTTTGCTTTACAGGTACAGCATACCCCGCCTTTACAAGCATAAGGCAAATCGGCACCATGCTGTAAGGCTGCATCCAAAATATTTTCTCCTACATAGGCTACATCCATATCAAAACTATTACCATCAATCTTAACGGTAATCTTTCCTACTTTCGACCTATCCACATTTTGCTGTTTGGCTTCCCATTCTTTATTTACGGTTTTAGGTTTATCCGGAGAGGTAAACAATTCAAAATATAAGCGTTCCGGACTAAAATGCACTTCATTTAAAAAATAATCCCTCAAAGCAACTATCATAGGTTCCGGACCACATATAAAAATATCATCGACATTTTTATAATCCACCATTTTCTTATCCGAGAAAAGTTTTACTTTATCTACAGATATCATACCATTGAGTACCTCTGCTTCTTGGCTTTCCTTATCCATTACATGAAACAATCTCAACCGGCTCATATACTTATTCTTTAAAGCTTCCAGCTCTTCTTTAAAGATAATTGAATTTCTATTGAAATTTCCAAAAAACAAGGTAAAAGTGCTATCAGTTTCATTTTGAAGGGTAGCTTTTAATATACTCATTACCGGAGTAATACCACTTCCGGCAACAAATGCCAAGTAGTTTCTATGCTTTTTATCTGAAGGTTTTGGGGTAAACTGCCCTAAAGGTGGCATCACACTAATAGTATCTCCTACATTAAGCACATCATTAGCCCAATCGCTGAACTTGCCCGCTGGTCTTTGCTTTTTGACGGCTATCCTCACTTCATTATCATGAGGTCCAGAGCATATAGAATAAGACCTTCTAACTTCTTGCTCGTTAATAATGGCCTTTAAAGTTAAATATTGACCGGGCAGGTAATTATACTCATCTTTAATGGCTTCCGGTATCTCAAAAGCAATAGACACACAATCTGCGGTCTCTTGTCTTATATCCTTAACTATTAAATCATTAAAATGCAAATGTGACATATAGTATCAAAATTCTTAAATTTCTAAAAACAGATTAATCGCTACGAAATTAATATTATTATGTGAAATTAGTGATAAATAATTGTTTATTGAAATATTTTTGCTTTTAATCTACTAACTTTATTCAAATATTTTATGTTAATGACCATCAAAACAGCAATAAGCTATTCAAAAAGCCAACTTTCCAAATATTATGACGATAGCGAAAGCAATGCTATTACCTTGCTGTTACTGTCTTCAATATTGAAGACAGATTCTATAAACTTAAAATTATCACAAGAAAAAGAAATTTCAACTTTACAACAAGAAAGCCTTTTAAAATACATCCAACAGTTAGAGCAAAAAATTCCGGTTCAATATGTCTTAGGGGAAGCCTATTTTTACAATATGACCTTTAAAGTTAATCCTTCTGTATTAATTCCCCGTCCGGAAACTGAGGAATTAGTGTTTGCAACTTTAAAATGGATGCAGAACAAACCCTTTAGGGTGTTAGAAATAGGAACAGGAAGTGGGTGCATTGCTATTGCTTTAAAAAAGAACAATCCAAAATTAATAATAACAAGTATTGACATTTCAGAGGAAGCTTTGGTGGTTGCCGCAGAAAATGCACTCAACAATAATGTTACCATTAATTTTAAAAAGGTTGATTTTTTAAATTCAGACACTTGGGACTCTTTAGGTGCATTTGACGTCATTATTAGCAATCCTCCATATATTTTACCGGCAGAAGCAAAAGAAATGGAACAACATGTATTAGATTTCGAGCCCCATCAAGCATTATTTGTTAGTAATAATGATGCTTTACAGTTTTACAAGGCTATAGTCAATTTTTCTACACTGCAACCTCATTTGCAAGCCCTCTTTTTAGAACTCAACCAAAACTTTGCACAAGAAACCAATCATCTATTTGATCCAAAAATATGGGTGTCACATATTCAAAAAGACATTAATAATAACTTTCGGATTTTGCATGCAGAAAAATTAAAATAATTTTTATTGATTTCATTTCTTATTTTTGTAGTTTTTACAAACGAAAAAATATATTTTCACTATGTCAGAGTTTAAAGACACGATAATATCGGATACTACGGAAGGGATGAAGAAAGTAATCAACCATTTGGAAAATGAGTTGCAAAAGATAAGAGCAGGAAAAGCCAGTCCAAATATGGTGGATGGAATTATGGTGGAATATTATGGTTCCCCTACCGCACTATCTCAGGTGGCTAACGTAAGCACTCCGGATGCAAGAACAGTGGCCATCCAACCTTGGGAAAAAAACATGATTGCTCCTATTGAAAAAGCCATCATGATGGCAAATATTGGATTAACACCTCAAAATGACGGTATAGTAATTAGATTGTTTGTACCACCATTGACAGAAGAAAGAAGGAAAGAATTGGCGAAAAAAGTTTATGCAGAAGGAGAAAACGCTAAAATCTCCATCCGCTCCCATAGAAGAGATGCCATCGAAGCCATAAAAAAACTACAAAAAGACGGTTTGAGTGAAGATGAAGCGAAAGAAGGAGAAGCCAGAATTCAAGGATTAACAGACAAAAACATTGAATTAATAGATACCGCTTGTAAGGAAAGAGAAAAAGAAATCATGACCGTTTAAAAGAAAACCAACACATTAATTTTTAATGGATTAGTACTTTATAGAGTATTAATCCTTTTTTGTTTTACTCAATATTATTTTAGGTCATCAAACAATTATTTAAATAAAGGAGCCTCACTCTCCTTATATCATGAATGAAAAATCGTACCTTTGTAGTTTATGCAGACAGATTATTTAAGTGAATTAAACGAGCAGCAAAGAGCCGCCGTTGAATATACAGAAGGACCATTAATGATAGTAGCCGGTGCCGGAAGCGGAAAAACAAAGGTACTGACTACAAGAATTGCCCATTTGATGAAATTGGGTGCAGACCCATTCAATATTTTGGCATTGACCTTTACCAATAAAGCCGCTGCCGAAATGAAAGAACGGATCGGCAAAATATTGGGTAATTCTGAAGCTCGTAATTTATATATTGGTACCTTTCACTCCGTATTTTCAAAAATATTAAGAGTAGAAGCCCAAAAAATAGGATACCCCAACAACTTTACCATTTATGATGCTGATGATGCCAAAAGTTTAATCAAAAGCATTATCTCTGAAAATAATTTAGATGATAAAATTTACAAACCTAATTTGGTTTATAGTAGGATTTCTGCAGCAAAAAATGGCTTAATCGGTGCACAACAGTACCTTAACGAGCCTTCAATCATGCAGGAAGATGCCAGATCTAAAAGACCTTTAATTGGTCAAATCTATGCCCAATACACTTCCCGTTGCTTTAAAAATGGTGCTATGGATTTTGACGATTTATTGTTCAAAATGTACGAATTACTCAAAACCCAACCTGAAGTATTGGCAAAATACCAAAGACGCTTTAAATATGTTCTTATTGATGAGTATCAAGATACTAACACAGCCCAATACCAGATAGTAAAACTATTGGCTGCCGTTTATGAGAACATTTGTGTGGTGGGAGATGATGCTCAAAGTATCTACTCTTTCCGTGGTGCCAGCATTCAAAACATTTTACAGTTTCAAAATGATTATGATGAAGTAAAAGTCATCAAACTGGAACAAAACTACAGAAGTACTCAAAGCATTTTAAACGTAGCCAACAAAATTATTGGCAACAACAAAAACCAAATCCCCAAAAAACTTTGGACACAAAATGACGAAGGTGATAAAATAAAATTAGTACGTACACTCACCGATAATGATGAAGGGCGTTATGTAGCCGATGCCATTGCAGAATACAAACTAAGATACCATTTTGGCAATAAAGATTTTGCAATACTATACCGTACCAATGCACAAAGTCGTTCTTTTGAGGAAAGCTTAAGAAGAATGAATATCCCTTATCGGATATTTGGAGGCTTATCCTTTTATCAAAGAAAAGAAATAAAAGATTTAATTGCATACCTAAGAATTTTAACGAATCCAAGAGATGAAGAAGCCATAAAGAGAGTAATCAATTATCCAACAAGAGGCATTGGAAAAACCTCATTGGAAAAACTAATTGTAATGGCAAACGAACGCCAAATAACACTTTGGGAGGTTTTGCAAAATGCATCTTCATTAGGTATCAGAGGTAATGCCGGCAGTGCTATTGAGCAATTTGTAATCATGATAAAAAGTGTGCAAACGATGCTCCAAACCCAGAATGCCTATGATGTGGCTTATGAAATAGGCAAAAGGAGTGGTTTAGTAAAGGAATTATATGCCGACAAAACAGTAGAAGGCTTACAACGTTATGAAAATATTCAAGAACTACTAAACTCTATCAAAGAATATACCGAAACCCCAAATGTGGATGGAGAGCTGGAAGAGGACAAAAGCTTAGGTGCTTACCTACAAAATATCACCTTGCTGACCGATGCCGATAAAAACAATGAAGACAATGAAGATGTGGTAAAACTGATGACCATACATGCTGCCAAAGGTTTGGAATTTCCATGTGTTTTTGCTGTTGGATTGGAAGAAAATCTATTTCCATCTGCAATGAGTTTATACACCAGAGAAGATTTAGAAGAAGAAAGACGTCTATTTTATGTTGTAGTGACCCGTGCCAAATCACGTTTATGGCTCACCTTTGCCAATAGCAGATACCGCTTTGGGCAGCTGGTGCAAAACGACCCTAGCAGGTTTATCCAAGAAGTACCGGAACAATATATCGATAAAAGTTATGCGGGACTTGCCGGAGCCAGAGGCACCATAGGCACTATTGCTAAACAAGGTTCTATTTTCGACTCCAGACCGGGATTCAAGAAAAAAGAACCCGTTTCAAATGCTACCAACATCACAGCTAAACCAGCATCAACAGCTACTTCAAGCTATACCCATACCCCTTCAGCAGATTTTTCGGCAAGTGACCCATCCGAAATTACAGAAGGTTGCAGAGTGGAGCACTTACGTTTTGGCTTTGGCACCATAAGAGGACTCGATGGCAACCCTAATAATAGGATGGCAACTATTGAATTTGAACAAGGCGTTGGCATAAAGAAAATAATGTTACAATATGCCAAACTAAAAGTAATAAAATAAAATATATCTTTGCCGACAGAATGGGAAATAGACACGAAATATTAAAGCAGTTACAAAACCTCAAAAATGAGGGCAAAAAGGCATTCGCAATATTGATAGACCCAGATGATATAGCATTTTCTAAAATAGCACTATTAGCCGAGAAATGCAATGCCGCAAAAGTCGATTATGCCTTTTTTGGTGGCAGCCTTATGGTCAGCGATCATTTAGATGATTGCATCAGGCAGTTTAAAAAACACTCTGATATTCCAGTAGTATTATTTCCAGGTAGCCCTTCTCAATTAAGCAAAGAGGCAGACGGATTATTATTTTTATCCTTAATATCAGGCAGAAATCCGGAATTGCTTATCGGACAACATGTAATTTCGGCCCCGGCAGTGAAAGCCAGTGGACTGGAAGTATTACCTACCGGTTATATGTTGATAGATGGAGGGGTTCAAACCACAGTTTCCTATATCAGCCATTCCACTCCCATCCCAAATAACAAACCAGATATTGCCCTTTGTACAGCCTGGGCAGGGGAGTTATTAGGCAAACAGCTGATTTATATGGATGCCGGAAGTGGAGCACAATTTCCAATAAGCACTAAAATGATAAAAAAAGTTAGTGGTAATATTGACATCCCTTTAATTGTAGGAGGCGGCATTAGAGATGCAAAGGGTGTGGCCGCCGCATTTGCAGCCGGTGCACAGGTAGTCGTAGTGGGCAATGCTATTGAAAAAGACGAAAATTTAATATTTGAAATGAGTGCCACAGCTCAATTAAATAAAGTATCATAAAGCCTTAGCTCTTTGGGAATCCTAGAAATTATTAACAATCAAATTGCCCTTTTAAAAGCAGAAATAATCATTTATGGTAAGGCTGCGGATGAAGCTTTAAGCCAACAAATGGCGACCGAAATCAGTAAAATGTGGACGGAAGCCGAAGGCAAAATAATGATTAATGGCAAACTTTATACATTGGAATGTTCAGTGATTGGCAGTTTCCAACCTAATTTAACACCAGAAAGCATTTTTAACAACCGCAACCCTTTGCTCAATTTTTTCAGGATTGAAGAATTTGCAAATGGCAATATTTCTTTTGTTGATGCTATTAATTGCAATACAGGATTTTTCAAACTCGAAAACTTATATTTGGGTTCTACCACAGCAGCACATGAATTTGGTCATACAATAGGTTTGGTTCATCCTCAATATTGTGATTTAAGAGGCAAAGGGATTCCGGGCATTATGTATCCCAGAGGCACTTTGGTGGACGCTCAATACCAATACGACCCAGCAGTGCCGGCAGGCTTAAAAGGAGGCACTATGCACCCCCAATACCGAAAAGTGTGGAAGGAAGAAGTCGCATTATTGCAGATTAATCCAAAATATCAAATAGACAACAAGCACTTTGTCATTGGCGACTTCAGCAATGTATGGCATGAAAGCCATGATATGTTTGCGTGAGAAAATAAAGGACTTGTTATTTGGGTTTGCTGTTAAAATGACTACACGTAAGGTGTTTTTATGATACGAAACAAATATCATTAAGACCGAGTATAAATTTTCTTTTTATAAAGATGAAGGAAAAAAATTAATATTTTTATTCAGCAAGCCCTAATCCACATATTTTTTATCATTCTTACATTCAAGTAATAAATGCAACACCTTTAAAAAAAGATAAGGGGATAGGG
>DAOMPL010000033.1:0-37919 GCA_035444785.1 Edaphocola sp. | reverse complement strand
TCTTTCATTTTTTATCGTAGCAAAAAAAGAAATACAAATTGGACATGCTTTTATTGATTGGGGCAACCACTGAGGAGAATATTTTGCTTGCTGTACTTATAATAGCAAACCCTAAATATTTTCATTCTGTATTCAATGTCTAGTTGAGCTGGTTGCCAAGGCAGTCTTTTCCGTCTTTGCGAGCCGAAGGCGAAGCAATCCAGAAGAGTTGAGAGTTGAGGGCTGAGGGTTGAGCTACTGGATTGCTTCGGGCAAATGCCCTCGCAAAGACGAAAGGCATGCACTCCGTCATTCCCGACCGACGAGGAACGAGGAGTGGAGGAGTCTCCTTAATCTTTCTCCATAATCCATAATCCAAAATTCAAAATCCATAATTTCAATCGTTCTGTAGGAATCTCCTAATCATTGTCACTTTCATTGGAGGTCTCTCCATGCGAAAAACCTTTTCAAATTTCTACGAAATTTGGGTTTTTCTTAGTCGAGAAGACGGCTGTTATTGGGTTTTTCTTAGTCGATATGACGGCGATAGCTGTTTTTTCTTTTTCGTTATTTTCTTCCATGTTAAGCTTGTCGAAACATATTTTCTCATTCTTTATTTCTTATTTAATCCCTTTCAGAAAAATTCCCTTCACCTGCTCAGATGGCAGCTTCAATACTTCTATTCTTCTTATAAAAAATTATTTCTCCGCTTAAAAAAAAGCTTATCTCTTAAAAAAAGATAAGCTATACATTGAAATTAGATGTATTAATATTTTTATTTCCTATTAATGATTTCTATGCATCAAATAATTCAATAAATCGACAAATGGATCCTTGTGTTCTTTTGGAACATCAATAGCTTCTAAAGCTTCTAAGGCTTTGTTGGTATAGCTCTCAATAGCATTTTTACAACTTTCATCTACTTTTAATATTTTATAAATATCAAGTGTATTTTCAATTTTTTCTTTTTCGGTTTGGTCGGCATTGAGTAGGGCTAATTGTTCAGAGTTTGCTTTTTCTAGAGTTTCAATTGCTAAAAACGTTTTTTTATCTGCTAGTATATCTCCACCAATTTGTTTGCCTATGCTTTTGGTAGTGCCAAAGCTATCCAAATAATCGTCTTGTAATTGGAAAGCTATGCCAAGGTTAATACCGAAATCGTAAATATATTGAGCTTGTTTTTCATTGGCTCCGGCACATAATGCCCCCATTTGCATACTGGCAGCCAATAAAACCGCTGTTTTGAGTTTTATCATTTCTATATATTCTTCCTTTTTCACAATCTTCATTGTTTCAAAGTCCATATCTTTTTGTTGTCCTTCACAAACTTCTATGGCTGCTTTGTTAAAAGCCGGAAGCACTTTTGCAAGTACTTCAGGTTTTAAATTTTGTAAACATGCATAAGCATAAATGTTCATGATGTCGCCAGAAAGAATTGCGGTAGTGTCGTTGTATTTTTTGTAAACTGTTGTTTTTCCTCTTCTTAAAGGAGCCTTATCCATAATGTCATCATGGATAAGGGTGAAATTATGAAATAATTCTACTGCTAAAGCCGTCCAGACTACCTGTTCGTTTTGATCATTGTTAAATAAAGAAGCAGCCATCAAACAAACTGCCGGTCTGATTCTTTTTCCACCGATACTCAGCATATAAACACAAGGTTCATAAAGTGAAAGAGGCTGTTTGTTAAAAAAAGATTTGCCTTTTTCTTCAAGAAAATTTTCAAATAGTTCTGCTTGTTGTTTGAAATCTAACATTTTAATAGTTTGCTGGATAATCTTGCGAAAGTAGGTAAAGAATTTTAGATGATTTATTAATTATGGAAATAATAACTTGTTTGTTTTTTCTTTTTTTGAAAGATTATAGAATTTATTTATTTTTTCAACAAAAATTCCAATAAAGAATCATATATCTTTATGATATAGCTCATCTTCTTTTTTGAATATTGAGGATAATTTTGCTTTATAAGTAACAATATAAAAAACAAAAAAAATAAAAGATGAGTAAAAGAAAATTAGTTTATGGAATTGCTATTGCCGGTTTAATATTCTCGGTAGGGCATTTAGCTTCTTGTACCAATTCAGAGCAAGATCAACAAGAAAATGATAGTGTAGGTCAACTTATCGAGCAGGCAGCATCCATATTTAAACCGATTATTAGTGCTGCAGAACATGAAAGCAATGCTTTGACTGCAGAAAAAATAGCTTTAGGTAAGACTTTGTATTATGATGTTCGTTTATCAAAAAACAATACTCAAAGTTGTAATTCCTGTCATAATCTTTCTACTTTTGGAGTAGATAATCTACCTACAAGTCCGGGTGATTTAGGTGGAAATGGTGCAAGGAATTCGCCTACAGTATTAAATGCAGCCTATCATGGAAGCCAGTTTTGGGATGGTCGGGCCAAAGATGTTGAAGAGCAGGCAGGAGGCCCCATATTGAATCCTGTGGAAATGAATATGCCGGATGAAAAGTTTGTAGAGAATAAGTTGAAAGGTATTAAAGGTTATGAGGAACTGTTTAAAGCTGCTTTTCCTAATGAGGATGCCCCAATTAGTTATGCAAATATAACTAAGGCTATTGGAGCATTTGAACGTACTTTGTTTACACCGTCAAGATTTGACCTGTTTTTAAAAGGCGATCAAAAGGCTTTAACAGCCGAAGAGCAACAGGGTTTAACTACATTTATGAATTTAGGGTGTATTACCTGCCATAATGGTGCCGCTATTGGAGGAAGCCTTTTACAGAAATTCCCATTGTTTGGGGAGGAGTATATGTCTTACACAGGAAGCGTAAAAGAGGACAAAGGAAAGATGGAAGAAACCAAAAAAGAAACGGATAGGTTTATTTTCAAAACACCATCTTTAAGAAATATTGCAAAAACGGCTCCTTATTTCCATGATGGAAGCGTGGATGATTTACATAAAGCTGTAAAGGTTATGGGTAAGTTGCAGTTGAATAAAGATTTGACTAATCAAGAAGTGAGTTCAATTGTTGCTTTCTTGAATGCATTGACTGGTGATGTTCCAAATGAGGCTAAAAAGATACCTGAAATGCCAATTTAGGCAGTTTGACAAAAAGGAGTTGCTTAAGCAACTCCTTTTTTATTCTCATTAACTTAAAAAACTTAGCTCGATTATGCTTTTTTTACAAATTCCGATTTTAATGCCATAGCTCCAAATCCATCAATCTTGCAATCAATATTATGGTCGCTATCCACCAACCGGATATTTTTTACTTTTGTGCCTGCCTTTATAGGAGAAGGAGAGCCTTTTACGGGAAGGTTTTTGATGGTAACCACGGTATCGCCGTCTTGCAAACGATTACCATTGGCATCCAACACGATAAACTCATCTTCTTGAGGTTCATTAGGATTCCATTCATAGGCACATTCCGGGCATATCATCATAGGGTCATCCATGTAAACATGTTCTGATTTACATTTAGGGCAAATTTGTTCCATATTTTATATATATATCTTTCAATCTATAAAGATAGGCATTATTTTTCATCTATGTGTTTTGCTCAAAACCATGATAGGAAAAATAAAGGGTAGCATAATTATTTATGTTACCCTTTATTCATTTGGAAATGTATAATAGCTTAATAAAATCTTCCCGGTATTTTTCGGTTAAGCACATAACCAATACTTAAATTAAACATATTGCCGGGGGAGTAAAATTTATTTTCTAAAGTAAGCATATTGCTTAAAGACCGACCATAAATGGCTCTCACCTGTAAACCCCAAGAAAATTGATAACCTACCCCAAAATTAGCTCCATAGTCCATTCTTTTGTATATAGTCAAATCACTTTCTAGATCTGTTTTATGGACCCCTTTTTTCTTATGGGCAATGGGTTGTAGAATAGCTGTATCAGCAATGGTTTCTCCGCTTAGAGCGTAACTAATATAGGGTGAGGCTTGGACAAATAATTTGCCGGTATATTGTGAAACTTCCCAAGAAAATTTTAAGTTAATTGGCATTTCTACAAAGTTAAAAGTTTGAATGGTTTTCAACTTCATAGTTTTGCTTTCTTCGGAATACGAAGCACTCTTGATATTATAATATACCCCTGGTTCAATAGAAAAGCCACCATCACCTATTGGTATATCCATAGCAATACCAGCTCTTGGATTTAATCTCCAAGCATAATTAATATTAGTACGCTCATTGAGTGTAGGATTATAATTATAACCTTCAAATTTATTGATGTTGTATCCTACCTCAGGTGTAAAAGTAATTTGAGCTTTAGCTCCATAACCTAATCCTAAGATTGCAGCAACTATAAAAAGTTTTTTCATAAAGGATAAAAAATATCTGTATTATTTAAACCGTAAATTATTCTTAATCTTACAAAGTTAAAAACTTAATTGAGAAAATGAAATTTGTAAGTGAAAATATTTAAAATTATTGACTCCCTAACCACATGGCACCTCCAGAACTATCCCGGCTGGCTCCTGTTACCGATGCTAAAACATTGTTCTCTTCCCTCCACCTCAATACGCCAATTAATGCCATAGATACGGCTTCCTTATTGTCTATGATTTGTTTTTGAGGGATGATTAGATGGACGTTTTTCTCTTTTAATAATGTTCCCAATCTATCCATTAAAAATAAATTATGAGCACCACCACCTGTTGCCAAAAGTTTTACTTCTTCATCATGTTTTGGAATAACATTGACAATTTGAAAAGCAATATGCTCTGATAATGTTGCCAAAATATCATAAGGGTTTTCATTTGGGTGTTCGGTAATTATTTGTATTAATTGCTCACTATAACTGTTAGCCAATGACTTTGGAAATGGCTTTTGATAAAAATCTAAAGCATTTAATTTTGAAAGAAGTGTAGGGTCCAATTTTCCCTGAGCTGCCCAAGCTCCATTTTCATCATAATTTTTACCTAATTTCAATGCATAATGATTTAAAACCTGATTGGCGGGTGCAATGTCAAAAGCAGCAGGTGATTCTGTATTTATTGTTAGGTTGCAAATGCCACCGATATTTAAACAATAATAAAAATCTTTAAAGAAAAACCGATCCGCTATCGGAACTATTGGTGCTCCTTGTCCACCTAAGGCAACATCCATATTTCTTAAATCGCTAATTGTGGTGATGCCTGTAAGTGCGGCTATACTGGCTCCGTCACCGATTTGTGTACTGGTATGTGCAATAGGGTCATGAAATACGGTATGGCCATGAGAAGCAATAAAATGAACTTTATGAACCAATTGGTGTTTTTCAATAAATTTATTGACTTCCAGCCCCATCCATCTTCCAAAAGCTGTGTTGAGTTTTAGAAATTCTGGAACGCTTAACTTGCTTGCATTTTGTAAGCTTTCTTTTAATGCCGGCTCAAAAGGAATACAATTTGAGTGGACAATATCAAAAGACCAATCTTTTCTAATATCGGTAATTTCCACATAACTAATATCCAGTCCGTCCAGAGAGCTTCCAGACATTAAGCCTATAACATAATAAACCATTTTTTTTTAAAAATTTGGTGCAAATGTAAAGGCTATTTAGTGGAATTCAAAATGAGAATGGAGTGTTTTTTATTTAATTGGTTTTGAAAAGTACCATAGGTTGGTGGGTCAATGGATTAGCCATGATTACACAAGGAAAGTCATAAGCTTTAGAAATCCATTCTTCCTTGATAATCTCTTCGGGAGTACCCTGTGCTAGAATTTCACCCTTTTTCATAAGGATAATTTTATGTGCATATTGTGCAGCTAGATTGAGGTCGTGGAGTACTGCCACTGCAGTATTGCCATCTTCGGCAAATTGTCTCATTTGCTCTAAGATTCTGTATTGGTGCCGGATGTCTAAATTGTTGAGCGGTTCGTCAAAGAAAGCTAATTTTTGACTTTCATTATTTGATAGCTGGGCAAAGGTTCTGGAGAGGTGTACTCTTTGCTTCTCTCCTCCGGATAAGATATTGTAATTTTTTTCCTTTAAGTGATATATTTCTAATTGATGCATCATTTTGTCCACTATTTCCCAGTCAGCGGTTTTGGGCTGAGACCCAAAATAAGGATATCGACCCATTAAGACGATATCTTTCACCGCCAATCCTATATCAGAATGATGCTCTTGAGAAAATTTTGCTTTTTGAAAGGCCAAGTTTTCTGCTTCCCATTGGTTCAGGTTTTTTGATTTAAAAATTATTTCTCCCTGATGTGGCTTTTGTTCATTGGCAAGCATGCTTAATAAAGTAGATTTTCCGGCTCCATTAGGACCAACAATAACCACGAGTTCTCCGCAACTCATTTGTAAATCAATTTGGTTGAGGATTTTTATTTTTTGAGGGGTATAAGAAATGTTCTTAGCCTGAATCATAAATTAAAAAGATTTTTTATATCTAATTAGAATAGCAATGAAAACCGGAGCTCCGAGACTTGCAGTTAATATTCCAATTGGAAGTTCTGCAGGTGCCACTATGGTTCTACTGATAGTATCTGCCAATACTAAAAGTATGCTTCCGAAAATAGCGGATGAAGGAAGGATGAAGTTATAATCTGATTTGAAAATTAATCTTAGAATATATGGAACTATGAGTCCTACGAAACCAATTGCTCCTGCGAAAGCAACGCTTACCCCCACCATTAAAGCTGTTAGGAAAATTATTTGTTTCTTTGTCTTTTCTACGGGAATACCCAAATGAGCAGCATCTTTGTCTCCCAGCATTAAAGCATTTAGCACTTTGCCTTTTGGTAATAAAATGATAAAGGAAATAAGAATGACTAGGAGTAAAATACTGTTTTTAGTCCAAGTGGCACCACCTAAACTTCCTAAGGTCCAAAAAGTTAAGTTTCTTAATTCTTCATCATTAGTCAGATAAGTGAGAAAACCTGTAACGGCACCTGCTAATGCAGAAATGGCAACACCTGCCAACAGCATGATGACTACATTGGTTTTCTTTTGAGTCGTAGAAACTCTATACACTATAGTCATGGTAAGAATAGCACCTAAAAATGCCATGATGCTGATAAGTGAATATTGCAAATAGTCAGGTAAAAAACTTCTCCATCCTGCACCTATAACTATAGCTACAGCAGCAAATAGAGAGGCTCCGGAGTTGACCCCAATAAGACTTGGAGTGGCTAGTGGGTTTTTAAACATGCCTTGTAGTGCTGTTCCTGATAATGCCAAGGCACTACCTATAAGGCTACCCATTATTACCCGGGGTAGCCTTATACTAAATATTACATAGTAATCACCTTTTGAAAGGTCATTAGGATTAGTAAAAACCTTGAGCCATAAAGAAGATAAAGTTTTATCTTCAAATTGATAAGCACCCATAGTCAAAGAGAGCATAAAGACTATAATAAATAGTAGAATGCCTCCCAGCATAAAGATTTTTAGCTTATTGTGCATACGGGATTAATAACTGATTGAGTGTTTTTATGGCTTCACCCAAGCGGGTGCCCATTTCGGAGAGCAAACCACTGTCCATAACAATTAAAGCTTTGTTGATACCTGCTTTTGTCTTGCTGAGAGCCGGTATTGTATTGAAAATAGCTTCTTTGCCTCCTAAGCTTTTCAGGCTCATGTCAAACATCAAAACAACATCCGGATTAGCATTTAACAAAGATTCTTCTGTCAATGGTTTAAAATCTTGGATTCCTTGAATTGCGTTTTCGGCTCCTGCCATTTCCATTACCGCTTGCATAGGTGTTCCGGCTCCGGCAACCATCAGATTTCCGGCTCCTCTGGCATATATAAATAATACCTTAGGTTTTTTTGTAAATGCTTTTAAATCACTCTTATCTTGATCTATTTTGTCTTTTAGGGATTGGGTGTTGGTATTGCCCACTAAAGTACCAATTTCATCAATTAATTTTTTGGTATTTTCTTCTGACAAACTTGGTTCAAAGGTATGAAAAGCAATTCCTGAGTTTTTCAAATCGGTACTCAGTTTTTCATTAATCTCTCCTTTTAAAGCCAATATCATAGTGGGTTGTAATGATAGAATTGCTTCTGTGGATAAAGAACGGATATGGCCTAAATCTTTTACCGAATCTTTTACATAATCAGGGTAGGTGCTTGTAACGTCACGACCAACTAAAGATTTTCCTTTGCCTAAGGCATAAACGATTTCGGAAAGCCCACCGTTCAAGGAAATGATTCTTTCTGCTTTCATCTCTTTTTCAGTTGCGGTTGTTTCTTGGGATTTGGAATTGTTGCAAGATTGAAAAGCTATCAATGGAAGTAAAAGTAATCCAATTAGTTTAATTCCAAATTTTTGAATAGTCATAGAAATTGTATTTATTTTTGTCAAAACAAACTGCCTCTTTGCCTTATTGTAAAGAGGCAGTTTGAAGATTTTTATGTCATTGATTAAGTGGAGTAGGGCAATTACATTTTAAATCCGTCCACGTGTTGAGAAAGTAAATTATAAATGGCTTTGCGTGCGTTTTCAGCATTAAATTTGTCTCCACAAAATTCTTCTGCAAGGTCAAATTGAGCCATATATAATTTCTCGTCTTCGGTGATTATCACCTCATTGTTTTCAGCGATAAATGTATTCCAAGTATTTCGCACTTCTGCCCAGAAATCTTTTCTATCGTTCCACCAAGCCATCATTTCTGTAGCATCATAATCAATTGGATCAAAGCGTTCAAGTCCTTTTTCTAAACAGATAAGAGTTTCTTTATTGTTTTCGTCTCTATGGATTTTCTCATTATCTTGTTCTAAAATCCATCCACCATTTTTGTAGAGTTCGATATGCGAATGACGTCTTAGAATATTGTAATCTTTTCTGCCTGCTGTTGAGATTTCGCGTCTTGGAAGTGCAGAGTCTGCTGTACTTTGCCAGAAATGACGACCATCAACATGATTCCACGTCCCTAAACCTTGATAACGAGGGCAGTCGTCCACCTGATAAACATTTTGCGTCCAAGTTCCTTTTACAAGGTCTTGTGAAATTTTTATCTTTTTCCAATGATGGTCTTTTACTAATTCAAGAATTTCGTCGTTTTCAAAAATCCAATCCTGACGCCAATGTTTGATTTGATGGTTACCCATAAATAGGATGTGCTGAATAGATATTTTATTTTCTGTATCTTCAAGGATAAAGGCTATTTCTTTTGCGTTTGAAAAATGACGCTCTCCATATTGATAATCTGGAATAGGGGAGAAGGTCTCTGCAAATTTGAAGCTGACTTCAAAATTACCTGCCAAAGATTTAATTGCCGTTCTGTCCATTTCTTTTTTTGTAAGAAGGGTTGTGGTCTCCTGAATTTCTAATGTTTCTTGCATGATAAATTGTATGATTAAATTATTTTTATATATTGTTTTGTTTGTAAGCTCTAGGTGTCAAGTTAAACATTCGTTTAAATGCTGTACTGAAATGTTGTGGGTTTTTATATCCTATTGCAGCGGATATTTCTGCAATGGGCATAATATTTTGGGTTAAAAGTTCTTTTGCTTTTCCCATTTTTATGTGGTGCCAATATTCAAAAACCGGTATTCCAAAGGTGTTTTTGAATTCTTTTTTTAATGTAAATTCATTAGTGCCTACTTTGCCTGCCAGTTCTTTTAAAGAGTAATACTCACCGAGGTTTTTAGTCATGATATCTTTTACTGCATACATCTTTTGGGCTATCACCAAATTACATTTGTTGGAATTGGGACAATGCGTACATAAACTTTGCAATTGAAATGCCAATAATTCAAAAACCTTTGCCTTTAAAAATAACAGTTGTAATTCTTCTTCAAAATTGTCGTGGCTGATGTTTTCTATTAATTGTAAAATATTATTTGAAATCATTCCGTTTTTTGGGCTTAAAAATGAAGCTTTATTTTGGGTGATGATTTCTTTAAATTCGCAAAAAATTGATTTATCGGACGGTAAATATTGTTTGAAATCTACAAGAGGAAGTTTTATCAATAATATATCATGGAGGCCTTTTTCTATTTTCAATTTAGCTTTTATCTTAGGAAAATATAGAATATTGTGCATCCCAGATTTTAATTCGAAATGGTTGTGTTCTGAAATCTCTAATTGAGCGCTTCCTTTTAAAATGAAACATTGAAAAACAAAATGTGCAGGAATACTCAAAAAACCTTCTTGCTCTTTTTCAACGCTTGTTGTAATCCTAATGATTTCTATTCCATAAATATTAGTTAGCTTAATATTGGGAGTCCAATTTGCAAAAAAGTCTTGATTTTGTATGATGGGCATCTCTTTAGCGTGTGATATATTAATGTTGTTTAATATATCTACAGCTTTATTGGCCATAATATTATTGTCTTTCACTGCAAACATGCCCTACTCCTTTAAACGTAAGTTTTTATCCTTTTAACGTAAGTGATTAATAATCAATGATTTTTATTATTGCAAAGATATTAAATCCCATAAATTTTGAAAGAAATAAATAAAATTTATCAAAACTTTAAATGTTTATTTGGTTTTGCTTATATAATTCGAAAAGCTTTCAACAGGAAAATAAAAATAGGAATTGTTTAGAGGATTCAGAAGCAGGGTGTTAATTGAAGTTTAGCCAGACCATCATATTTTTGTGAAAAGCTAGCAGTAGGGCATTGTTGGTATAGGAGCTTATAATTTTTGATGAAGTGTTTTTTTTTAAGCTTTTGAAAATTTATTCTTTGTTAATATTCCTTAAAGAGGCAGTAATTTTTTATTATTTTGATTTTATTCTTCAAAAAAATTTAAAATTCAATTCAATACATTATATTTGCCCACATAATTTTAAATAGAATATGGATTTTAGAAAAGTCAACAACCTCTCCGGGTGGTTAGTTTTTGGGTTTGCACTAATTGTATATTTAATGACAGTTGAGCCTACAGTCAGCTTTTGGGATTGTGGAGAATTTATTTCTTGTGCTTATAAGTTAGAGGTGGGTCACTCACCAGGTGCCCCATTATTTATGCTTTTAGGTAGATTTTTTGCAATTTTTGCTCCATCGCCTCAGCAAGTAGCTTTGTTTGTTAATGCTTTGAGTGCTGTTGCAAGTGCCTTTACTATTTTGTTTTTGTATTGGTCAATTACCCATTTTGCAAAGCGTTTAATTAAAACAGAAGAAGAAGGTAAGTATTCTTCAGCAAGTTTGATTTCCATTATTGGAGCAGGTGTTGTTGGTGCTTTGGCTTATACTTTTACCGATACATTTTGGTTCTCTGCTGTTGAAGGAGAGGTGTATGCCACATCTTCTTTCTTTACAGCATTAGTATTTTGGTGTATTCTAAAATGGGA
The DNA here is from genome assembly GCA_035444785.1 of Edaphocola sp. Lineage (GTDB taxonomy): Bacteria > Bacteroidota > Bacteroidia > Chitinophagales > Chitinophagaceae > Edaphocola. Next base: position 26,723 of record DAOMPL010000033.1, on the reverse strand, counting down.
GGAGTCTAATGATGTTTATGCCGATCGTTGGTTGATTTTGATTGCCTATTTAATAGGTCTATCTATTGGTGTTCACTTGTTAAGTTTGTTGGCTATCCCAACAATTGCATTAGTATATTATTTTAAGCGTTATCAGCCTACTTTAAAAGGAGGTTTATTGGCCTATTTCTTAGGAGGTATAGTTTTATTGATTGTGCAATACGGTGTCATCCAATATATCCCTATTTGGGCTTCTTGGTTTGAGTTGAGATTTGTAAATGGTATGGGAATGCCAATTAATTCTGGTGCAATATTCTTTTTAATTTTATTTGCGGTCATTATTGCTGCTATTATTATTTATGCTAAAAAGAAAAATAAATATACTTTACATCTTTCTATGTTAGCTTTAGCATTTATGACCATCGGTTATACCTGTTATGTGCCTACTGTGATTCGTGCCAAAGCCGGAGTGTCTATCAACATGACCAATCCTGATAACGTAATGTCATTAATTCCATATTTGCAAAGAACCCAATATGGAGCACAACCGGTTTTTTCTGGTCAATATTATGATACAGAATATGATACAGAGGAAGGAGACCCTATTTATTTGCCTATTACCAAAGATGGAACTACCAAGTATGAAATTGTAGGATATAATATAAAGGTGAATTATCATGAAAGCCATTTGTTCCCTAGGATTTGGAGTAGTGAGCAAGGTAGAGGTCATGTGAGTTTTTATCAAAACCAATTAGGCCTTGCTCCCGGTGAAAGTCCTACTGCCGGAGATAACTTTAAATTTTTTATGAGTTATCAATTAAACCAAATGTTTTGGCGTTATTTTATGTGGAACTATTCCGGTCGTCAAAATGACTATCAAGGTTATGGTCCTGAACCACAAAATGGCAATTGGATAACAGGAATTAATGGGGTGGATAAAGCTTTGGGTAGAGGCGATTTTAATAAAATGCCGGATGCCTACAAAAACAATAAGGCTCATAATACATTGTACTTCCTACCATTTATTTTAGGAATTTTAGGAATGGTGTATCATTTTAAGAAACATAAATTGGATGCTTATGTGGTGTTGTCTTTATGGTTCTTCACCGGTATTGCTGTTCAATTGTATATTAATAATACTCCATACCAACCGAGAGAAAGAGATTATCAATATATAGCTGCTTATGCTTATGCCATGTGGATAGGTATTGGTGTCTTTATGTTAAAAGATTGGTTGCAAAGAGTAATAAAAAACCCTACAGGTTCTGCCGCTATTGCTACTGTTGTAGGTATTTTGGCAGCCCCTGTGATTATTGGTGCACAAGAATGGGACGACCATGACAGAAGCCAAAAAACTTTAGCTTTGGATCATGCTCGCAATATGTTGTCCACTTGTGATAGTAATGCTATTTTAATCACCAATGGTGATAATGAAACTTATCCTTTATGGTATGTGCAGGAGGTAGAAGGATTCAGGTCTGATGTTAGAATTTTTAATACCAATTTATTAGGCACCGATTGGCAAAATCTTCAAATGTTTAATAAAGTGAATAATGCAGCAGCAGTGACTACTTTATGGACAAAAGATTTTGTTGAAGGATATGGCAACCAGAATGTTTATTATATCAATGAAATTCCAAGCTTGAAGGGGCAGGCGTTTAAAGCAGATGAGGTGATGAGCTATATCATGGATTCCAAAAATGCAGTAACCATGCCGGGAAGACAGCAACCTTTCCCTATACTGCCTGTTAGAAATGTTATTATTCCTGTGGATAGACAAGCAGTATTAAACAGTGGTTTGGTGAATAAAAATGATACTGCTCTATCTATTCCTGAAAATTTAACTATGACTTTTAAGGGTAGTTATGTTACTAGAGCCGATTTTTCATTGATGAATATTATTGCAGGTCTTGCCAAAGATGGCTGGAAGCGTCCTTTGTATTTATGTAATGGTGTTCCTTTGAATGGCTTGGAGCAGTATTTGAAAAAAGAAGGTGTATTGTCAAAATTTGTTCCTACTAATGTGGCATCTACAATCCCGGGATTGATGCCGGTGGCCAATTTGGAAAAAAACATGGATTTATTCTTGAAAAAATACACTTTTGGAAAGGCCAATACCAATGAAGTGTATTATGACCAACCTAACCGCCGTACCTTCTGGGATTATAGAGGAGAGGCAGCTTATTTTGCCATGAGATTGGCAGTAATGGGAAGAGAGCAAGATGCAATTAAAGTATTAGATCATTCTATGAGCCAGATATCTGAAAGCTCTTATCCTACCGATATTACAGGTATGGAAAATACCAGCCAGAATGTTTATCGTGCTTATTTGATGGCTAAAGATGAAAAGAAAGCAACCGTTGTTGGAGATAAATTGGCAAAATTTGCCGAAGATTTTAGCAATTATTTTATTGATTTAAATGACGCCGGTCAATCAGGATCAATTAGTCAAATGATTGAATGTGTACAAGCAATGAGCGAATTGAGTAATGTTGCGGCATCTATGCAGAAAACAGAATTATCGAAAAAATATGCAGATAAATTGACGGCTATTAATTCTAAATTAGAGAAAGGGTCTGGAATTTATAAAGATTATATGCGTCAAATGCAGATGCAACAACAACAGCAAATGCAGCAACAAATGCAACAACAACAACAATTGAGTCTGCCACAAGCAACCAATTAATTTGATACAAGTAAAAGAGAAGAGAGGTTTGCTCCAAATAAAGAATAGGCTTCTCTTCTTTTTTTTACCACAAACAACCGGCTTGGAAATTGATGTCTTTTTTTTAGATTTTGATCTTTAATTTAGCTTTTAGATTATAGTTTTTTTTTAACTAAAAAAATAATACCTTTAGAAAATTTTTAAAATAACAGATTGATTATGGATATTAAAAAGAAATTCCCTTTACCGGAATTTGTATTATTGGATGGTGAAAATCATTTGGGAGAGCAGTTGTTAGAAAGAACAGTAGTGTTACACATTCCAACTGCTACACTTTTAGAAGTGGTTTCTGTAGAACCCTCTGAAGTTGCTACCTATAAAGAGCTGAAACATTTTCCTTTTGTGTTTACAAATATTGATGGTGATGATGAACATCATTTGTTGATTTTACAAAAGACTGGATCTGAAAAAGATTTGGAAGATGTATTTTCTAAAGCAGCACAATGGTATGGTAACTATTGTAATTGGTTGGATGAAGAAGTAGATCATCTTTAATCTTTCCTTAATTTGATAAATAATTTTAATAATAACTTTTAAATAAATAAAAAGAACAAACAATGTATCAAACAATTTTAACCGAATTATCGGATAACATTTTAACCATCACCATTAATCGTCCCGATAAAATGAATGCCTTAAACAAAAATGTTATTCAGGAGTTAGGACAAGCTTTGGAAGAGGTATATAATAATCAAGAAATTAAAGCTGCTTTAATTACCGGTGCAGGAGTTAAAGCATTTGTTGCCGGAGCCGATATTTCAGAATTTACCGACCTTGATGGTCAAGGTGGAGCCCGTTTAGCACAAATAGGTCAAGACTTGGTTTTCAGTAAAATCGAAAATTGCCCTAAACCAATAATAGCCGCTGTGAATGGTTTTGCTTTGGGTGGTGGATGCGAATTGGCTATGGCCTGCCACTTCAGGACTGCAAGTGAAACCGCTCGTTTTGGTCAACCGGAAGTTAATTTAGGCTTGATTCCGGGTTATGGTGGCACACAACGTTTGGTGCAGCTTATAGGAAAAGGAAAGGCTATGGAATTATTGATGACTGCCGATATGATAAAGGCAGATGAAGCAAAAAGTTTAGGTTTGGTAAATCATGTTTTTTCTGCTGAAGATTTATTAGAAAAAACCAAAGAAATCCTAACTAAAATTAATACCAAAGCCCCTTTGGCATTAACTAAAATTATTCATTTGGTTAATGAAGCAGCTACGGTAAGCCCTACAGGTTTAAGTAACGAAATTAATGCTTTTGGCGATTGCTTTGATACCAAGGATAAGCAAGAAGGTACTGCTGCATTTTTAGAAAAACGTACTGCTGTTTTTGCAGGTCAATAAAAAATATATTTATATCTAAAAAATACTTATCTTTATTCATTAGATAAGTATTTTTTTTCTTTTAAAAATAATATTATGAAAAAGACAATCATTATTGCCCTTGGAGTCTCTCTAATGTTCTTACTAAATGGGTGTAAGTCAGATGCTTCAATAAAAGATGGTGCCAGTCAATCAGTTTCCAAAGGTACAGGAAACGGTTATGACTTGAAGTTTAATTTAAAGCCTGGCACTAGCTATTTTTTTAAGTCTGAGATTGAGCAAAACACGGAGACAATGGGTATGAAATCTAAGAGTGAAATAGATGCTACTTACTCCTATCTTGTAAAGGGAGCTAAAGACGGAAATTTGATATTGGAAGTGATTTACGATAAAATGGAAGGTTCTGTAGAAGCTATGGGGTCTAAAACTAAATATAGCTCCGATGATAAGGGGGCCGGTTCCGGAGTTTATGGAGCCTTTGTCGGAAAACCATTTAATATTACTGTGACTAAGACAGGCAAAATAATCAGTATTGATAATGTAGATTTTTTAAATAATTCCAAGGGATTTAGTAAGGATGACTTAACACAAAGCATGGGGATGTCTATGGATATTTATCCGGATCATCCTGTTAAAATAGGTGATAGTTGGACTAAGGAAACAGAAAGTAAGTTTCAAAATCTTTCTATGAAATTAATTTCAAATTATAAACTAGTATCGGTAGCGGCTAATGTTGCTACTTTGCAGATGTCAGGTGAAATTAAAATGGATCAAAATGTTAAGGCTCAAGAAGGAATGCAAATGAAACTTGGAGGCTCTCAAGAGGGCGTTTTAAAAATAGATATCTCAAGTGGAATGGCAATTTCTGGTGATTTGAATCAAAAAATAAAAGGGGAATTGAATATGCAAGGTAATGCAATGCCGCTTTCCATGGATTCTAAAATAAAGCTTAGTGGAACAGAAAAGTAAAGTTATTTTTTCTTAATAAAAAATGGGGCAGTCCTTAATCAGATTGCCCCATTTTGTTTAGAATATTTTCATTTAGTATCCAAATATTTCTTCTAAACTCAATTGCTTATAAGTACCCATTTTTTTCAATACTTCCATAGGCATATTCTCTTCATTGCCTACCACACAATACACATAAGGTTTGTTGGCAAATTCTTTACCATGGAATTTTTGAATATCGGCAAATGTGATTTTTGGTGCCATGTCATAAACTACTTTTCGGGTGTCTATGTTATTACCCAGTTTCTTTGAAGCTAGATATTTAAAAATGATATTATCTTGAGTAACTCTTTCACTTGCCAAAGATTTACGCAAACTTAATTTGGCATTCTCGAAATTAATTTCATTTTTTGGGAGTTTGTTTAACAACTCATTCATGCCTCCAACTGCTTCTTTTAGTTTATCTGCTTGTGTTCCCACATAAGCCATTACAACAGCTTTATCTGTCAATTTGGAAGGTTGGGCATAGTAAGAATAAGTAGAATAAGCCAAAGCCTTTGACTCACGAATAGTTTGAAAAACTATACTTCCCATGCCTCCACCAAAATAGTTATTAAACAAGGAAACCGAAGGTGTAATAGCTACATTGTATTTGTCTGCATTCCTCACCCAGAAAACTTCTGCTTGTGTCATATTGTAATGAGCAAATAAAACCTGATTAGTCGCCGTATTATTTTGAGTAAAAGTTATCGAACTAGGAAATGTTGCCCAGCTATTAGGAAGCTTATGAATTGGAGTTAAACTATTTTGTAGTTGACTTATAGTTTGAGGTCCGTAATAAAGAACTTTATGCTTATAGGATGTCAATTGATGTAAAATATCTACTAGTTGTTTAGCGGTGATAGCATCTAATTCTTTATCTGTAAGCACATTATTGAAAGGATTCTTTTTGCCAAATTGTGCATAAGATCTTAAGCCCGCCATGATGGCACCTTTGTTTTCTTTTGCATTAGCTCTTCTTTTCTTTAAGCTTTCTTTAAATGCTACCAAAGCTTCTTCGTCTGCTTGGCAGTTCTTGATTAAGTCTTCTAATAATTTTACAGAAGCTTCAAAGTTTTCATTTAAACCATCTAAAGTGATATAAGTTTCTTCATTTCCGGAACTTACGTTAAAAGAAGAAGCTAGTTTATAAAAATCTTGAGCTACCTGTTCACTGCTTTTTTTGTTGGTGCCTAGATACTCTAAATATTCAGCAGCAATAGGAAGTAGTTTGTCGTTCCATTTTCCAATATCAAAGTGAAAATATAGACGGAATAAGCTGTTGTCCTTGTTTTGAACAGCAAGGATGTCTGCCTGTCCTAATTTGCCTTTTTGAATATCGGAATTATAGTTTACCCACAAAGGTTTGATAGGCGTTTCCTTCATTGCATTGATATTCTTTACAAATTGTGATTGGTCTTTATTGATAGTAACCGGAGTAATTGTTGGTTTTTCTACTTTTTCAATAGATTTATCTTCACCTTTTCTTTTGTAAATAATCACATAATTATTATCGTTTAGATATTTTTTGGCAAAGTCCATAATATCTTTTTTGGTAATGGTGCTGATCATGTCCGGGAAAGAAATAGCCTTAGCCCAATCTTCCTCCGAAGTGTAATTGTCCATTAAATTACTGGCTCTGCTGCTATAGCTTTCGTTGGCAGATATTGAATTTTTTTTCTCATTATTAACGATGGAAGTTATTAATTCTTCAGAAAAGTCACCAGTTCTCAATTTAGCAATTTCCCCCAATAGTAAATTACGTACTTCATCCAAAGATTGTCCTTGAGTTGGATTTCCTTGTAATAAGAGGGTAGAGTAATCTTTTAAAATATAAGGGAAAGCATAAGCACTCAATACTTTTTGAGACTTTACTAGGTTTAGGTCAATTAAGCCAGCTGAGCCATTAGTAAGGATATTGCCTACTAATTCTAGCATTTGGGCATCTTTAGAAGAAGCTCCAGGGAAACGGAAGCCTATCATAATGTTTTCAGGCTTAGGTCCGATTACTTCTTTTACAATAGGGCTTGTAATAGCTTTTTCCACTCCCGGATTATAAGCAGGTACTGGTTTGGCTTGCATATATCCAAAAGCAGCTTCCACTTTTTTAATTACTTCGTTAGGGTCAAAATCTCCAGACATGATTACCCCCATATTGTTAGGAACGTAATAAGTGTGGAAATATTCTCTAATAGCAGTTAGTGAAGGGTTTTTTAGGTGCTCTATGGTTCCAATTGTTGTTTGCAAGCCATAGTTGTTATTTGGGAATAAGGAAGCGAACATCGTTTCAAATACTTTTCTGCCGTCATCATCTAAACCTCTGTTTTTTTCTTCATAAACTGCTTCAAGTTCAGTGTGAAACAAGCGTAAGATTGGATTTCTGAAACGCTCTGCTTGAACTGCTAAAAATTTATCAATAACATTGTTTGGAATATCCTCTGTATAAACTGTTTGCTCAAAAGACGTGAATGCGTTAGTGCCTTCACCACCCATGGCACTCATTAATTTATCATATTCATTAGGGATAGCAAACTTTGCTGCCTCACCAGAAACTTGGTCTATTTGACGATAGATTTCTTTTCTTTTTTCTGCATCTGTGGTCTTGTTGTATTGTTCATACAAGGCATCTATTTGGTCTAATAATGGTTTTTCTTTAGACCAATCTAAAGAGCCAAATTTATCAGTACCTTTAAACAGCATATGTTCTAGGTAGTGTGCCAGACCTGTATGGTTTTTCGGGTCTGTTTTACTTCCTGCTCTTACTGCGATATAAGTTTGGATTCTAGGTTTTTTGTTGTCTGGGCTTAGGATTACGGTTAATCCGTTTTTTAAGGTGTAAAAACGGGCACCAGCAGGGTCATTGGTTACGTATTTGTAGGTGTAACCCGCCTCTGTAGCTTCCTTCCATTGGTATTTGCTGTCTTGTGCAAAGCTAAAGCTAAAACTTCCGGCAACAATCAAGGCTCCGGCGATTGCATTTTTGTAAAAATTCATAAATTAAAAAATTTTCCAAAGATAATAAAAAAGCATTGAAGTAATCATGAGTAGGATTAATAATTTTTTAATACTTTATGGTCAAAAAACGGATTTAGAAAAGTAGTTGATGTGAAAGTGTGAGGTGAAGACCTAAAAAGAAAAAGAAGTCATTTTTTGAATGACTTCTTTAGAGCGGAGAGAGAGGGATTCGAACCCCCGGACCTGTGACAGTCAACGGTTTTCAAGACCGCCGCATTCGACCACTCTGCCATCTCTCCGGGTGCAAAATAAGAGTATTCATTTTTTATAACCAAAAAAAAAAATACTTTTTTGAAAAAAAATATTGAAACCCTTTGTAGTATTGATTCTTGTCTTATTTTGAAATATTTTATATTTTAGCTTTGTGTGCATTTTGGGTGCAAATTATTCTTAGAGGAATGAAAAATGGAAAACAATTTTGAAATTTTATAAATCTATTCTACACTATCTTCGTAATTTTGTACCTTTATAAGATGAAATGGTTAAAAAACTATTGGGGTTTAATTTTTGTTGTATTCCTTTTTTCTTGTAATGCTGAAAAGTTGAATACTGCTGATAATTTAGTTTTTAATATTATGAATCAAAATACAAAAGAAAGAGTAGCGGATACCGTTATGAGAAATAAAAGTATAGACACCGCAATTTTTGCAGGAGGTTGTTTCTGGTGTATGGAAGGTCAGTTTGAAATGCTAGAAGGTGTAAATAGTGTAGAGAGTGGGTATATTGGTGGCAATGTGCCTCATCCAAGCTATGAATTAGTTTGTTCGGGTGCTACCCATCATGCCGAAGCTATTAGAATAGTGTTTGATTCAAATGTGATCAGTTACAATCAGTTATTAGCGGCTTTCTTCATGGCTCATGATCCTACACTGTTAAATCGTCAAGGTAATGATATTGGTACCCAGTATAGAAGTGCTATATTCCCTATAAATAATGATCAAAAGAAAATGGCAACCGATTTTTTAGCAGAAATAAAAGAAAGAAATGTGTTTGCTAATCCGGTAGTCACCAGTATTGAATTTGGACATGAGTTTTATAAAGCAGAATCTTATCATGATGATTATTTTCAAAATAACCCTGATAAGCCTTATTGTCAAATGGTGGTAAAGCCTAAAGTAGAGCATTTTAAAAAGTATTTTGCAGACAAACTTAAAAAAAATAGTGGTAAATAAAAATATTATAATGAACTGTTTAGCTCAAAAAACAATAAATTGGGGAGGTAAGCCTCATATAGAGGAAGATGCAGATGTGGCTGTAGATGAAGCTTTAGACCCCATTAATAGCCTCATTGTATGGAATGATGATGTAAACACCTTTGACTGGGTGATAGACTCTTTAGTGGAGATTTGTGGCCACACCTATGAGAGTGCAGAGCAATGTGCATTAATCATACATTTTAATGGGAAATATGCTGTTAAAAAAGGAAGTTTTGAGGAGTTGAAGCCTCAATGCGAAGCATTGTTGCATAGGGATATTTCTGCAACAATAAGTGATTAATCGATTATTGAAATCTATAAATGGTAGAATGAGTTAGTCTAATATTTAGCTAACTCATTTTATGTAAATACATACTGGTGGCTGTAAGGTTGCTGCTGGCCTTTGCCAAAAGTATATTGGTTTCATCATTATAAACCTTCACTTCGGCATTCATTATTTTTTTACCATACCTGATAATTTCCGATTCTGCTCTTAGGATTTCTCCTTTCTTTATGGCATAAAGGAAATCTACGTTTAGATTAACGCTGGTGTAATGTGTTTCCAAATCTAAAGAAATAATAGCAAATCCTATGGCTTCATCTATAACCATAGACATCATTCCGCCATGGATATTCCCATAAGGATTGCACATTTCATGCCTTATCTCTAAGGTGAGCCAAGCTTTTCCGGGTTCTACTTTGTTGAGGTTAAAGCCCAGCCAACTACCAGCAGGTGAAGGCGTGTTATCTAATGTTTTTCCTAAGTTTTGTTGTAAAAGGTGATATCCTCCTTTCATTTTTATTGCAAATAATTGTTCCGTTGGCAAAAGTAATAAAAAAAGATTCCTAATTTGAAAAAAATAAGGTATGTTTGTAGATTAAATATTAGGAAAAATATGACGCTCACCCAATTAGAATATGTAGTTGCCGTTGCTACTTATAGAAGTTTTGTAGCGGCAGCAGAGAAATGTTTTGTTACTCAACCTACTTTAAGTATGCAAATCCAAAAGTTGGAAGACGAGTTGGGTGTGAAATTATTTGATAGGAATAAGCATCCTATTTCTGCCACTGAAATTGGTGAGGCTATTATTAATCAAGCTAAAACTATTTTATCAGAAGCTGGAAAGGTGACAGAAATTATTTCCAAAAGTAAAGATCAGGTGTGGGGTACTTTTAAATTGGCAATTATTCCAACAGTAGCTCCTTATATCTTGCCTAGTTTTTTGGTGAAATATGCTGCAAAATATCCCAAGGTGAAATTAACGGTGGTGGAAATGACCACTCCTGAAATCATTAAGGCATTGGAAAATGATGAATTGGATGCCGCAATATTAAGTACACCTTTGGAACGCCCTTTAATTCAAGAGCATCCATTGTTTTTTGAACCTTTAGTAGCTTATTTTACAAACGAAGATGCTAAAGGGCTACCTAATGTTGTAAAACCAACGGATATTAATTTGGAAAAATTATGGTTGTTGCATGAAGGTAATTGTTTGAGAAATCAAGTGCTGAATTTATGTGAAGAAAATATCCAAAACATTCAGGCCGATAAGCCTTACTTTTACGAATCTGGAAGTGTGGATATGCTGAGGAAAATGGTGGATACCAATGGTGGAGTAGCCATATTGCCTGAATTGGCAACTTTTGAATTTCAAGAAAAATATATGGATAATATAAGATATTTTGAGAATCCACAACCTGAAAGAGAAATATCAATAGTTACCAATAGTCATTTTGTTAGAAATTCTATTTTAGAATCCTTGAAAGAGGAAATTTTGGCAATAATTCCGGAAAAGATGAAAATCCAAAAAGAAAACAGAAATATCTTAAAAATACAAACACCCAAGTTTTAAGCTTATTTTAATTACGTAAAAGTAAAGCCCAGTCTGACCTTCAGGTTGGGCTTTTGTTATTTTTGTTTTTATGCTTTCTTTGAGGTAAGTTATTTTAAAAAAAATAAAAATAATTGTAATGAACCCATTAATTTATTTGCTTGAATAATAATTAAATATTTGAAAATCAATATTTTAAATGAATATTTTTACCATATTATTATTGTAATAAACACAATATTTGATAAAAATAAAAATAATACTGGTTTTTTGTTGATTTACCTTTGTATTGTAAAAAAACATAATATAAACTTTAAAAATATTCAGCTATGAAAAAAATATCTTTATTAACGCTGTGCTTTAGCGGGATTTCTATTCCTGTATTGTATGCCCAATCTGTCGGGCCTTCTGTTGTCAATACAAGTGGTGGCAGTCAAGTGATTGCTGGCAATACTTATGAATACAGTATAGGCCAACCTTTTGAAATGATCTCAAAAAGTGTTGGGTCATATATTATTACAACCGGTGTTTTACAACCACAATATGGAGAAGGCACTGGAGTGAATGATCCTTTGATTAAATTAGGAGATATACAGGTTTTTCCTAATCCGTTAACTTCAAATTATATCAGTATTCAACCTCGTTTTAAAACAAAGGGTGTATTGGAGTGCGTATTTACTAATGTGTTAGGACAGGTTGTGCTTCAAAAGAAATTAGAACTTCAAAATGGTAGTCAATTACAAAATTTGATGATGCCATCCTTAGTTGCCGGTCATTATAATTTGTTACTTATTTGGACAGCAGGAGAGCAACAACAGAAATTTTCCTTTAAAATCGAAAAAATTCAATAATTCATTTAAAATAAAAATCAAATATCATGAAAAAGTTAATTCTATCAACTGCGATTGCTTTTTTTGCACTGAGTGGTCTGTATGCACAAGCACCAAAAGCATTTAATTAGGGTTTGCTGTTAAACTCAATCAAAAGACATTTCTTCATATTTTTTATTTTATAAAATATAACTTACTAATATAAAATAGTTAAGTTGCATTTTAATATTTTAATATGACTTTGTTTCAAGGATATGAAATAATCCTGTATTTTATTCTGCAATACATTGAAACGCTTTTATTACATTTGAGCTAATTTAGGCTTGCATTAAACTTGATAATTTCTTCTTATAATCTATTGACTAACAAACAAATAACAGTTAATCAGCAGACCCTAATTGAGCAATTCTAAAAGGCGACCCAATGCCAAATGTTCCACCTGATATTGGGATGGCTCCTGTACTTCAAAAGCAAACCATAACATTCACCCGATTTCAAAATACTCAATCACTAGATCACCAAATCACTAGATCACCAAATCACTAGATCAATCTATCAATTTAAGTTTCATCAACAATAAATTCCAATAGTTTAGTTCCTGCAAAAAGAACTTCTACTTCCCTAATTTATTTCGTTTAAAAAAATCAATAAAATTATAGGAAAGATTCAACCCTAAAAAGTACTTGTTTTGCTCTAAATCATAAGAGAACAATAAAGGAACCCAAAAATCATCATAGACCTTGAAACGCCATTCTGTATTGATATTAAAAGATTGAGAAGATTCAAAATCATACTTGCCTGAAAAAATATTTTTATAACTTATTCCTAATTTCAATTCGGTAATGGATGTCTTTCGATCAGGACGAAATACCGCATTCAGATGGACTCCAAGGTCAAAATCCTTTCTTACCAAACCTTCTTCAAAAACATTTAGGCTATCTCTTCCCATTTTTAATTTGGCATCACTTTCCAGCTCATAAGTAATACGGTGTGGTGTTTGAAAATTACCTAGACCCATTAAAAATTTAGAATTAATGGCTATTGATTGAAAGGAAAAATTATTACCCTCAGATACCCCAATCAGTCCTACCGTCCATAAGGGTTTCATTAAAAACTCTTGTCTTAAATTTTCAATTTCCGAATAAAATAAATCTTGAAAATTGGCATTACCATTTTGTTTAATTAATGTAAGAAGCTCCGGCATTTCGCTTTCTTGCACATGAGCCATGATATAAGCTTTTACGTCATCAGACAATGAATTAAAACTAGTATTTTCCTTGGCATTGATTAAGTCATCTACTTCGTTTCTGAATTTTGTTTTGAATTCCTTTTGTTCAATTGGAATAGTGCCTCTTATCTTTTCTAAAGTTTCACCAATTTTATTTACCAATTGTGTCCCTTTTAGACTGTCAATTTGGAGTAAAAACATTTTGCTCACCGTCAAATCTCGCTGGTTGATTAAAGCATAATTCAAACCAAAATTGAACCCTTTAATTTTAAAACTACTGTCAATATTCAATCCTACAAGAAAATTAAAATTCCTTAAACGGCGGTATTTATACCAATTGGTATCCACCTCCAAATCTTTATTACCTTTAAGCATAATGGCAAAAGGATTGGATTGAAAATTAAAAGCCTTTTGTGCTCCAGCAAGGTTATTAAAAGCAAATTGGAAAAAGCTACTGAAAACATCTTTATAGTTTCCGGATTGTAAAGAATCTGCTGTAATTAAGTTCTGAGAAACATTTTGTCCTTTTACAATAGGAGCAACCGAAAGCAAAATAAAGATAATAAAATATTTTTTCATACCATAATATTTATAATAAATCAAAGGTTTTCTGGTGAGTACCCGCAGGAATTTCCAAAGGCGTAACAGGATCAGAATCGACATTAAGCGTAACCCTAGCAACCACCGATTTTTCCATAATGAAAACTAATTGCAAAGAGCTTCCCGGCACATAATTTCCCAAAGGAGTCGTTCCTGATTCTTCTATGGGAGTATTTTCTCCTTGATACTTGGCTGTAGCCTTTCCTATACCCAATCTAAATTCTACTTGAACCAATAATACCTTGTGTTCTTTCGCTTCTTCTTTTTTTAAAAACTTATTTTTAAAAATTAACGGAGCATTTTCCAATGCTTTCCCTCTTAAATTATTCACTAAATTCAAACTTTTCAAAATAGGATCTTCACCTTTCTTTCTATTGAAACAATTCTTTTTCATAATTTTTGTTTTTAGAAATATAAAAATAATAAATATATCTAATTATACAAAGCTTTTAGCATTAATTATTTTATTCTATCATTTCCTGAATCTTTTTTCCATAATTTAGCAAAATATAATTTTTTCAAAAAAAGTATTCTACAATATGTCCATAAAATATTCTGTACTATTAATATTATTATTCAATTCTCATTTTCTTTACGCACAAAAAGAAAATTATTTCCAACAAAAAGTAGATCATACTATTGAAGTAAGTTTGGACGATAAAAATCATTTTCTTAGAGGATGGATGAAAATGAAATATAAAAACAACTCTAAAGATACCCTTAATTTCTTATACTTCCACCTCTATCCAAATGCATACAGTGCAGATAATACTGCGTTTGCAAGACAAGAAGTGGAAAACAAAAGCACAAAATTTTATCTCGCTCCTAAATCTGATTGGGGTTTCATAGATAGTCTAAGTTTCAAGCAACAAGGAGTTATGGCAAAGGTGGTCCCTACAGAGGAGGCTGATATTATCAGACTGATATTACCCGAACCCATACTGCCGGGGGCAAGCACAGAAATAACGACACCTTTCAGGGTTAAAATTCCAATAATGTTTTCTCGTTTAGGGCATAAAGGAAATTCTTATCAAATATCTCAATGGTTTCCTAAACCTGCTGTGTATGACCATAAAGGCTGGCATCCCTACCCTTATCTCAACCAAGGAGAATTTTATAGTGAATACGGCTCTTATGATGTGAGCATTAGCCTACCTGAAAATTATATTGTGATGGCTACCGGAAATTTACAAACAGCATCGGAAATTAAGTGGTTAGACCAACTTGCAATATCTAATCAAGGAAAGGACACACTATCCATTAAAAAAGGTACAACACCATCATCACCAAATATTAAAACCATAAGATACACCGAAGACAATGTTCATGATTTTGCCTGGTTTGCCGATAAAGATTGGAAAGTAGAAAAAGATACCATTCTTGTTCCCAACACAGAAAAGATTACAGAAATTTTTGTAGCCTATAAAGCCGGGAAAGAAAACAATAGCTGGAACACCGCTGTTAAAGCTACTAAAGCAGCCATCAAAACATATTCAGAATTAGTGGGTCCTTATCCTTACAAAACCGTAAAAGTGGTAGAGGGAGCCTTAACAGCAGGGGGCGGCATGGAGTATCCCACGGTAACCGTAATAGCCCCGGGAGCAGGAAGCAGTAATGATTTGGTCATCATCCATGAGGTAGGGCACAACTGGTTTTACGGCATTTTAGGCTCCAATGAAAGGATGTATCCTTGGATGGATGAAGGAATCAACAGCTACTATGAAAAAATTGCCAATAAATCCTTGAGCAAGCCAGCAAAGGATCTAATGAATAATATCGCCAATGAAATTCAAGAAAAAGCTTATAGCATGACTATGAGCAAACATAGTGGTCAAGCCATAGGACTACCAGCAGCAGCATATACAGCTTCAAATTATGGCTTAGATGTCTATGGTAAGGCTCCTGCCTATCTTAATTGGCTTGCTGCTTACATGGGGCAGGAAAACTTCAATGCGGCTATGAATGCCTATTTTGAGGCTTGGAAATTCAAACACCCACAACCGGAAGATTTTGAAGCTATCTTCCGTCAATTTAGCCCAAAAAACTTAGACTGGTTTTTCACCGATGGTTTACACAGTAGCAAAGGCGTTGATTTTGCGGTAAAAAAACTGAGTAAACAAAATGGAACAAGTACCATAACCTTAAAAAACAAAACAGGCTTTAATGGTCCTCTTGCCTTACAAATTGACAATAATCCCAACCCTATATGGTTAGCTCCATTTAAGGGAGTAGCACAGTTACAAGTGGATTCCAATATCAAAACCGTAAATATCAGTTCTTTTATTCCTGATTATAAACCTCAAAACAATAGTAATGTCAAAAAATTCAACGTCAAACCTGCTTTTGGGCTTACCCCATCTAATGCTTATCGAATGTTCATAATGCCGGCAATAGGCTATAATGTTTATGACCGTTTTATGCTTGGAGCTGCTTTTCATAACATCCAATTAAATGAATCTAATTTTCAATATACTTTCATTCCTATGTACAGTTTCAAGGCAAATACCTTGGTGGGTACCGGTACTATGAGTATGGTTTTATATCCGGAATCAAATTGGTTACAAGAAGTGGATATTAACCTAGAAGGGAAAAGATTTTCTTATATTCGAACATTTTTTGAAGATAAAGAAAACCCAAGACAACAATATTTAAAACTAGCACCTGAACTACGTTTATGGCTCAAGAAGCCACAAGCAAGAAGCCCGATTCAACAATATATTTCTTTAAAAGCTTACTATATCCGCGAAGGTAGTTTTAATTATTTTAGCGACAGTACAACCGGTACATCTTGGGTAGAAAGAGGAGCTGCACAAGAGAAATATTATGGTCGTTTACGATATTCATTTGAAAACGAAAGAACTTTTAACCCTTATAATTTCAGCGTAGAAGCACAACAAGGACAAAATTTTACCAAACTGAGTGCTACAGCAAATTTGAAAGTTGATTATTTTTATAAAAAGAAAGCTTTATATTTTAGAGCTTTTGGAGGCAAGATGTTTTCTTATGATAATGGCAACTACCAAGATGGAAGATATGCATTTTCTGGCACCTACTCCGGATGGAACGATTATTTGTATGACCAAACTTTTATAGGTAGGAATATGCAATCAAGTTTGGCATCCCAACAAATATACGAACAAGAGGGAGGCATGAAAATACCAACACTTTTATATGCCCAACCAATTGGTTTGAGTAACGATTGGATGTTTGCTTTTAACTTTAAAGCCGACCTCCCCATAGGTATCCCTATTCAAATATTTGCTGATTTTATGACTTTCGCAGATGCCAAAAATATCAATCCGGCAGGCAGTGCATGGCTCTACGATGCAGGTCTGTCCTTACATCTAATGGGCATGGCAGATGTATATTTCCCAATTCTAATGAGTACCGAATATAAAGATTACCAAAAATCAATATTAGGGAAAAATGCCTTCTTTAAATCTATAACTTTCAAACTGGATTTAGATAAAATTTACTGGCCTCGATGGCAAAAAAAGATAATAAACTTTTAAAAAAGAGGGTATTTAAAGAAGAGGATTCAAGTCATTACTTAAAACACTAATGATTTTGAATATTTACCCTTTAAACAACCCTAATTCAAATCTTCATAATAATACTGGGAATGTTTAATAATTAGACATTCCCATTTTTAAATTTGGAATTATTGCAAATCCTGAAATCAGGATAAATTTCAATTCAAAATTAAATAAAAGAAAAAAATTAACGAGACGATTGATAAGAATAAGGTAAAAACAAACAGCATCTTGATTGCTCAAGATGCTTGTTTCGTGCCCCAGGCCGGACTTGAACCGGCACGGACATTGCTGCCCACAGGATTTTAAGTCCTGCGTGTCTACCAATTTCACCACCAGGGCTTTAAGCCACCAAAAAGGTAAGTTAAAAAAGATTTGAATAAATTTATTTAAATCTTCGAGCAGAAGACGAGACTCGAACCCGCGACCCCAACCTTGGCAAGGTTGTGCTCTACCAACTGAGCTACTTCTGCAAATGTATGATAAGAACTATCTTTTCCTTTTGATAATAAAAAGCGTTAAGCATAATACCTAACGCTTTTTATGAGGTGCCCCAGGCCGGACTTGAACCGGCACGGACATTGCTGCCCACAGGATTTTAAGTCCTGCGTGTCTACCAATTTCACCACCAGGGCTTTAAGCCACCAAAAAGGTAAGTTAAAAAAGATTTGAATAAATTTATTTAAATCTTCGAGCAGAAGACGAGACTCGAACCCGCGACCCCAACCTTGGCAAGGTTGTGCTCTACCAACTGAGCTACTTCTGCATTTTTATCAAAAAGAACTTCTTTCCTGAATTGGATTGCAAAGATAAAAAATGATTTGAAATGAACAAATCATTTCTTATCTTTTTTGAAATATTTTTTTTTATTATTTTTAAATGCCAAAATCAACCCCTATATAATTATGAGGTGTTATGGCTTTTAGCTCTTTTTTCAATGGCTCATCAACTTCCAATTCATCGATAAAAGCATGAAGTGTTTTCTGATTTATTCCCTCTTTCCCTCTGGTTAAAGCTTTTAATGCCTCATAGGGTTGAGGATACCCTGCCCTTCTCAATACCGTCTGGATAGCCTCTGCCACTACAGCCCAGTTATGGTCTAAATCTTCACTTAGTTTAGATTCGTTCAACAATAATTTATTTAAACCCTTCTCGATAGAATTTAATGCAATTAAGCCATGGGCAACGGGAACACCTATATTTCTTAATACAGTTGAATCCGTTAAATCTCTTTGCAATCTACTGATAGGCAACTTAGCGCTCAAATGTTCAAACAAAGCATTGGCAACACCTAAATTGCCTTCTGCGTTTTCAAAATCGATAGGGTTTACCTTATGTGGCATTGCGGAAGATCCTACTTCTCCTTCTTTAGTTTTTTGCTTGAAATACTCCATAGAAACATAAGTCCAAATATCTCTACATAAATCTATTAATATGGTATTGATACGTTTTAAGGTATCAAACTGAGCTCCTAAATTATCATAATGTTCAATTTGAGTAGTAAATTGAGATCGTTCTAAACCTAATCTTTCATTCACAAATTCATTGCCAAACCCAACCCAGTCCTTATCCGGGAAAGCCACCTTATGTGCATTAAAGTTTCCTGTGGCTCCACCAAATTTAGCGGAGTATGGAATTTGCCCCATTAATCCAATTTGGTTGTTCAAACGTTCCACGAAAACCATAATTTCTTTCCCTAAAGTAGTTGGAGATGCAGGTTGACCATGTGTTCTGGCCAATAAAGGGATTCTTTTCCAGTCATGGGCCATTTTATTCAAATGTATAGTCAAATTTAATATTGCAGGCATATACACTTGTTCCAAGGCGTTTTTCCATAATAAAGGAATAGCGGTATTATTAATGTCCTGAGAAGTTAAGCCAAAATGTATCCATTCTGAAATAGCTTCTGCATTTAAACCCTTTAATTTATCCTTAATAAAATATTCTACGGCTTTAACATCATGGTTCGTAACTTTCTCGGTATTTTTTATTTGAAGAGCATCATCTTCTGAAAAGTCTTCATAAATTCCACGAAGCGTAGCATTACTGATATTTTCAGGCATTTTAAAAACTCCTTTCTCTGCCAACAGAATAAAATATTCTATTTCTACCCAAACTCTATATTTTATCAATCCAAATTCTGAAAAATAAGGAGCTAATTCTGATACTTGTTTATGATATCTTCCATCAATAGGACTGATGGCTAATAAAGATGAATTTCCTTCCATTTATTTATAATAATTTTATAATAATTATCTGCAAAAGTACAAGCTATTTCTCATTCTTTTTAGATTTAAAGGAAATAATCACTGCATTCGCTTTAATTTACTGGAGTTTCCTCAAAATTTCTCTCTAAAATTTTAATTTCCCTTTATTGATAGGCATTTATGAAATTTTATGAATAATCTCGACTAAGAAAAACCCAAATTTCATAGAAATTTGAAAAGGTTTTTCGCATGGAGAGATCTCTTTAATGAATAATGAAGAATGAAGAATGGAAAATGTTAAAGTTTTGCAAAAAAAAAAAAAATGAATGATTTATTTATGAAAATTTTGTAATACCTTAGCTACCAGAAAAGGACACAGAGAAAAAAACAGTCTTTTTGTAAAAAGAACAAAAACTATTCTGTAGCTACGAATTGCGGGCTTTAACCTTTAATTGGCTCAAAGAAAAAATTAAAAAAAGGAACGGGATTAGCCATATACAGCCGTGCCAAAAGCAAACCTGGAAACACGCTTTAACCCATTAGCGGTAAGGGATAATTTTAATAAATTAAATTTAATAATTATGAAATTAGAAAGTTTGAAAAATGGAAAGTTTGAGAAACTTGGAAAACAACAAATGCAATTTGTAACTGGAGGTGATAGTGATTTAACTTATGAAAAAACACCTCAAGGAAATATTCAAATCACAGGTCATTCTACATTGAAAGATGGCAGATATGAATATTCTGAAGATAGAATAGGCTATAACTCAAATGGAACAATAAGTACAAAAGAGTATTTTATTGGTGATTCATGGTATTAATGCAATAATTAAACAAATGGGTTTATATGCCCATTTGTTTAAACATTAATTAGAGAAACAGAAATCACAAAAGAAGATTGAAAAATTATATAATGATTCTTATTAAATTTAAATAAATTCATGTCAAAATTATTAATTGCTATATTTGTTTGTATGCTATGGCAAACAACTTTTGCCCAAAAATGGGAAATAAGAAAATATTATGAACTGATAAACCTAGCAGAACTTGAAATCGTTGATAGTAACTATCAAAAAGCATTGAATTTTTATAAAGAAGCTTTTTTATGTAAAAAGCCAAATGCAGATGACTTGGCTAATTCTTTTCAAACAGCATTTCTGATAAAAGATACTGCAATGGCGACTTTATTATTAAACAAACTTGCAATAAAAGGCATGCATCCTACGTATTACAAAAACAATCGACTATTTTCCGCTTATAATATAGATTCCAATTTTTATTTGTACCTAATGCAAGATTATGATTCATTATACAATATTTCGATAAGCACATTAAAGCCATTTGGAGATAGTTTTAAGCCATTTCACGATGAAGATCAAAGAGTGAGAGATTTGCGAGAGAAGGATTCAACAATAAATATTGAACCATTTGATATTGCCAATGAAAAAAAATTATATAATTATATCAGACGAACCCAGTTTCCAACATTTGAAAATACTGGTTTTTGGGAAACTTTTGGAAGAAGTCATTATCAATATGGTATTTGTTGGTTAATAGCCTGGCATAGAAGACCTAATAAATCTATCTTAGAAGATTTGCTATTGGAACAAGTATTAGCAGGGAACTACAATCCCGAAACGTTTGCTGGTATTGTAGATGGTCAAAGTGGAGCATACGGTCTTCAATTAGTGCATATTGGATTAGAAAGCCTAAGCTCTGAAGAGTTAAAGCAACTTAATGACAGACGTAAGGCAATTTATCTTGAATCCATTGAAGATTATATCAAAAAAAGCAAATTTCAATTTGAGGATGAAAGATTTATGATTGTTAATGATTTTTACAATGGTTTTAATAAGGTAATAAAGAAATTAAAAGCACAAAAAAAAGAAAATGAAAAGTAATATTTTTTCAGAAGCAACTGATTCTTCCACCAATGATGTTTTAGATTGGATGTATTTTTTAGCTGGAGGCAAACAGTTGGAAAGACAAAATGACTTCGTCATTCCTGAAAAATTAACTATCACAATAACTGACAACCAAACAAATAAGGTAAAAAATTGGTATCGAAGAGGAAAAGTTATTAGACACACTAAACGTCAAAATACTGTTCAGAACCCAAAAATGCAAACTGCCTGGGAAAATATTCAAAAAGTTTTCATGGTGGAACAACGATTTGTTGAGGAAGCATTTATTAACCTGAAATTTCCTTACAATGAATCTATTAACAAACCTATAGATAATAATGTAAATAAAATTTATGTTTTAAAAATGGCAGAACAGTCAGGATTGAGAATTCCTGATTCTATCATCAGCAATAATATCCCTGAAATTCGTTTGTTTCTTGAAAATGAAAAAGAATATATTATAAAAGATGTTGCCCTTGATCCTGTTGTATTTCATTTTGAGGACTATATTGCTACTACAATCCTCCTTCCGACAAAACTTACAGGAAAAGAAATTATAGAGAAGATAAAAGATTATGATATAAACCATAATAATGGATTTCTATTTGTTCAAAAATATATATCAAAGGTAATTGAATTGCGTATATTTTACTTGAAAGGTGCTTTTTATTCTATGGCTATTTTTAGTCAACAAAACGAACAAACAAAAGTTGATTTTAGAAATTATGATAGAGAAAAGCCCAATAGATGTATCCCTTTTCAATTACCAAATGAAATTGAAAGAAAATTAAATAATTTAATGAAAGAAATTAAAATCAATTGTGGCTCAATAGATATGATTTACACCCCTGAGGGCAATTATGTATTTCTCGAAGTTAATCCCATAGGTCAATTTCAATGGTTGTCTCATAGCTGTAATTATGACATCGAAAAGCAAATTGCTCAATTTTTAATTAACTAAAAATATAATGGACAATTTAGAAAAAAAGAAAAAAGAACTAACTGAGCGGTTTAACATGGAAAAAGCAAACTTGCCTTTAAGTATGCCTTTTTGGAAAATATCCATTTATAATAAAGAATCAAAAATGAATGATAAACCAAAATCACATTCCATAAAACTTGGCAAATATAAAGCAGAGTTGAGGTCCATAAGTCCATTTTACAAACCCTATTCTAAAATATTTTTAATATAATGGCACTAACACCAAATTACTTAAAACTATTTAGTAACTGTATTCAAACTAAAGGGATTTCGAGATCAATTATTGTTGATTTTCAACGAAAAGATATTTATCTTATTCCTAATTCATTTAGTTCTATTTTTGACGAAAAGAATAGTTGTAATCTTGATGAAACAAGGTCAAAATTAAATATAGAAGAAAAAAACATTTTTGATGAATATGTTGATTTCTTAATTGAAAATGAATTAGCATTTTATTGTCAAAAACATGAAGTCGAATTATTCCCTAAAATATCAGAAGAATGGCTTTTCCCTTCCCATATTTCTAATATAATATTAGACACAAAAACTAATTTTGATTATTTCAACGAATCTTTTTTAAAGCAATTAGAAAAACTTTGTTGTAACTATCTGCAATTTAGATTTTTTAATCCTATTCCAATAAAAGAATTAGAACAATTATTAGAAATAATTCGTCCATCTCAAATTAAGTCAATAGAGATTGTCCTACCCGAAAATCAAAAAGAAATAAGCTTTTATGAATTAGGAAAAGACATCGTTAAAAGATTTCCTAAAATCAGTTGCATGGTAATTTCAAACTCAGATGAAGACAATGTTTACCTACAAGGTGAACTAGGAATGGGCTATATTATAAAGCAAAAAGCCATTATTAACAATAATATTCATTGTGGAATAATCAATTATAATTTGTTTAGTCTAAATATTAGAACTTTCACCGAATCGCTCCACCATAACACCTGCCTCAATAGAAAAATAGCTATTGATGCAGAGGGCAATATCAAAAACTGCCCCAGTATGAAAGAGAGTTTTGGTAATATAAAAGATACTACGCTTGAAGAAGCTATCAACAAGCCGGGCTTTAAAAAGTATTGGAACATTACCAAAGACCAAATCACCAAATGCAAAGACTGTGAGTTTCGGCATGTGTGTACAGATTGCCGTGCCTATACAGATAATCCGGAAGATATGTATGCTGCTCCGCTTAAATGTGGCTACGACCCCTATACCTGCACTTGGGAGGAATGGTGTACCAATCCGCTCAAACAAAAGGCTATTGATTATTATGGAATGAGAGAGATAATGAAAAATGAATAATGAAGAATGAAGAATGAAGAATGAAGAATGTGTTTCGACAGGCTCAACAGCCATAATGAAGAATGAATATTGAATAATGAATAATGAATAATATTCTCGTCATCTCGACTAAGAAAAACCCAAATTTCATAGAAATTTGAAAAGGTTTTTCGCATGGAGAGATCTCTTTAATGAATAATGAAGAATGAAGAATGGAAAATGTTAAAATTTTGCAAAAAAAAAAAAATGAGTTGTTTTATTTGTGAAAATATTATATTACCTTAGCTACCAGAAAAAATACAGTAATAAAAACTGTGTTTATTTTAAAAAACAAAAACTATTCTGTAGCTACGAATTGCGGGCTTTAACCTTAATTAGCTCAAAGAAAAAATTAAAAAAGGAACGGGATTAGCCATATACAGCCGTGCTAAACGCAAACTTGGAAACACGCTTTAACCCATTAGCGGAAAGGGATATTTAAAAATAAAATAAATTTAATAATTATGAAACTTGAAAGTTTGAAAAATGAGAAATTTGAATCATTAAATATTGAATCAATGAAGTTTATTAATGGCGGAAGAGACTATCCATCTGGAGGAGGAAGTGTTACATTAAGAAAAGAAACAAGAACGACAACTAATTCGCAAGGACAAGAAATAACCCAAACAAGAGAATTTTATCAAAGTTGGACAAGTGATACATATAGAGATGATGGAGGTACAGATTATCATAATGTATCTTATGGATGGGGTGATTGGTATTAATTGCAATTACTATTTAATGATAAATATAGTTACCTAAATGGTTTTATTTTTATTTAGGTAACTGTTTTTAAATATGAATATTAAAATATATAATAATAAATAAATTTCATATTTTTAAATGAACACCCCCTTGAAGAGTTAAAAAACCTTCTTATATATTAATAATTATCTTCTTTATGAAGAAAAGGAATAGAGTACCTGAAAAATAATTTTAAACTGATTGTTATATGACAAAATACTTTATTTTAATTTTTTTTTCTCTTTATTTTATTTATTCAGTAAATGCTCAAGAGAATCTTTTAGCATATTACAATAATGTAAATAAAGCTGAGATTGCTATAACTAAAGAGTCCTATAAAAAAGCAGGTCGTTTTTATCGTAGAGCATTCTCTAATAAGCAAATCCCATTTGCAGTTGATTTATATAATAGTATTATAACCAACATTAAGATAAATAGAACTGATGATGCTATTTTACAATGCTTTCAATTGGCAAAATATCGGGTAGGTAAAAATTTTTTTATTAACAATAGCTCCTTAACTTCTTTAAGAAAACTCCAAAAATGGCATGAATTATTAAATAATATAGATAGTATAGAAAATTCAAACAAATTATATAATCCTGAAATATTATTAGCCTTGAATCCTATATTGAATAAGGATTTTAATACTCATCATGAATGGCAAATCTCTAATAAAAATAATAAATTAAAAGAGGAAATGCATAAAATAGATGATTCTTTATCAAACAATTTAATAGGACTTTTTCAAAAATACGGATATTTATCAGAATATAAGATAGGAGCATCTGTCCAGTGCGATACATTACTTTTATTCCAGCCAATTTTTTATATAATATTATTACATAATTATCAAAATATAAGTAGAAAAGATACTATATTTAGTCCTATTCTTCGTAATGGATTAAATAATGGAGAAGTAACTCCTACTTTTTTTTCAGTAGTTCAAGATCACGGAAGCAATATTGAAGAAAGAATTTTTTATGGAAACACTTTGTATGTATCTTACTTAGGTTCATTGTATAGAACAAAAGATATTTTGGACTCTAATATAAAGAAAGGTACTTATAATACATACATCAATAAACTTAGGAAAACTATATATCTATGCCCTATAGAAGATTTAGAAAAGAAAATTTTTTATAATATAAACAACCCTAATAGTGAGTTCAGGATTTTTGGACCAGCTGATAAGATTGTTGCTTTCAGTGACAAAGAATCTGAAGAGTTTTTTTATAAAAATTCTGTATTAATAAGAAAAAACATTAATAAATGATTGTCATTTTTGGTAAACAAAGGGATTATTCTACAATTCTCTTAATTCAATGGCTAAACAACCTTAAGAAACAATTTTTTCGTATTAATAGTATAAGCAATTTTGAAGAACTTAATGTGAATACCAATACGTGCTCGATTCTTTCTGATAACAAAGCCAGAATTCTTTGTAATGAGATTTGTTCTGTCTATTTTCATGGAGGGGATTTTTCCCTTAATTTATACGAAATAGAAGATATAGATTTAAGAAATCAGTTAAAAGAGTATATAAAAGACGAAGTAGGAATACTTTTTCAAGATATTTTTGACCAAATAAAAACTACAAAAAAAATCGGGAATGATCCTTTTTTACAAAAAACTTTAAATAAATTATCTACTTTAAAATTAGCTAAAAAGAATGGACTTTATATTCCAAAATCAAAAATTGTAACAACAAGAGAACAAATAATTAAAACAAAAAATGAATGGGGAGGAAGAGTGGTGAATAAAAGTATAGGTGATGGAGTTTCAATTCATACTTCTAATTTAATAATAAATGGACAAAGAACAATTGAACTTTTTGACAAAGACATATTAAATTTAAATGATGTTTTTTTGCCCTCCTTAATTCAAGAACTAATTATTAAAAAGTATGAAATTAGGGCTTTTTATTTTAGGCAAAGATTTTACTCAATTGCTATTTTTAGTCAAAATTTACATAATACAAAAATAGATTATCGAGGATTCCCAACCAATTATTTGAGAATTGTTCCTTATTGTTTGCCTAATGATATAGAAAACAAGTTAATGAAATTAATGAAAGATTTAAATTTAAATTCAGGTTCAATAGACTTGATATACACTAAAAATAATCAATATTATTTTTTAGAAGTTAATCCTCATGGGCAATTTGGGTTTTTATCTTACTTAGGAAATTATCATATTGAAAAAGAAATGGCAGAATATTTATGAGAATCAATGAAATAATACCCAAAAAATATCTTAAGAGGACTTCTAAAAATTAACTCTTTGATATTAAATTGATTATACTTATATTTG
>DAOMPL010000032.1:0-38495 GCA_035444785.1 Edaphocola sp. | reverse complement strand
TCTTATAATCTATTGACTAACAAACAAATAACAGTTAATCAGCAGACCCTAATTATCAGGGAATTGCCCGTTCTAACACCGGCACACCATTGGCATCGCAATCTATTTCCTTGAAAATTTCTATTAAGGATGGTTCGCCCAGTGGATCAGTAGTATATCAAGAGACCCATAGTGTCAATACCAATGCTTATGGTTTATATAATACTTCTATTGGTAATGGAACTGTAGTTTCCGGAAGTATGAATAGTATAGATTGGTCATCCGGAGATAAATATATTCAGGTGGAAATAGACCCTAATGGTGGAAGTAGTTTTACCAGTTTGGGCACTACCCAATTGCTAAGTGTTCCTTATGCATTATACGCAGCTAGTGGAAATCCAGGTCCTGCCGGTCCTACTGGAGCAACTGGTCTTGCCGGTCCTCCGGGAGCAACCGGTCCTGCTGGCCCTGCTGGCCCTGCTGGAGCTACTGGTCCTGCCGGTCCTATTGGTCCTGCTGGTCCTATAGGAGAGCAACTGGCCCTGCTGGTCCTATTGGTGCAACCGGTCCAGCCGGAGCAACTGGCCCTGCCGGCCCTATTGGACCAACCGGTCCAGCAGGGCCCTCCGGGAGCAGGAAGTATGAGCGGTACCGTAAATACGGTAATGAAATTTGGAACTACAACTTCTGGTGTTAATTCTCAAATTAAAGACAATGGCACTTCTGTAGGGATAGGAGTGACTACACTAAGTTCCAGCTATCTTTTTGAAGTCAATAAATCTGCTTCTACTGGAAATGCTATCCGTGCAACTTCTGGTACTCCAACTGGTGGAAATACAGGTGCAGCCGCTATTTATGGACAGTCCTCAACCGGACGTGGGGTTTACGGTTTTAGCCAAAGTGATAATGGAGTTTTGGGACAGTCTCAAGATAATTTTTATGGTGGTGTTGCAGGTACAAATAATAATGCGGGTCCCGGAATCTGGGGGGGGAATATGGGGACTGGTTGGTCAGGATATTTTTCTAGAACAAGTGGAAAAGGCATTAGGGTGGTTAATGGGAGCTCTTATTTTGGAACGAGTGCACCACCTGCAACTCCAACTAGTAAATTACAAGTGGAAGGTGGAACAGCAGTCGATGGAATAAGTAGTACAACAGCTAAATTATCCGGTTCTGGATCTCTTGTTTCTTATGATGCTAAACCTGCAGCAATTAGAGGAGAGTATTTGGGAATCGGAGCAAATGATGGTACAGGAGTGGTAGGAATCGCAACTTCGGGAAATAATTTTTATGGAGTTGGGGTGTGGGGTAAGGGTAAATATTATGGAGTAGCAGGAATAGGAATGACCGGTGCCCATGCTGGAGGATATTTTTATGCTAATGGAGCAAGCTATGCTTTATATTCCGATGGAAATTTTTATTTGAATGGAAATTTTTCAGGAACAGGAGTAAATTCTTATTCCTCTGACCGAAAACTCAAAAAGAATATCCATGCTATGTCCAATGCTTTAAATATCATCAATAAAATCAAACCTTCAACTTATGAATTTCGTGTAGGAGAAATAAAAGGAATGTATTTACCTGAAGGGAAGCACTATGGTGTTATTGCACAAGAGTTACAAGAAGTATTACCGGAATTGGTATTAGAACAAAATATAAAATTGGAAGATGAAAATGGTAAGCATACTATAGACTATGAATATTTAAGTGTTAACTATAACGAGTTGATTCCAATTCTTATCAAAGGAATGCAGGAGCAACAGGAACAAATCAAAGCACAACAAAAAGAAATAGATGCTTTAAAGGCTATCATCAATAAGAAATAATACCCTAAAACCTATACCTAATAAAAGGAAGCCACTCAAAATTTTTGAGTGGCTTCCTTTTAAGTATAATTATGAATTATAAGTGGATGGCTTCACCTAAAGCTACTTCGATAGCATCTTTCACGGCTTCACTCATAGTAGGGTGAGGGAAGATGGTGTCTAATTGCTCATGGTAAGTAGTCTCTAATTTGCGTGCCGTTACAGATTCTGCAATGATTTCGGTAACATTGGCTCCTATCATGTGGCAGCCTAACCATTCGCCATATTTAGCATCAATCACTACTTTTACAAAACCTTCTGTTGCACCTGCAGCACTAGCTTTTCCAGATGCTGAGAATGGGAATTTACCCACTTTAATTTCGTAACCGGCTTCCTTAGCCGCTTTTTCAGTCATACCAACAGAGGCTATTTCAGGATGGCAATAGGTACATCCTGGCACATTACCATAATCTAAAACTACAGGAACATGGTTATATTTACCCTCTTTTTGTGCTATAGCTTCAACGCAAATAACAGCTTCTTTCATAGCTACGTGAGCCAAAGCTTGACCAGGAACGATATCGCCAATGGCATAGATGCCTTCTACATTTGTTTTATAGTATGGGTCAACGGTAACTCTACCTTTGTCAGTTTGGATGTTTAAAGCTTCTAAGCCAATATTTTCAATATTAGTGCTTACTCCGGCAGCAGATAATAATATTTCTGCTTGTAAAGTAATTTCACCATTTGCAGTTTTAACGGTAGCCTTAACGCCATTTCCTGTTGTGTCAGCTTTTTCAACAGAGGAAGAGGTCATTATTTCAATACCTTTTTTCTTAAATGCTTTTTCTAATTCTTTAGACACATCTGCATCTTCTACAGGAACAATACGATCCATATATTCTACGATAGTCACTTTAGTGCCTAAGGTATTGTAAAAATCGGCAAATTCAACTCCAATGGCTCCAGAACCTACTACTATCATGGATTCTGGTTGTTTTGGTAAAGTCAAAGCTTCTCTGTAACCAATAATTTTTTTACCATCGATAGGTAAAGCAGGTAATTCTCTACTACGGGCTCCGGTAGCCAAAATGATGTGTTTTGCACTATGCTTAGACACACTACCATCAGCAGCGGTAACTTCCAATTCTTTGGAAGCATTTAATTTTCCGGTACCGTTAATTACTTCGATTTTGTTTTTTCTCATTAAAAACTGAATACCTTTACTCATTTTGTCGGCTACGCCACGGCTACGCTTGATGATAGCTTCAAAATCTGGCTTAACAGTACCCTCTACCTTAATTCCATAATCTTGGGCAGCTTGTAAATAATGGAAAACCTCAGCAGATTTTAATAATGCTTTGGTTGGGATACATCCCCAGTTTAAACAGATTCCTCCAAGATTTTCTCTTTCAACAATTGCGGTTTTATAACCTAATTGTGCAGCACGAATTGCAGCTACATAACCACCGGGACCACTCCCTACTACGATTACATCGAATGCCATAATTATTAAATTAATTTTATTGGTTTTTAAATTGAAATATTCCGACAAAAGTAATCATTTTAGAACTAAAATAATAAAATATTTATCCCAAATGGCAAGAACCATGATAAAAAAACTAAATTTGCCTTAATAAAGTGGGAATTATGTCAATAAAAGGTACAGATAATAGTGAAAAAGCCACCAATTGGAATGTTTGGTATGCCATGTTGTTTTTTTGGTTAGTGCTTATGATTGTATTCTTTTATTGGTTTACTAAAAAGTATCAATGAGTATTTTAGATTGGATAATTTTAGGTCTTACTTTGATAGGAATCATTTTATATGGTTTGTCTCAAAGTAGAGGGCAACAAAATAATGATAATTATTTGATGGCAGGCAGACAGTTGCCTTGGTATGTTGTACTGTTGGGTATTATGGCAACTCAGGCAAGTGCTATAACCTTCTTGTCGGGTCCCGGTCAGGCATACACCGATGGGATGCGTTTTGTGCAATATTATTTTGGTTTGCCCTTGGCTATGATAGTCATTTCAATGGTATTTGTGCCTATCTTTAAAAAGATGAATGTATTGACCGCCTATCAATATTTAGAACAAAGGTTTGACCGCAACACTAGATTGCTTACCGGCACTTTGTTTCTCATATCCAGAGGAATTTCTACCGGAATAAGTGTCTATGCTCCTTCTATAATTTTATCCTCAATTTTGGATGTGAATATTTACCTGACCAATGTCTTGGTAGGAGGCCTATTAATCATCTATACTTATACTGGAGGTGCAAAGGCTATTGCACAAACCCAAAAAGTGCAATTTGCAATTATTTTATTGTCAATGGCTTTTGCAGGATACTTAGTTGTACATGCATTGCCCAAAGGAATAGGATTCCAAGATGCTTTATTTTTAGCCGGAAAATCGGGGAAACTGAATGTAATTACCACCAATTTTGATTTTGAAGATAAATATAATATTTGGAGCGGTATTATAGGTGGATTTTTCTTGGCACTTTCTTATTTTGGTACCGACCAAAGTCAGGTAGGACGTTATATCGGTGCAAAAAATGTTAGAGAGAGCAGGTTAGGGCTGTTGATGAATGGTTTTGTGAAGGTGCCTATGCAATTTTTAATTTTACTTTTAGGGGCCTTATTGTTTTCATTTTATAGTTTCCAAAAAGCACCTATTAGCTTTAACCATAAGGCAGAAGAACTGGTTGCAAAAAATGCACCAAAGGAGTATCGCAACCTTATGTCTGAGTATTATTTATTAACAGAAAAGAATAAAGAAGTAGCCGCAAATATTGTAGGTTTAAATAATGGAAGTAATCCAATATTATTAGAAAAAAACATACAATTATTACAACAAACCCAACAACAAATCCAGCAAAACCGAAAAGAATTTAAGGCTATTATGGATAAGAAGGAAATAGCTGCCGAATCCAATGATACCAATTATATCTTTTTGCATTTTGTAAAAAATTATATGCCTATGGGCATGGTGGGACTGCTTTTTGCAGTAGTGTTTTTGGCAAGCTGGGGCTCAATATCAGCTGCATTGAATGCTTTAGCAGCAAGTTCTTTTCTGGATTTTCAAAAATTGGTATTTCCAAAACAAAATATTAATTCCGATGAAGAAATTAAATGGGTAAAATGGCATACTTTAGGTTGGGGTGTTTTTAGTATTTTGGTAGCAATGTTAGCCACAAAAATGAGTAATTCTTTGATTGAGGTGGTAAATGCTTTGGGGAGTATTTTTTATGGTGTGGTATTGGGTATTTTTTTAGTGGCTTTCTTCTTTAAGAAAATTAAAGGCGTGCCCTTGTTTTATGCTGCGATAATTTCACAAATTGCCATCATTGCTATTTATATTGCCGATATTGTTGGTTTCCTTTGGTTGAACTTAATAGGTGCTATATTTGTCATAGGTTTAAGCTATTTGATAACTTTTATTGTTCCAAATACTAAGATTAATAATAATAATTAAATATTCAAGAGGGGTGAGTAGCTATTTTGTAAGATTTGAAAGTTTACCCTTTTTTAAAAAGATAAAAATGAAAAATTTCATACTGCCGGTATTACTTTTGGGAACTATTGCCTGTAATGCCCAAAACAAAAATAATGTGAAGTCCGCTGCTCAAGAGGTAGCTGGAGAGCATGATGCTCAAAAGAAAGAAAAAGATTTATCTAATAGATTTTTTAATGCCAATTTGGAATTGGATAAGGAAGTAGATAGGCTTTATCAAAGTATGAATTTTCAAGAACGTGCGGCACAAATGATTATGGTGGCATCGTCAGAAAAGTTAGGCTTCTCTTATTTGAAATCGGTTAAGCCGGAGGTGAATAAGCATTTGGCAGCTAATGTCCTATTTTTAAAAGGCACAAAGAATGACTTTGTTAAACAGCAAAAAGAGTTAAGTAGT
Source organism: Edaphocola sp. (assembly GCA_035444785.1). Taxonomy (GTDB): domain Bacteria; phylum Bacteroidota; class Bacteroidia; order Chitinophagales; family Chitinophagaceae; genus Edaphocola. Next base: position 32,796 of record DAOMPL010000032.1, on the reverse strand, counting down.
AATAAAATTGAAGGCCTAAAACCTTTGTTTGCCTGTGATTGTGAACCTACATTATTACATAATAAATTCACTGGTGAGCCTAAAATGTTGCCTACAGCAAGTTTGAAGACCGCTGAAGCAGTAATAGCTTCTGTGGATACTATCAATAATTTAATGGATGAAATGGGAATTGTGGTGAACTTTGCCCCTATTTTAGATATTGCTGCCAATAAGGCCATTATCAATAAAAGGGCTTTCAGTGATAATCCGGAAAAGATAAAAACATTATCTTCTGTATTTATTAAAGCCACTCAAATGGATGGGAAAGCGGCTACTGTTAAGCATTTTCCGGGACATGGTGCGGTTATTGGCGATACACATAAACAATCTGTTTCTATTAATGGAGTAATGACAGAATTGCCCACTTTTGAAGCCATTATTAAAAAAGAGCATCCTGTTTTTGTAATGGTAGGACATATTTCAGTGAAAAATAATCCTAATGGATATAATACTGAGGAAGGAAGACCGGCAACCACTTCTAAGAAAATAATTACAAATTTGTTGAGGGAAAAGATTGGATTTAAAGGAATAATAACTACCGATGCCATGAATATGCAAGCTTCAAAAAACTTTCCTAATGCCGATTGGGAAGCTGCAAAAGCCGGAGCAGATTTGATTTTGATGCCCTTGAATGTTGGAACATTGAATAGGAAAATTGCAGAAGAAATCGAAAAGCAAACGCCATTAGGAAAACAATTTGAAGCCTCGGTAAAAAGAATTATTCGCTTGAAATTATTGGTACAATAGGATTTTAAAAAAAAATAACGGCAATCTGTAAAGTTTGGTTTTTTTAAGATAATTAATTTTTATGAAAAAAGTATTAATACTTCTTGTTCTTCAAATTCTGTGCGTGAGTCTTTGGGCTCAAAAAAGAAGTACGGAAGCGGTGAATAAAGTAATGGACGATTGGCACAAAGCAGCTGCTACAGCCAATTTTGATGGCTATTTCAATGCCATGACCACTGATGCCGTTTTTATGGGTACCGATGCTACTGAACGTTGGGATAAAGTAAGTTTTATGACATTTGCAAAACCTTATTTCGATAGAAAAAAAGCTTGGAACTTTACCGCTTTGGAACGCCATATTAGCTTTTCAAAAAATGGAAAAACTGCTTGGATAGATGAATTATTGGATACCCAAATGAAAATTTGCAGAGGCTCTGGAGTATTGGAATATAAAAATGGGAAATGGCAGATAGCTCAGTATGTGTTATCTATGACTATCCCCAATAATTTGGTGGATCAAGTAGTCCCTTTAAAAACAAAAGAGGAAGATGCTATCATTCGAAAATTTCGAGAAAGTCAAAATTAATAATCAAAAAAAGCTCTTTGTTCTAAACCAAAGAGCTTTTTTAAATTCCAATTTTACATATTATGGTTTACAAATAAACGGAACTTCGACTAATGGTGAGGTTCTTAAAATTCTATACATTCCCAATTGGCTGTTTAGTGGGTCTAATGGACGTTTTGGTGGTGCTTCTCCTTCTTGTTTGTGTAATGTTCTTTTTAATTCTAGAGCAATAGAGGAGTTAAATTCTAAAGCCGTTTTTTGCACTAGTTTCCTTTTATTATTTTCAAAGTCGTCAATATGTTCGTATGCATTTGTTATTTGTCCAAAAACTTCTACACAGATTACACTTAAAGAGGAGGCTCTTGATAGACCGTATAAATCTAGCATTTTATTAACATCTGTATTTCTCCATTTCCCGAATGCCTGCTTAGTGCTTTCTTTTTCCCATGCAATTTGGAGATGCGTATTTTCTCGTATTAGATTGTTAGTAATTTCAATGGTGGGTCTTCCTTGTTCTTTTAATTTAAGATTATCGGCCTCCAATTTCCTTTTTGTTATTTCAAACCTTGATTTTATATCCACTTCCGGTAATGGTTCCAATTGAATTTCATCCAATAAAATATTTCTAAAATCAAGACCATCTGCTTGTTTTACTTGAGCATATAATAATGCCCAAATACTGGTACGAGGTGGGTTTGCAGTAACATTTTTCCCATCCATTACTGCTATGGCATAAGGAGCATTTACGGATATTTCAATTTCATTTCGATTTAATAAACAAGTTAAGGCAGGAGCCGGATGTTGCAATCCGGATACCCGCAATGCTCTACCAAATCTTCCTTGTGAAGTACTCCATATTTTATCGGTATGACCAAAACGGAATTCATAAGTGAACATTCCAAATAGTTCTGGGCTCTCATGATGTAAGCCCGGTGGTAGTGGTAGCAAGTAATAGTGACGTTCTTTATCCGTAGATTTTTCCATTTGCTGCATAGCATTTAAACCATTATTGTCAAAACCGCTATCAGGGATTACAACTCTTGTGTATTCAGGGTCTAGAGGCAATGGAGGTTCTTCAATTTGGGTCATTAATGAAGGGTGATTATTACTAATAAGTTGATCTGGGCTATAAGCCAAAACTCTGCAAAATAAAGCATCATTAGGGTCTAACGGTGCTTTGTCAAATTCTAACCATAAGTACCTTTTTCTTACTTCGGTGGCAGAATACTTTTCGTTTCGCACATAAGGGCTTAAAGCTATCCCGGCTGCCACCAATTTTGGAGATTGTGAAGGGTTGATGGTTGTAGGCAAAACCAATGGGTGTTCTGTTTGATAACTTTCAGCAAGTGCAGGTGCAGGGAAGTTCTTAAACATGGGTTCTACCCTGTATTCCAAGGTTACAGTATCCGGGAATTTTCCTTCTGCAGGTTTGTTGTCCACCACATCAATAAGAATGATTTTTGTGTATTCTCTATGCACTTTTCCATCTCTTCCTTTTTGGATGGCTTGAAAAGAAGTATTTCTTTTTAATTCCAAATCTCCAATGAATGTTTCTTGGAAGTCTCCTTGGTCATGGGTCATTTTACGTTTTCTGAAAATATGAAAACTACTGTCTTCAAGGCCATCCCAAGTCCAGTCCCGGTCAATATAAAGTATGGTGCAAACCAACCAATGGTTTTGTAATTCGTTTTTATTGGCAAAAGTAAGGCTACTATTATCTGGAGACATACTATGTCTAATCATATTGCTGCACCAAAACTGCAACCTTTCACCGTTTTTTGCCAATAAAGTTAAATCTTTTACTTTAATATCTAATAGACTGCCAAGTCTTTGAACAATGTCAGGTATTTGGAGTTCTATATTGTTACCTTGTAGGGTAGCAAAGAATAATGGGTCTTTTTTTATTATGATAGGGTCAGGTTGTAAATAAATACCTTGTATGGTTTTGGCATCTTGCACATTGGCAAATATTTCTGATTTTGCAAGGGAATCTCTTCTTAATTGTAGAACCGTCTTTTTGCCAAATCTGCTGTCAAAATCAGGGTCAGCAATGTTTTCAACACCCCAGTAATTGGATTTCTTTTCGCCAATGGCTCTTAGGGTTATTCTTAAATTACGGGCAGTTGGTAAAATAATAGCACCTTCGGTTAGGGCAATAAAATCATTGTCTGCTATTTCAGGAAATGGAGTAGATTGGTCAAGTAGATTTAAAACATTGACATCTTTATATGTAATAGGGATGTCAATTTGCCCTTCTGGATTATTTTCATCAAAAGCAATGAAATTTCTATAGGTTTTATATAGGGTAATATAATGTTCCTTACCGTTATCGCTTGCCAAATTATCCATTCCCAAAGTTTCTACTTCAACTTTGATTTCTACTGAAACTACATCAGGGTCTGGAATCCCGAAAGCCCTGCCACCGCTGGTATTTCCTGAGTTTTGTTGTTCTGTTAAAATATCATTGACAGAATGAACCAATTTGCCCACCGGGTCTAAGTATTTTCCGGTATATACCACGCTAGGATAACCCAAGACAGGTCTGGAAATAATTAAGGAACTACCCTCAAAATTTTCATCATCTGTATTTGATCTGATATCGTCATTATTAATAATATTTACAGCGTTTGGAGCAAGAAACCGTTTGAATGGTTCTTTGGCTATATGACTGATAGCAAACTCAGAAGGAGAAGGAGCATCAGGAGCTGGTCCTCCACCGCTAATGTCTGAAAATCTTACTCTGAAATGATATTCATTACCATATTCTAATTTTGTTTTCGTTAATAGTGGTGAGTAGGTATCAGTTACCTCTACTGGTTTGGTTTTATCATTTGCATTTTGATATATTAAAGCGGCTGTCTTGTCCGGTAACACAAGCGATGCATTATTCCAATTGGCAAAATACATGGGCAACCAGTAATTTTTGGCTTCATCATTACCATCGTAAATTTTTGTTGGATAGACCTGATAAGGCAATTCTCCTTTAAAAGTACCTAATCCGATTTGCTCCAAAAGCAGTTCACCATTGCTTTCTACGCTGTTTAGAGATTCCCAATCAGGGTCAGTACTTTTTTTAACATCGATATGATATCCGGTAATACCCAAAGGAGCATCCAGTCTTTCATTTGTATTTTGGTCTAAAGATAATTGTCTTAAATACCAAACCAAAATTTGTTCGTCTTCCCAACCTAAACGCAACCCTATTTCTTTTTGAGGATGAAAACCATCCTGTTCTTCTTGCAATAAATTTCCGCTAATAGGCTGGTTGGCATGAACGATAGTTGCAAACCCTTCATTGTATTGAGAAGCCTCATAAAAGAGCTCATCATAAACTCCAATTGGGGAATCTCCAGGCTTCATTACCGGGAACAAAACCGCTGCAAATAAGCTTCTGGCCTCGTTTTTCTTTAGGAAAGGAATACGTGCCGCATATCTTTTGATAAAAGGCCCTTCTACATCTCCCAGGGATGCTTGTTGGATAATACCGTATTCTGAAGCAATATTGAGGTCAACATAAATCCAACCGCCATTTTCAAAATCACCTTCTGCCAATTGAATTTTAGTTTCGTAAATAAGACCCGCATTTTTAGCCATCAATGGTTGGCGTAAGAGGTGGGCATAGACTTTCCCCCAACTCACCTGTTTGTCTATTGGCATTACCAAAGGTGGTTTTTGGTCTCTCATGGCACAACGATAGCTGTCATCGGTAACGGCATTTTTAACCCTTGGAGCAGTAAAATTAAAAGACTGCCTATATGTTTTAGGCAAATATTTTCTTAAAGTGATATCTGCATCCAATGCTTTTGGGGCTCTGTGTTTGGCATCTTGTGTTGGGTTGTCGCCACTTCTGGCTTCATCAATATCGAAATATTTTTTGTTGCCATTACCATCCTCTGCATCCCTTAAAACGGTGTAAATTTTTTCTTGAATAGCAGAATAAGTAAAAGGAGAAATAGGTACAACGCTGGTTTCATTTCCGGGGATTTTTCCGGGAAATTCATTAGGGTTATTTACAATTTTGATGTCAAAATTGGGTTGGATATTTACAAATGCAGTTGCCTTTTGAGAGGCTGTAAATTTTGTATTGACTTCCTTCAAGGGGTTTATGTTTCTCGGAATAAATACAATATTGAGCGAAAGTACACCGTTGGAATCCACATTTTGCGGAAGTGCCATAATGGTGAATCTTGTTTGTTTGAAGGACATATCTTTAGGTTTTATAGGTTTATAGAATAGGTTTTTGTTTAAGAAATTTGTCTTGTTTCTTCCCAGCTTTCACTGAAACTGATATCGATAATTAAGAATATGCTGATGTCCAATGCAAAGGTTACCTGAGCCTTACAGTTTGTTGGAGCATTGGAGCCACTCTTTTCAACAGTTCCTTTTGCTTCTATGGTGATTGTTACTCCCACAATACCACCTAAGATTTCTGCATGACCTCTAAACAACATCATGGCAGTAACTTTTACCACTGAACTACTGTCTGCATAAACTTCAATACCTATCATAAAAGTAATACTCACATTGCCTATGACTGGTAGTCCAACACAAATTTGGGCTCCGAAACCAAACTTCATGGTAACGGCTACTTTAGGGCTGGTGTCTGCTTCTAGTTTTAGATCTACTTCACCTATGGCAAAAATAGTACCTGCTCCTACTGACATACACATTACCTGTAAACCGCCATGAAACTTGAAATAGCCTCCAGCTGTAGGTAATAATTGGGATGGGTCTGTAGTAACTTTTAAGGCAGCATTAAATGAAATGCCTAAGCCCATACTCGCCTCAAGTTTTAAAGGTGTTTGTGGACTGTCATATAGTTGTTTTGTAGGTGGGAAGCGAACCAAAGGAATGTCTTTACTGGCTTCAAATTTGTATTCCCAAATATTGGCATTATTACCCATGGCTACTTTCAGACCTTTTTTCAAAGCATCACCATATTCGCCACTACTTAAAGAAGCTAGAATTTCTAATATCTGAATTACGGGTTTTAGAGCATCGCTAAATTCAATTTCGGGAGTGGGTAAATTAAAGCCATCACTACTTTTGCTTCCTATATCGGTCGCTTTTCCTTTTTGTGAATTGAAATTCCCTTTGATAGTCATTACATCTTTCAATGGTCCAATAGAAACTACCATTGCCAAATTGTTTAATCTTCCTTTCCAAGTGTCTTTTAAATCATTTGCAAAAGAGTTGACATCGAAGTCAAATTTTCCAACATAGTTTTTGTTGTCGGTTTTGCTGCTGGCTTTGTATTGGATATTGATAACGAGTTTTCCATCCAAGTTGATTAATGGATAATCAAAAGAAGGTAAGTCAAATTGTATGGCTTTGTTGGCAACCCCGTTTATGGCACCTTTTGCCAATTCATAACCCTGGTCTAAAAGTTTTGACGCTTCTTCTTTTGCTTTCAGTTGAAGAACGTTAAAGACATCACCAACATCCGGAACATTTATTTTATTGAAGGCATCTAAAGGATTAGCACCATCAATACCTTTTAATAGGGAAATAGCTTGCCCAAAATTGCTTTCAATATCTCCAATGTTAGGGAAGATGCCTTTGCTATTCATTAGCCGGAAAGCATCTGCCAAAAGCGGTGGAGTCTTGCTGAGCAAGGATTCTGTTCCTTTTTTAAATCCCGGAGTCATAAATAAAACCTTTTGGGTGCCCATATTTTGAAGGAATCCAAAATTTAAAGTATCTGCATCAGGAATCTTTAATAAATCTGCGGGATTAGCTATTCTTAACAAGTTATTGGTGTAGCTTTCATCAATTACTTTATCCTTAATCCATTTACCCACCCTTACTATTGGGACACTTAATTGTTCCGGTAGGGGTGCCACATCTCCAGTGCCTCTATTATGCAGCACCATAGTCCAGCTGCCATCTTTAGGCATGATTACAGAACCACGGGCGGCACAAACAAAAATAGGATTGTTAGCAGCATCTAAGGAATAACTAAGGTCGAACCTGTTTATTTTCATTCTTTGCTGAGTGCCGGCTACCTTCATGATACAGTTAATGGTGCCACCTATGCTGTTATTTTCGTTTTCAAGTATTTCTTGAAAATCATAAACAGAAATAGGTTTTCCGGCAGGAGCTACTTGAACATAAGCCAAAATTTCTTTTGAGGTAACAAAATTTTCTTTTCCACCTTCGGTAATGTTTTCCAATAAAATATCGGCATCCAAACTTACTGCTCTGAGTTCTACATTAGCACTAGGCGTAAGCACTTTAGCCATTTCTCTAATATTTCTAACATTATAAAGACCTCTTACTACACCCGGATGAAATTCAAAAGGATTTGGAATAGGAGTTTTCCCGGTAACAATTCCATTGCTGTCAACTATAGGTTGGTTATAACTAAAATCAAATTTTCCATCGCTTCCGGCTTTCCATCCGCTATCTACCCTTGCTACATATCCATTGGCAAGGCGGAAGATAGTGATGGTTCGCACTACTCGGATACCCCAAGGGTAGAGCATACTTTTTACTTGCACTACTTCATGGTTAGTTCTTCCGGTAACTACATTAAACTCAGCCTTACTAGTTTGTGCAAATAAAGCTTCTTTGTTATGCCATTCGCTGAACATACTGGCACCGTAACCACTTAAACCGATTCCTGTAATTGGAACTCCAGGACGTGCCGGAAGCTTACTGGGATTAGTCCAAAATTCATTGTTGAAAATTTGAGTGGGTGTTCCTGCCAGAGTGCTACTATTGGTAGGGTTTCCATAAGCATCATTGATATTGGCAAGTTGGAAAGTAAACCCTTCAAACATATTACTATCATCTTGAGGTGCAAAGGAAGTGCCGGCGGTTAATTCGAGTTGTAGTCCACCATTGACATAGTTTTCAAATATGGGTTTGGGATTGTCAATTTTAGGTTTTTTTGACTGAGGTGAATTATTATTTAATAGGGTAACAGCCAACATTCCAAAAGGCAAATTGAATAAAGCATAAGTCTTTCCATCTTCTTTGTTTTTATAAGTTTCTACTAAAAACTTGGATAATGGAATTGGGGAAAGCGGTACCATATTCTTACTGAAATTACCAATATATGTAGGGATTCCATCATTTTGATAATAATTAAAACCAACAGGTGGGTCTTTGGGTCTTGGGAATGGGACTTTTACGCCATCATCATCTTTTTCACCATCAACCGGATCTGGACCAGGAGTGGTTAAATTAAATACAGGCTCCCAGGCAATCGCTGGGACAGTAAAAGCTTGTGCATTGTAACCGGCGGCAATGACATCCAAACCACTTACTTGAATAGGGAAGACGTTGGCGTTTTCCTCATCTTGTAATTCTACCTTAAATTGTCGGCCTATTATACCACGGATTCCATTGCTATAACCAGAATAGGCGACCCCCATTTGGTTAGCTTTGCTACTCACGTCTATTAATGAAAAATCAGCTGTATTAAAAGTGCCGAGTTTGTCATTGCCTCTCAACCCTAAGTTGGAGGTAGCCTGCTCTATTTCTGCATTTTCTTGGGTAGTTCTTTCAATATTTAGAGGTTCAAGTCTCTTGTAAAAAATATTATCTTTAATTTTTGGTTTTTCAAAGTTACCTGATCCATCAACTATAGTATCATTGTCTTTTTCAATGTTTAATTTTGTTTGAAGCGGTGCAAAATGGAAAGATGTGCCTACCTTATAATCATCAGAATCATTGGTTTTTTCCCATTTTACCAGTGCCACCAACCATATATAAACTTGACTATCTTTTGTTTTTCTGTCATTTTCAAATTGCCTGTTTAAAATGCCTAAATTAGCGGCATAGGGATCGGGTAAAGAGGGTAGGTAAGAATACAAACCGAAACCTAGAAACATTTGCCCATTGGTCAATTGGTTGAAATCAAGAATTAATTCTGAAAATAAAACCAAGTTGTTAGGAGGTGTAACCGTAAACAGGGCATTATGCATGGCTAAGGCATAGGGTCGCACCTTAGGTATTTTATCTTGAGGAAGCATATTATCCCAAAGCATATTCTGGTCTATAATAGCCAAAATTGATTTTACTTTATTGGCCATAATGGCAAATACTGAATTTTTAGTTTTTACCTTTACGGCTTCTCCATTGGTTTTTACCGGCCTGTCTGTTAGAAAGTTAATATTGCTATTAATATATATCAATTCGTTCCCATTTGCCAATGTGTTAAAAAGCAATATTGCATCCTTATTGAAATGGCATTCTAAGGTAGTTCCAAAAGGATTTTGGGCATCTTTCCATCCATTAAAAGTTTGAAAAGCACCTGCACCATTACTTTTCAATTCTGTGAATCCAATTCTGCCCGGTTCACAAAGAAAGAACGGATTATTGAGGGCTATGGTTTTGTTTTGTAAACCTTTCCAATTAATACTAAGACCATCAGAGGTTTCAATAATTATAGCTCCATTTCCATCCGCTTCTAATGGATTTGCAATGTCTAATTGATTCACAGGAAGCCCCCACCAGCAATTTTTTATGGTGGCATTGCCTTTTAATTGGTAAAAAGGAGATTCTGATTTAATGATTTCAAAAGCGTTGTTTTCGCTTTGGATAGGAATCGCCAATTTTTTTAAAAATGGATTATAGACACAATTTTGATTGTTTTGATATTTGAATTTTTGTGCTTGTCCAAAAATCTCTAATGCAGCATCTCCAATAAGACCAATGTTTTTGGTGTTATTTAAAATAGTGAATCGAAATTGTTTGGGTAAATCGTAAACAGCCTTGCGGGCATCAATTCCATAAGGGCTGGTAGGGTCGGTTTCAAAACTATTGTTTTGTTCCAATTCTAAATCGCAGGATATAGTTGTAGCATTAGTAACAGTTACCTGGTTATTTTGAAGGGTAGGTTCAATATTCAGAGTGATGGTGCCACTTTTTACTCTTAGTCCGCAATAAAGATCTTCTGGAACTCCCGGAGCAAAAATTTTAGCCTGAATCCAAACTGTTTCTGGTATCACTGTATAGTTTTTTGTAAGTTCAATAGGCTTTCCTCCAGGCAGTACTAATCTTGATTTTTTAAAACTGGCATCAAATAATATTGCCGGTTTTGCTTGACCCTGTATATATAATGCGATAAGTTTTTTGACAACAATAAAATCAAAAAATCTAGGAATTCCATGGATGTCTTTAATGGGACCGATAGTTTTAGCTCTGGCACCGGCAGATCGTAAGTCTATACTGCCTGCTATTTGTGTAGAACGGATAGGTGTTTTTCTTATAAAAACATTCCGGTTGTTTAAATTGGTTTTTAAAGTGGATTTTTTTAATAATTCAGAAATCTCTTTTATCCGTTCCGACTTCAAAGAAATATTGTGGTATAAATCACTTCCTTCAAAAACAAAATCATTATTTTTAATAGCGTCTATATCTTGTTCTAAAACAGACTCCACAATTGAGGTTTGAAGCTCTTCGATGATTCTTTTGTCTTCAGAAGTAGTAGCTTGTAAATAGCCGGTAAGTGCAGAAAGTTTCTCTGCAAGGGTGATGGGTTTCATAAGGTTAGTTTTAGGGTGGTTAGGAGTATTTTGGTTTTGCTTTCTGTTACATTAATAAATATTTTTATTATCCAAACTTGGAATTATAGTTAAATTTCTATTGCAAAATTAGTTGTTTTTTTTGTATAAAACAATTTTTTTTAATACTTTTTTTTAAAATATTGCATTTTAAAAGCTTAGAAATAGACTTAGAAAGACACAAGGCTTTTTTAGAATATCAACTTTAAAATATTATTTTATAATTTCGTGAAAATTTTCCAAAGAACAGATGAAATATATCTATGTCTGCTACGCCTTAATTGTTTTTGTTGCTCTGTTTCTCTTATTTTTACCATTCTTTTTTATTTTTAGCTTTCTGGGAGTTATAGGGAAAAAAATGATTTGGGCTCTGGTTAGAGTTTGGGCATTTATATGGTTTCCTTTAATTGGTATTTTTAATAAAAATACCTTCGAGTATTTCCCCCAAAAGAACAAGAAATATGTGGTAATTGTTAATCACCAGTCTTTTTTAGATACTCCATTAGTGTTTTTAGTAATTAATTTTTTTGTTCGCCCATTAGCCACTGCAGAATATTCAAAGATTCCACTTTTTGGCTTTCTGTATAGACAATTTGGGGTCTTGATTGATAGAAAAAATCCTCAAAGTAAAGCTGAAGGTTTATTGAGAATGAAAAATATTTTAAAAAAAGAAAGTAGTATCATTATTTTCCCGGAAGGAAAATTTAATGAAAGTGGAAAAGAATTGGAAAGTTTTTATGATGGGGCTTTTAAACTGGCAATAGATGCCCAAGTTGAGATTTTGCCTATTTTGTTTTTAGACTCCGGAAGGTTGTGGAACGCTAAGAGTTTTTGGTCTTTAAAGGCAGGATTGCATCGTTCCGTATTTTTAAAACCTATTCATCCAAAAGATTTTCAAAATGAACTTCATCCATTTAAAGATGGCGTTAGGAATATAATGATTGAAAAACTAATAGAATATAGATAGTTGTGTCTCTGTATTTTGTGTCTTTTTATTAAATATTAATTTTTATTTAAAGAATAATCTATGTTTTATTAAAAAAAATTGTAACTTGCAATACATTTTTTTGTTTTGTTTTTAGTTTAAAGAAGGTAAGAGCCATTTTTTTGATTCTTACCTTTTTTGTTGTTTTAGGAGATCTTTTTCAGCTAAATAATTTTATATCAAGGTTGTTAAGTTAAGAATATGGTCTTTAATTAGGGTCTGCTGATTAACTATTATTTGTTTGTTAGTCAATAGATTATAAGAAGAAATTATCAAGTTTAATGCAAGCCTAAATTAGCTCAAATGTAATAAAAGCGTTTCAATGTATTGCAGAATAAAATACAGGATTATTTCATATCCTTGAAACAAAGCCATATTAAAATATTTAAATGCAACTTAAATATTTTATATTAGTAAGTTATATTTTATAAAATAAAAATATAAAGAAGTGTCTTTTGATTGAGTTTAACAGCAAACCCTAATTAGTAGAGGTATAAGGGGTTTGCTCAACCCTCAAAACAAATCGGAGCATATTGAAATACAATAAAAAAATATAAAATATGAGTTTGAAGATAGAGCATTTGTCAGCTGTTCAAAAGACTGATGTGAAGAGGGCTTCACTAGAGATAGGAAACTTATTCAAGAGGTTGATAATTTTTTTATGTTTATTAAAACTGTCCCCCAAAGAGATTTAATTCCTTTTTTCAAGGAGTTCGACAACTCAGAATTAAATATTCGTAAAGTAGCTAAAGGAGCATTTTCTCAGGCAATAGCAATAACTAATCCATGGGTATTTTAAAGGTTGAATTAAGTTGCCTTCAATACTTTTTATGAAGAGATCGAATTAATTTCAGATATAACAATATGACAGCTTAAACAGCAATTTCCACTTTAGCTGATGTACCGCCGGAGTTACTTTTTGTGATTTTAAAATTACCGCCAATTGATTTTAAACGCTGGGTAATGCTGTATAAACCTTGGTTTTCAAGTTCTGTATTAGCTTCATAACCTACACCGTCATCTGAAACCTCAATAACTAAACCTTCGGGCATGTCGCTGAAAATAATTTCAGCATTTTTAGCCTGCGAATGCTTAATGGTATTATTAACCAGCTCTTGAATGACCCTGAAAACCATTAATTGTAATTGCGGAGATATAGGGTGATCAAGGTTTATTTTATCAAAGACTGAAATAACTATCAAATTCGTTTCGTTTATTTCGGCAGCAAACTGAATCGTTGCTTTCACAAGTCCTTCTTTTTCCAATACAGAGGGAAGCAAGTTGTGTGCAATATGCCGAACATCAGCGTGTGTACGCTCTAAAATACCCTGAACTTTTGAAAACTGCTCTAACCGTTTTTCCTCAGGAAGATGCGGTATGGCGTCCAAACTCATTTTGGCGGCACCAATCATTGCAGCAATACCATCGTGTAGTTCATAGGATATACGTTTGCGTTCCCGTTCTTCGCCCAGAATAAAGGAGTTCAGGATAGCGTTTTCCTTTTCCTGCTGTAACTGTTTCAGCTTAAGTTGCTGTGCTTTCCGGTTGTAAATAAAAATGCCTCCCAAAACAAAAAACAACAATGCTCCGCCTAAAATGGCATACAACAAATTTGACCGTTGCTTTTGGATTTTCAGTTCCTGCTCGGCTATTTGTTTTTCTTTTTTCTCGGTTTCGTATTTTGTTTGGTACTCGTGTATAAGCTCTTGGTTTTTTGCAATATTTAGCGTGTCATTGGCTAATACATACTCTTTAAAGTATTGGGCTGAAAGTTTGTAATCGCCACCCTCATTGGCTATCATTCCCAAATTTCTGATGGCTTCCATATAGTCCGCATCGTCAGGGTTTTTCTCCATTAATTTAACCGCTTCTGATAAATTTTTTATGCCTTCCGAAAATTGTTTCATTTCTCCAAGCACAATGCCTTTTATCATTTTGGCTTTTGCTACAAAATTTGGTCTTCCACTGTTCTGAGCCAATTGCAGAGCAGTGTTTATATAGACTAAAGCAGTGTCGGGCTTAGTTTTTGAAAGATTTACACCCATCATAAAGTTTCCGTGAAACTGTGCAGATGCACTTTTATTTGCATTCCCCATTTCAACCGCTCTTTTAGCCCACAATATAGATGCATCTTTATCATTTATTTCGTGATATGCCATTGCCAAATTTCCAGCTACTACTGCTACACGTGGGTCATCGAGCATATTCAGCTCTTTTAATTCTTTGTAGGCTTTAAGATCGGTGCTGATACAGGAATTATAGTCTTTTACTGAGTAATAAATCGATGCAAGGTTTACTTTTGCCAATGCCGAAGACCTCTTATCTCCTGTTTTATCTATGATAGTGATATTTTTTTTGAGATATACTATTGCAGAGTCGATTTTACCAATAAAGTAGAAATTCATCGCAATATTATTCTGGATTTCCGCATCAAGGTGCATAACTTTTTTATCCGAATAGTTCATTTTCTTTAATGACTGTTGAGCTAGATTGAGATAATGCTGTGCGGTGTCAAATTTTTCTAAATACGTGTAAGATTTGGCTAATTCTACCTCAATACAGCCGAGGCAATTTTGTTTCGATTTTTTTTCCAAACGATAGGCTTCCTGATAATAGGCAATACAGTTTTCTCCTCCTTCAGACCAGCATTTCCCCCCTTTATCAAAAAGTTCACGAACCTTTCCGGTTAATAAATCAGGGTGTCCCTGACCATATCCGTAAAGGGATATAAAGAACAATAGACATATTGTAATAATTTTTTTCATACCTAAATGTTTACCAACCCTTGCATAATGGCTTTTTTTACGATACCGGCAATGTTTTTTACATCGAGCTTCATCATTATATTTCCTCTGTGGGTTTCTATTGTTTTTTCCGAAAGAAAAAGTTGTTCTGCAATTTCCTTGGTTGTTTTTTCTTCGACTATCAACTGCAATATTTCTTTTTCACGTTCGGTAAGTTCTACTTTATTCCTCGATACCTGACTTTCAAAAAATACTTGATGGGTTTTTGAGCTAAAATATTTTTCATTATTGGTTACAGTTTTCAATGCTTTTTCTATTTCTTCCCTTTTGTCTATTTTCAAAAGATAACCGTCAAAACCTGCATTGACAGAAGATTTTACTGTGGCAGCATCTGAATGGCTCGTCAATGCGATAATTTTCATATCAGGTGTCATTTTCTTTATTTCTGAAATAATTTCTCTGCCGTCGTGCTTTCCAAAATGGATGTCTAGCAATAAAACATCAAATGTTTCGCTCTTTAATATTTCTTTAAGCTCCATATAGTTTAATACACTTCGTGTTTTTTCTACAAATTCAAAAGTAGATAGAAGTACCTCCAGTCCATCCAATACTAAAAAGTGATCATCAGCAAGCAAAATTTTCATTTGACTAATTTTTAGATTTAATAAGGTCTAAAATTAATCATTTTTATTTTTATGATTTGTATCTATTTTATTCTATCAATATTCGGTATTGTAAATTTCCTCAATACTCTACCGGATTTCTAACACTATCCGATTAATTTTTTAATCGTAATCCAAAAGATTAATATGAAACTCGGAATACGAGATATACTTAAAACTGTAGGATATTACATTATGTTGAATTTTCGTTATTTCACTTAACACGATATAATTTCCAGGAATATCTTTTGGAAAACGAATGGGCAACTTCGCATCTATATCCAAATCATTGAAAAGAGCTAAGGAGGAAAAATCAGCTTTTGTTGCTGCCAGATAAAACATAGACTGCTCATTGGTTTTACCGTAGCTGACTTTGTATTCTTTACCTGTGAACTTTGGAAATCCTAAGCTGACATCGCCGAATTTCTTTGTATTTCCTGTTGTCTTCCAATTACTTGGCAATACCGTTTTTTTATCTGGATATAACCTGTGCTTCATCATCTTTTTCGAGCTGTTACTTTCTTCGTCCTGATAGGCTTGCAGGACTTCTCCGTTTGGTTTTAATACAAACCACAGGCTCATTTCATCGGTTTGTCCGTAGGCTTCACCAGTAAGTAGCCAATAGTTGAGCTTCGGCTCACGATACACCACCATTTCAGCTTTTGTACCTTTACTATCAGTGTATTCCCAAACCCATACTTCGGAGAAATTCAGCTTTTGAGAAGTTGTTTTCTTTCGCTGTGCTAAAACCAAGAGCGGAAACAGCAAGAAAACGATTAATAATATGTTGGTTATTCTTTTCATTTGCTTTTTTGTTTTCTATTAAATCCTGAAGGGATTGAATGTTTATAGCAATGCTTGGTATCGCATTATTCGACCCTAAGGGGTCGTACCATCGAGATGGTTCATTATGCTATAAACATTTGACCTCTTCGTGGTTATTTATTACGCTGCTCAACTCAAAATTTCACACGCTTTTTTTAATATGATTGATAACCTGCCGGATTAAAATTGTACGAACCGTCCGAAATACCTGTGAGCTTTATCTGAAAACCCGAACCCGATATTTCTGTTACCAGATAAGAAATCCCATCTACGGAGATATAGCCGAGGTTGTAAAAGCCCCAAGCATCAAATTTTCCTTTGGGCAGGCATACATCATTAACAGGCGTTATCCAGAAGTTTATCGTTTTTCCGTCGTCATCCTTTCCTGTGTGTTCGGTTTCTATATTGCTTGTATTGAGGTGCTTTCTCGTATTTCCGGTTTTCCTGAAATCGTTTTTAAAACGTTTTTCGTTGATGGCATCATTTTGTATCAACGCCATATTGGTTCCGATTGGCATAGAATGACGGTATTTTTTGCCTTCGGCAATGGAATAAGTTTCTAATGCGTTGTTTCGCATAAACTGGTCAATGACCATATGTTCTGTTCCTACCTGTCCTGCCATCAATTGCTGAAAGGCGGCATCGGGCATATAGGCTTCTCCGGCTTTGAGGTTCAGGAAAAAGTAACCATTACCGGATTGTTCGTCGCTACTGATATGAAAAGAGATTTTCTTTGTGGCATTGGCACAGTTAGAATTTGACAAACAGCCTTTTTCTTTGAGATATTTTTGAATATCGAAGCTGTTGATCTTTTTAGGCTCTCCAGTACCTCCATATGATTGATGTACTTCGGAAAGCGATAGTTTTTCTTCCAATCTGGAATTACAGTTTTCAATGACCAATGTAGCATTATCTGGTGCTTTCGACCAAAAACCTGTTTTCCCTAATGCTTTATCAACCTCCGAAGCAGAGGATTTTATCTCCATTATTTCGCAGCCATTTCCTTGCTGGCAAACGGCAATATGCTGCTGTTTCTTGTCCTGTGCGTTGGTACAGGACGTAAGCTGAATAAACAGCAACAGGTATAAGATACTTTTCATTGTTCGTGATTTTTATGCTCGTTTTATTTACACTTGTTCAATACGATTTCCGCCAATTTTATAGCCACGGATTTGTTTTGTTCGTTGTCATTGCTGATGTTTGCCACGATTTCAAACTTTACGCCATTCTGCAAAACAATCAGCTCGTTGGTAACCACATTCCAGGTGGCGGCATCGCCCAAATTCTCTACCGTTCTGTAGCCTTTAGATACTTCTTTAAATGTTCCGGTCAGCACTCCGCCTGTTTTTTTGATTTGGTCTTTGCTGATGTTTTGCTCTTTTGCCTTTTGCAAAGCCTTATCTGCATCCGCATCGCTTGAATTGCCTTCGGCAATTTCATCAAGGGCATCGTTTGCCGCCTGCATCTGCTCATCGGTAATGGCTTGATAGCTTTGGTTAAAGGTGGTGAGCGACATTGGTTTTATGGAGCGGACGGTTACTACATCAGGGATTTCCATTTCCCGTTTTAAGCCAAGTACTTTTCCTATTCTGCCGTTGTTGAATTTGTACAAAAATTCGTGATGTTCAGCGTTCTTTAAAACCTTATTGTATTTGGTTTCCATTTTATCTTTTGAAAATCCGGTTGCAGTCAGTATGTCTGTTTCCGAAAGCAGGGCATCGTATTTATTCTGGTAATCCAAAAGACATTTGTTATCGCCTTTTGCATCGGGGTCTTTGGATTTGCTGTTGATGACGGCATCTATATTGATGTCGTTGCTGTTTTGGCTTTTGTTCTCACTGTTTCCGCAGGAAAACAAGGTAAGCGAAAGTATTGCAGTTGCCGCTATTGATTGTATCTTTTTCATTTAATATGATTTTAATTGTTTTCAAAATTTATTTTAATCCCGTAGGAACTAAATGTTTAAAGAATTGTTTGATGTTGTATAAATTCGACCCCTGCGGGGTTGTACCAACGTTATGGTTCGTTTTTCTATTAACATTTGACCTCTTCGAGGTCTTTTTCATTTTATTCGATTCTTAAAAAATATTGGTTTAATCTTCTATTCTTTTTACATCTGTTTGGATACGTTCTTCATTCGGTTTTGGCTTTTTACCTGGCTCCACAGGCAACAGGTCGTCCTTTTTAGGATTAACTGGAAGCAAATCATCTTCATTGCCTTTAGGGTTTACGGGCATTAAGTCATCTTCAGACATTGTCCCTTTGGGATGAACAGGCAATAGGTCATCATCCGGCTGTCCGTCTTCAAACGGAAATTCAGTTTCTTCTGGTTCTAATAAGGTATAGGTTATCGGAATTTTCCCCACGCAAAGCGGCTTTGAAGGCACTTTTATTTCTATGGTGTAAATGGTTTCTATTTTTTTGTTGCTAAGAATAGTAGCGTGGTAGTACATTTTCATACCGCCCATATTGTTGCTGTTAAAGTCCAGCAAACCTTTGTAGGTATTATATCCTGTCTTTACCCACCGCATATCGTTTGACGGAAAAAGCTGTGTCGGATTGAACGGAAACCGGAATTTGATGTTGCCGTTGCCTGTCGTTCCCGGTGTTATCGTCTTGCGGATAAACGCCCCGATATTGCCGATACCGTAGCAATCGCTTCCCGTAGAACCACCGTACACCACATTCCATAAACCATTGAGCGGTTGTATCTGCGGATTAAAAAGCCCTAACTGTGTGTAGCCGTCGCCACCCCATTCTCTGTCAATAGCTGCTCTTGGTTTTTTGTCTAAATAGGTAATGACCTTGCCGTTTTTCTTTTTCCCCAATACAATGATGTCATCAGGCTGAATATCCCTGCCGAAGTCGTTACCGAGCAAATCGCTTTCAATATCTGAAAGCTCAAACGTGCATCCTTTTCCCTCCGAACAGTTGGCTATGATTGCTTTTTCGGCAAATGCTGATACCGAAAAAAGCATTGCAATAATTAAAAAATAAGATTTTATATCAGATAGATTTTAATGGTTCAAAATAGCGTTTACCAGCTCTATGGATTTTTTCTTTGCCATTGCTTCATCATCGCCAAAGTTGGCGGTAACGGTAAAAGCTGCATCCTTTGCCAGTTCGTGCAGGGCATTCATCGGCGTTTCCCAAAATGCCGTTGTAGCCACGTTTTGGAGTTTTTCGGTCTTGCGTTTTCCAGCATATTCTGCAATGTATTTTGCTTCGGCTGTACCTGTTTCTTTGTTGAAATGCTCCTGCTTCGCCATATTGTCCACCTGCTGTTGCAAGCCGTCATTTGTACCGTAATATTTCTCAAAATCCGCTGCTTACATTTGCTTCACAAAACCAATGCTGATGCTGTGGTATTCGTCAATCTCGTGCTTGCCCACCTTTCTCTTCTTTCCCGTAGCCCAACTGTACAAAGCGGTATATTGTCCGCTACGACTGATGCTGTTCTCCACCGACATCTCTATTTTTTCTACCGGAACATTTACGGCTTTGGCTACTATTTCTTTGGTAAGGATTTGTGCAAGCTGATTTTGTTTGGAAATGATTTTTTCGGAATTAAAATCATCGGGTACACTTACGTATCCCGTATTGCTATTACAGGATGCAAAGAAAATAGAAGCAACGATTAATTTTATATAGCTGTTCATTATTGCCATTTTTATTGTTTAGTAAATTAGCTACGCTGATTGGTGCTTTGTTCAGCATAGCTCAAATTGTCAATTTGGCTCTCTACTCACTGTCGTACAAACTCTACTCTGCGGTTCTGTGCTTTTCCCAAAGCCGTATTATTCGAGGTTACAGGCTGGCTTTCGCCTTTACCGTCTGTAATTAATCGGGAAGCATCAATTCCAAATTCTTTTACCAAAGTATTTTTTACCGATTCGGCACGGCTTTTTGATAATTTGAGATTGGCATCATCAGCACCGTCGCTGTCTGTGTGTCCAACAATTAGGTAGTTGCCGGGATTGGCTTTTATAGCTTCTGCCGATTGCTTCAACGTAGCCCAGCTTTCGGGCTTGATGCGTGATGAATTGACATCAAAGTAAATGGTATTGGTTACGAATTTGCCTTGTGATTTTACTTCGCTTACGGCATTCGGTGCGCCACTTGCTATGCGTACATTCGTAATGTACATTTTGGTTTCATCCACAAAATAATTTTGCAAATTCATCGAAAGCATATATTTCATTCCACTGTTAAGCAGGTCGATATTATCCAATAACTTTTCGTTATTCACATACACAGAAACTCTGTTTCCTTTACGTGCAATGCTGATACGTGCGTGCGTATTGCCCAATTCGGGCTGCCAAGTTTTAAATGCAAAACCCATAGTAGAGCCGAGCACTTCATTGTTTTTCTTCTTCTCATACGAAATGGTCGCATTTTTAGGTGTTTCTGTAATCGGGCTTATTGAAATGGTGCTTGAATTGTCTAACCACGGGTCTTCGAGGCGGTCTTTTTGAGCTTGCTCTACAAAACTAATGTCCAATGTACCGCAAGGCTGCTTACCGTCACGCACATAGGTATCCATTTCTATGGTTACATCTTCGGGTAGCACTCCAACATTTATCGGGGCAAATCTCGTTCCCCGCATTTCGAGCCAGTTGCTTCCCTGATTAGCTGAAATGCTTAGCTGATTTTCATCGTAGGCTTTCCAGCGAGTTTTAGAGCCATCGGTGAAATTATCAAAGAAGATGACATTTTTGCCTGGGATAAAATCAAAGTTTTTATACTTCGAGAAATCGGTATTTCCGTTTTGGGTAGTGCTTTGATTAGTGCCGGAGCTGTTGGTATTGCCCGATTGAGAATTACCATTGCTGTTATCCTTCTGTTTTTTATCCTTTTTCTTGAAGATATTGCCTATACCTTCTTCTAGCTTATCAAGCCCTTTATCAATGGTTTCATCGGCTTTTCGGTTGGTTCTGTCTTCAACTTTCTGCTTTACGGTTTCTTTAGGGTTAATAATCTGTGCATCTACACTATTTATGCAGAACAAAAAGGTTAATAAAGTAATGATTGTTGTTTTACGCACCATTTTTTTTGAATTTTCATTGGTGTACGTGAATATTTCGTATTTCATAATTTATATATTTTACTATTTAATTTTTATGCTTGATGCAACAGCATCTTCCGTGCCTTGACTTAGCTTTACGGTTTCTACATTACCGTCTTTAATTTTCCACATTACCGCTATCTGCTTACTTCCGGGTTTTTCATAGCCACAGGCATATACGGTATTGCCTTTGACAGCTACGGAATACGCTGTACTTTTGGTTGATGATAAAAGCAGAGGACTGCCGTCTATCCATAGTACGGCTTTTTCGCTTTCATAGTCGGCTGTAAAAGCATAACCTGCTAGGTACACTTTGTTGCCTGCAAGAGCCACGGCACTTGCCGTTGCACCAATTTGTCCAGCCGGAAGTGCCAGTATTTGTCGTGTACCGTTTTTCCAAAGCAATGCCAAAGATGGGTCGTTTACACCATCTTTTCCGCCTCCGGCTATGTAGGTATCATTTCCTGCTTTTGCTATGGAATTGGCGGAATAGCTAAAACCTTCACTTAATTTCGTGAGTACACCGTTTTTCCAAAAAGCGGCAGCATATTGCGAGCCCACACTTACATAACCAACAGCTAATACGTCTGTATTCGTAACCAAGAGGTCATTAACCGCTCCGATACCTCCGGGCAGCTGTTCCCTGTTGCCGTTTTTCCAGATGCTGGGATATTGCTGTGGTGTGGTGTAAGACCCTGCAAAGTAGAGGTCGTCCCCGTGCTTGTCTACCGCTTTAGGATATATATTATTGTCGTTTTCTAATACAAGTGTATTCTGATCGTTTTTCCATAGGTAAATATTGGCAGTGGCATAATAAGATGAGGGTGCTTTATGGCTCATTTTCCAAACAGCATACACATTATCATTAACTATATCCAAATCATAAACCACTCCGCCATAACGCACATATCCCGATGGCAGTAAGCCGGGATTGTACACTTGAAGTGGCGTTCCGTTTTTCCAGATAACTTCGCCCATATTGGCTATTTCATTGGAATAGCCGCTGATATAGATTGTAGCAGGCGTTTCTTCCTCAATAGGGTCTTCTATTCTGTCATCATCTTTAGAGCAAGATGAGAAGCTAAGCAACAGCATAAATGCATAGCTGATATTTTTTAATGGATTTGCTTTCATATTCTTAATGCTATAAGTTTATGAAGCAAAATTGGGCAGAAAATAGACAGTCTTTATCGGGGGAAATATGGGATTTTTTTCTCGGGGTTTTCCCTGATAATACAGAAATCGTGGATGTTAATAGGCTAAATTGTTGTGTTTGTTAATTTTAATTCTTATAACAAATGATTATAAAAGATGAATTTAGAGTAATATAAAAAAAGGTGAAACTTACACCAAACGGTGATATCTCAATCTTATTTTTGTTGAACTTCTAAAATTACAACTTTTTGATTATTGTAAAAATATTAAAATATTTATAAATCCTTTATTTACATTCGTTTTGCTTGTATTTAATAATTGCTGTAAATTTGTAAAAAATGTTTTATAATGCCATTCTTAAAAATGGACCGTAATCTAAAATTTGTTTATTCCCCACAACATAATAATCAAACTGGGAAGCCAAACCAAAGGTAAATTGTTTAATGCTTAGGCCTGCCCTGAAATACAGCATTTCTCTTGCCCAACTTTTTGCCTCAAAATTATGTCCATAAAATGCTTGAACTCTTGTAAATAAACGAGTATTGTTACCTATTTTAGGTTTGTATTCCATTACACCTATGGTTTCCAGTCCATAAAAAGGCATAAAGTTGAAATAGGGAGTAATGGCAATTAAAAAATCAGGTGTTGCATGAGCAAAGCTAACAGCAATATGAGGCATAAACCCCTTTGAATAATGGTATTGAATACCGGTATATACTCCAATGTTTTTATGAATTTGATAACCCACAGAATTAACAGAAACTAATTCTGTGGCTCCTTTGTCCTTGTCATAAAAAGCTGCTACAGATGTTATATTGCTAAACCTGAAATTACCTTCAATGGTTTTGTTCATTGTTAATGCAGAATTAGATCTTTTTATTCCTACTAAAGTTTCAAAGTTAATGGGTGGGTCTTTTTTGACTTGTGTTTGCCCTAAATTACTTGCTAGGCATAGTGCAAAAATGGGTATTATTGATTTCATATTTTGTTTTTAAGAGTGCGAAATTAAAAATCTTAATTTAAAACTGTTAATAAAATAGAAAAAATTTATTGGTTGGGTTTTTAGCGATTATATATAATAGATTGTTTTTCTAATTTCAAATTCCTTTAGCTTATTTTTGCCCATAATCAAAAGAACATTATAAAATTTTGAATCTATCTCTATTTATTGCCAATAAAATAACGAATAATAAGCTTTCTGGATTTTCAAAGTTTATTTTGAAGTTGGCCACAATTGCTACTACATTAAGTGTTGCAGTAATGATTGTTGCCGTTGCAGTGGTGCAAGGGTTCAAGATTAAGATACGGGAAAAAATGTTTGTTTTTTGGGGTGAAGTGCAAGTAAACAGCTTTCAGCCCAACCTTAGTAATATTATAGGTGATATTCCTTTTGTTCAAAACGAACAATTAAGAAAAGATATTAAATCGGTTAAAGGAGTTCAAAATGTTTATCCTTATGTGGTTAAACCTGTAATCTTAAAAGCAGACAAGGCTCTTGAAGGCATTCAGTTAAAAGGTATCGATGCTCATTATCCACAGCAGAGTACCGATGCTATTACATTTCAGGGGAATCCTATTGTTTTTAAGGATACTTTAAGTAATAATGATATCATACTTTCTCAAACTACTTTAAACCGTTTAGCATTAAAAATTGGAGATTTTGTGTTAGCTGTATTTTTCAATTCTGAAAACGAAAGTCATTCTTTAAGAAAATTGAAGATTGTGGGTACTTACCATACCGGAATGGAAGAAGTGGATAAGGGCTTTGCTTTTTGTGATATTAGATTGTTGCAACAAATAAATCATTGGTCGCCTAGTGAGGTGAGTGCTTTGCAAGTGGAAGTGAAAGATTATAAAGAAGCATCCAATATTGCAAATTCAATTTATCAGGAATACTTGCAACCTCCACTTGCTGCTTCGAGTATTGAGGAGGTGTATCCTTTTATTTTTTCTTGGCTCGATTTTCAAAATATTAATGCGGCTTTAGTACTCATTATTATGGCAATAGTTGCTGCCATCAATATGGCAACGGCACTGTTGATTTACATTTTGGAACGAACCTCAATGATAGGAGTATTAAAATCTTTGGGAATGAATAATCGCAACATTCGCTCCATATTTATGATTCATATTTTCAAGGTTGCTTTAAAGGGAGTGGTTTTGGGTACGATAGTTGGATTGATTATTTGTGCAATCCAATATTACTTCCAGCCTTTTCGACTAAATGAAGAAATTTATTATGTAAAAGCAGCTCCGGTAGCAGTTAGGCTAATAGATGTGGTGTTAATTGATATTTTCACTTTGGTATTTTGTATGTTGATCATGTTGTTGCCTGCATTGATTATCAGACGAATTAATATAGTAAAAGCATTGCGATTTAAATAATTTATGGAAAAAACAGCATATCGTAATAATAAAGAGTTGTGGATGCAAATGCCCATTTTTTACCAACCATGGTATTTGGATATTTATGGTGAAGATTGGGAATTGTTGGTTTTTGAAGAACAGAAAGATGTTTATTGGTTCTTCCCTTACTTTAAAGAAAGAAAGTTGGTTGTCGAAATAGTAAGACCGCCATTACAAACACCTTATTTTGGACCTTATTGTTTGAGTTTTGACACCTTTGGCCCAAAAACAATGAGTGAAGATGTTGTGCAGTTCTTTTTAAACAGACTAAAAGAAACAGAATATTTATACTTTGCTCCATTTTGGAATATTAATTTTGAAATCTGTTTATCTCAGAAGTTTAAACCTATTGCCAGAGTTACACATATTTTAGATTTAAGTTTAGAGGAAGAAGCTTTGCTGGCTAATATGAACACCATGAGGAGGCGAAACATTAGAAAAGCAGAAAAAGAATTGCTGATTCGTCAAGAAATTTTTGAAATAGAAACTTATTTTGAATGGATGATGGCAACATATAAAAGGCAGAATATGGAATATCCTTATGGCTTAAATTTTTTAAAAAAGTACATTGCTACAATTTTGAAAAACAATGCTGCTTTTACTTTTACCATTTTTAATCAGGAAGAACAGCCTTTAGCAATGTCTGTTGTGTTGAAAGATAATGCTAGTGCTTATTATATTATGGGTGCCAATAATCCGGATGTTAAACATAGTGCAGCTGCGGCAGCTATTATGTGGGAAGGTATAAAAGCTGCAAAAAAATATGGTTGTAAATCTTTTGATTTTGAAGGAAGTTCTGTGCCGGAAATTGCAAATTTTTATAGTAAATTTGGGGCTAGAAAAATTGAGTATTTTGGCTGGGAAAGAACTACTTCTCTCCTTTGGCAAATAAAAAAACGAATATTAAAATAATGTATTATGTCTAAGTCAAAAAAAATAAGCTTAAATTCTTTGTCTGGTTTGGTGTATTCTACTAATCCTGATGCTATGCAGCCTATAGAAGAGGAAGAAATTATTACAATAGCACCTTCTGAGCAAAGGTTACGGGTGGTTTTGGATAAAAAGCAGAGAGCAGGCAAAATAGTTACTTTGGTGGAAGGATTTGAGGGTAATGAAGAAGATTTTCAGGCTTTGGGTAAAATGATAAAGACCAAATGTGGTACAGGAGGAACAGTAAAGGATGGAATCATTTTAATTCAAGGTAACTATAAAGAAAAAATTTTTGTTTGGTTGAAAGAGTGGGGGTATGCTAAGAGTAAAATGGTATAATTTAAAATAAGAAAAAAATAAAAAAATATAATATTTTCATTGAAATACAACAAGATAGAAGAATAATAAAATAATTTTTAAAAATAATATTGGTAATAGAAAAAAAAAACATACCTTTGCATTCCGAAATTTTAAATTATGCCAAAAGTAAAAACACATTCTAGAGCAAAAAAGACTTTTAAAGTTACCGGTAATGGTTCTATTCGTCGTTTTAAAGCATTTAAGAGTCACTTGTTGACTAAAAAATCTACAAAACGTAAGCGCCATTTACGTGGAAGCACAGAAATTCACCCTTCTTGTCTTCCTTTGGTAAAAAGAATGTTGAGATTGAGATAAAAACATTTTTCCCTCTGGAATAGAGGTAAGTTTATAAACAATTTTTTTAAAAGTATTTAATAAGATAAATTATGCCACGTTCAAAAAATGCAGTTGCATCACGTGCAAGAAGAAAAAGAATCCTTAAACAAGCCAAAGGGTTCTACGGTAAGCGTAAAAACGTCTATACCGTTGCCAAAAACGTATTAGAGAAAGGTTTAGGATATAAATATGTAGGCCGTAAATTAAAAAAGCGTGATTATCGCGGTTTGTGGATTGCTCGTATTAATGCAGCCGTTCGTGAAGAAGGTTTAAGCTACTCTGTATTTATGCATAAGTTAAACCAAAAAGGTATTAGCTTAAACAGAAAAGTATTAGCTGATTTAGCTATGAACCAACCAGAAAGCTTCAAAAACTTAGTTGCTGAAGTAAAATAAAATTCGGAAAGCTTTTGAGCTTTTTGAAAACCAATTTTTGATTTACAAATAAAAATTTTTAAAATGGAAGCTGCAATTTCATTTGTACATGAACAATTAACTGCAAAAAAAGATATTCCTGCTTTTAAAGCCGGTGATAATATCACAGTTAACTATAAAATTATAGAGGGTACTAAAGAGCGTATCCAGTCTTTTAAAGGCGACGTTATTAAACGTCAAGGAAGAGGAGCTACTGCCACCTTTACAGTTCGAAAAATTTCTAACGGTGTAGGTGTAGAGCGTTTGTTCCCGGTTTTATCTCCAAATATTGAATCAATTACTGTTCACAAGAAAGGTAAAGTACGTCGTGCTAAGTTGTACTACCAACGTGAACGTTTTGGTAAGAGTGCTCGTATTAAGGAAAAGCGCGTAGTTATCGTTAACGATAATCAAGCTTAGTACTTTTTTACTTTCATAAATATTTTAAACCACTTAGATTTTTCTAAGTGGTTTTATTGCATGTCGTAATTTTTTTTAATTTGAAACACTTTTGCTTTCCTTATATCAATTTTTGGTAAGCGATTTTTTTTCTAAAAGGGTAGGATTATTTGCTACCTACAAATGCTAAGCATTTTCTCCAAAAACTTCTTTTGCATTATTTGTGGTGATGACTTCCACGGCTGCTTCCGTTATGTTTTTTGTTAATGCCAAATGGCTTTTGATATAGCTTAGGTAACTGGTTTCATTTCGCTTTCCTCTCTTAGGTACAGGAGCAAGATAAGGGGCATCTGTTTCTAAAACCAAATGTTTAATATCGATTTCTTTTATCACTTCGACAAGACCACTATTCTTAAATGTCAATACGCCACCAATTCCCAATTTAAACCCTAAATCAATTATTTGTTGTGCTATCCCTAAGTCGTCACCAAAACAATGGAATATGCCTCTTAATGTTCCATTTTGTTTAGATTTTACGATGTCTATACAATCTTGAGTAGCGTTTCGGCTGTGAATTACTATCGGTAAATTCATTTTTATAGCCCAATCTATTTGCATGGCAAATGCTTTTTTTTGCTGCTCTACAAAGGTCAAATCCCAATGGTAATCCAAACCAATCTCCCCAATAGCTGCAAATTTATTGCTTTGCAATTGCTCAAAGGCAATGGCTAATTCTTTTTCGTAGTCCTCTTTAATGTAACAAGGATGCACACCCATCATAGGGATACAATAGCCTGGAAATTTATGGACCAATTGCATCATTGGTTCAATAGTAGTAGAATCACAGTTAGGCATATAAATGCATTCCACTCCTTGCTCTTTTGCTCTGTTTATTACTGCTTCAATATCTTCTTTAAACTGGTCGTCATAAAGGTGGGCATGTGTTTCTATCATAATTTTTGTTCTATATTTATTGGGTTTTGATGGTGAGGTTCCTTTAGCTTGATTTTTAGCAAAATTAAGCTTTGTAAGGCTAAGTAGAAATGTTTTTAACTAATCGTATGCTTTTGCTTATTTTTTTCATAATTTAGAAGTTAAAAAGATTTTATATGATTACTATTTGGGAACAAGAAAGCCTATTGAAGTATGATATTTTTGTCGTGGGTTCCGGTATAGTTGGTTTGCAAACTGCCATTCAGGCGAGAATAAAATTTCCTGAAAGAAGTGTGGCGATATTAGAAAGAGGTTTGTTGCCAACAGGTGCAAGTACTCGAAATGCTGGATTTGCAGCTACTGGAAGCCTTTCAGAACTGGTTTCTGATAGCAAAAAAATGACACATTCTGAAATTTTTGAATTGTTTGCTTTGAGAAAACAAGGGCTCGATTTTTTGAGAAGGCAATTTGGAGATACGGCAATAGGCTATGAAAATAATGGAAGTTTTGAATTGCTTAAATCCTCCGAATCTTCTGTTTTGAATCATCTTGATACTTATAACTATCTATTAAAAGGACTGAATAATAATCAGGATATTTTTGTTCCGGTGCAAGATAAATTAACAGAATTTGGATGGGCGGACAGTATGTTTCAATATTGCCTGCAAAATACTACAGAGGCTGCTTTGCATACAGGGAAATTGATGAGGAACCTTATGGATTTGGCTATTCAAAATGGGGTAATGATTATTACTGGGGCAGAGTTTTTGCATTATGAAGATTTTGGGGATGGATTGACCTTATTTGTGAATGATAATTTTCGAAAAGAACCTATTCGATTTAAGACAGAACAATTAATTTTTTGCACCAATGCCTTCAGTAAAGTTTTTTTTCCTGATGAAGACGTGCAGCCTGGGAGAGGTCAAGTCTTGCTCACTAGTGCTATAAAGGGTTTAAAGTTTAAAGGTATTTTTCATTTTGATGAAGGGTATTATTATTTTCGAAATATAGGAGATAAGGTGCTTTTTGGCGGTGGAAGGAATTTGGATTTTGAAAGGGAACAAACAACAGATTTTAGTTTAAATGAAGATATTTTAAATCAGCTTAAACGACTTTTAAAAGAACAAATTTTGCCTAATCAAGATTTTGAAATTGAGATGGAATGGTCTGGAATTATGGCATTTGGAAACAGTAAAAAGCCAATAGTTTCAAGGCTAAGTGACAAAGTCATTGGAGGATTCCGTTTGGGGGGTATGGGTGTAGCTTTGGGGAGTATGTTGGCATTGGAATTGGTAAAACAGATAGAATGAAAATATAGTAAAAATACTGTATCTTCGCTTTGAATTTTTTAAATAGCATTTTATGGATGTAATGCCGGGTCAGGTAAGTACCCAACAGTTTCATGCTTATATGTTGGGTAGTATTGCTCCCAGACCAATATGTTTTGCCAGCACAGTAGATAAAAATGGCAATGTTAATCTTTCTCCTTTCAGCTTTTTTAATGCTTTTGGAAGTAATCCACCCACTGTTATTTTTTCTCCTGCCAGAAGGGTTAGGGATAATACAACTAAACATACATTGGAGAATATTTTGGAGACTATGGAGGTAGTGATCAATGTGGTGTCCTATGATATGGTGCAACAGACCAGCCTTGCAAGTTGTGAGTATCCCGAAGGAGTGGATGAATTTAAAAAAGCCGGTTTTACGCCTATCGCTTCTGATTTAGTGAAGCCTTTTAGAGTGAAGGAGTCGCCGGTGAGCATGGAATGTAAGGTGGTAGAAGTAAAGGCTATGGGCGATCAAGGTGGTGCAGCCAACTTAATAATTTGTGAGGTTTTGAAAATTCATATTAATGATGCTATTTTGAATGAAAAACAACAAATAGATCCGCATAAGATAGACTTAGTAGCCCGTATGGGATTTGATTATTATTGCCGGGCTTCCGGTGATGCTGTTTTTGAAGTGCCGAAGCCCAATCATCATTTGGGTTTAGGATTTGACCAATTGCCAAAAGAAATATTAAATTCAAAGGTATTGTCAGGCAATGATTTGGGGATATTGGCTAATAGTACTCAAGTGCCGGAATTTCAAACAGTAGAAAATGAAGCACTCAAAAAAATATTACAAAATTTTGATAAAGCCGATGAGCAAAAGGTGATAACTTTACACCAATTTGCCAAAGACCTCATTGCTAAAGGGGAGATAGATTTAGCCTGGCAAGCATTATTGTCCGGGATAAAATAAATTTTTTATAACCATTAAGATTTAAAATAAAAGATAATGAAAAGAGATACCGCAATTTTTGATTTAATCGGTAAAGAACTGACCAGACAAAGAAGAGGTTTGGAATTGATAGCCTCCGAGAATTTTACCAGCCTTCAGGTAATGCAGGCAATGGGTAATGTGATGACCAATAAATATGCTGAGGGATATCCGGGAAAGCGTTATTATGGTGGATGCGAGATTGTAGATCAGAGTGAGCAATTGGCTATTGACCGCTTAAAAGAAATTTTTAATATTGAATATGCCAATGTGCAACCCCACAGTGGAGCACAAGCAAATATGGCGGTACAAGCAGTATTGTTAAATCCGGGAGATGCTATTTTAGGCTTAGATTTAAGTATGGGCGGACACTTGACCCATGGTTCTCCGGTAGCTTTTTCCGGTAAAATGTATGATGCCCACCATTATGGAGTGAAAAAAGAAGATGGTCGTGTAGATTATGAGGATATGGAGAAAAAGGCTTTGGAGGTAAAACCTAAATTAATTATTTGTGGTGCTTCTGCTTATAGCCGTGATTGGGATTATGCCCGTATCCGTGCCATCGCCGATAAGGTAGGGGCTTTTGTATTGGCCGATATTGCACATCCTGCCGGATTGATAGCTGCCGGATTGTTAGATAGTCCTTTTGAACATTGTCATTTTGTAACCTCTACCACACACAAAACATTAAGAGGTCCTCGTGGTGGTATCATCATGATGAAAAAAGATTTTGAAAATCCTTTTGGGCTTACAACGCCAAAAGGAGAGGTTAGAATGATGAGCCATCTGATTGATATGTCTGTATTTCCGGGTATTCAAGGTGGTCCTTTGGAGCATGTGATTGCTGCCAAAGCAGTATCTTTCTTTGAAATATTACAAAGCGAATACAAGGATTATGCACTTCAAATGAGAAATAATGCCCAAGCAATGGCCAATGCTTTTATGGAAAAAGGTTATGATATTGTTTCAGGAGGAACAGATAATCATTTATTGTTAATCGATTTGAGAAATAAAGGTATTTCAGGTAAAAAAGCAGAAAATGTTTTAGTGAAAGCTGATATTACTGTAAATAAAAATATGGTACCTTTTGATGATAAATCTCCATTTATTACTTCCGGTATCCGTGTAGGTACTCCTGCAATTACTACTAGAGGGTTTAAAGAAAAAGATATTGTTCAGGTTGTAAATTGGTTAGATGCCGTATTGATGAACCCTGAAAGTTCAGAAGTGATTGCGAAAGTAAGAGGAGAGATAAATGAATATATGACAGCCTTTCCTTTGTATCCTGAATGGTAGGATGAATTTGGAAAAATAAAAAATCAGGCCAACCTTTTTGGGAAACCTGATTTTTTTTGGATGTTTGTGGAGCGTAATTGGAATAAATAATAACAATGTGATTTTTGGGTAAATTTTTTTCTTTTTTTGTGTGATTTTATATAATTTTATCTCCATAAAATCAATAAAATATGAAATTAATAAAAAAACTACTCCTTCTTTTTGTTGTATTATTTTTTGGAATTTCCGCTTGGGCACAGACGAACTCCTCTTATGTTTTCAAAGATATCCCATTTAAAATTATTCCCAATAAAGACACCGTTAAATTAGATTTATTTTTACCTACCGTTCGTCGATATGTTACTACTCCATTGGTATTGCATATCCATGGAGGAGCCTGGGTTGAGGGCGATAAAGATATTGAGCAATATTATTACATGAGAAGCCTGAGAGATAGTTTGCAGCAAAATGGGATTGCATATATGAGTATTAACTATCGATTGTTGAATTCGAATATTCATTTAAAAGATCAATTGGAGGATGTTTATGCTTCTTTAGAATGGTTAAAAGATAATGCATCTAAATATAATATTGATTTGAATAATGTTGGTGTAATAGGCGAATCTGCAGGTGCACATCTGGCATTGATGTTAACTTATTCGGATGTAGCAAAGCCTGCAGTACCCATAAATTATATCGTAGATTTGTTTGGGCCTACAGATATTAATGCCCTCCTCAGAACCAATGCGGGATGGGTGGTGAAGACTGCCTTTAAATGGGTAAAACCAAAATTATATGATTTAAGAAACAGGTTGCTTTTGCAAATGACTAATAATGATATTGAAAAAAACAAGAATAAAGTTAAAGAAGTTGCAGCCAGCTTTTCTCCCATCAATTATATCAATGGGAAAGTGAAAACGCCAATTCTGATGCAGCATGGAACAAAAGATCCTATTGTACCTTATAAACAATCTATTGCTTTAAAAAGGAAATTAGATAAATTTGGAATAGAAAACTATTTGATTAAAGTACCAAAAGCTGATCATGGCTTTACAACTACATCAAAAGTAGAATTAAATACCTTAATAAAGGGAGCCTTAGATTTTATATTGAGCAATAGCCAAATGAACCAATAAATATTATTGCTCCATTATTTAGGGTTTGCTGTTAAACTCAATGAATTGATATGTAAATTTTTTATAAT
>DAOMPL010000031.1:23209-40466 GCA_035444785.1 Edaphocola sp. | reverse complement strand
GTAAAGAGAAAGTGCTGAAAGGCAGTTTTGACAAGTACATCACCAGCGACAAAAATAAGAAAGGTACTTCCACCGTTGATAAAGAATTTTTGCAATCATTGGATAAATGGCGGGTGGACTTGGCTTTGAATATTGCATTACGCAATAAAGAAATAACGGAAGACGAACTCAATTTTATTGTTCAACATACGATTGACAGAATAATATTTTTGAGAATTGCAGAAGACCGAA
The DNA here is from genome assembly GCA_035444785.1 of Edaphocola sp. GTDB lineage: Bacteria > Bacteroidota > Bacteroidia > Chitinophagales > Chitinophagaceae > Edaphocola. Next base: position 40,235 of record DAOMPL010000031.1, on the reverse strand, counting down.
GTGCAGAGCCTTACGGAGCATTACAAACCGACATCAAAAACGGAACTTTCTACCAAAACCTTTTATACCGTTTTCATCAAGCCGACCAAAAATACAATTCTGGACTTTTTGATTTTAAGAAAGATAAAATCAGCGAAAAAATTACGATTGACAACAAAGTCATTAAAGAGATAATTTCTGAATTGTATTATCCTGTTTGTCCTTACGAATTTTCAGTTTTAAGTGTAGAAATTTTAGGAAGTGCTTATGAACAGTTTTTAGGAAAACAAATATCACTTTCTAAAAACGGCAAAGCCGTAATTGAAGAAAAGCCCGAAGTAAGAAAAGCAGGTGGCGTGTATTATACACCGCAATATATCGTGGATTACATCGTAAAAAACACAATTGGCAAACTGACCAACCCTAACCCTTCCAAAGGAGGGGAAAGTATTACACCCAAAGAGGTGGCAAAACTAAAAATTGTTGACCCTGCCTGCGGCAGTGGCAGTTTTTTGATTGGTGCTTATCAGTTTTTATTAGATTGGCATAAAGATTATTACAATCAATTGAAAATGAATAATGGACAATTGAAAATTAAGGGAAGAAAAGAAGATGTTTTGACACCAACAGGCGAATTGACCACAGCCGAAAAGAAACGCATTTTGCTGAACAATATATACGGAGTGGATTTGGACAGTAATGCTGTGGAAGTAACCAAACTTTCTTTGTTGCTCAAATGTATGGAAGGCGAAACCAAAGAAACCATTGAAGCACAAACCAAACTCTTTCACGACCGTATTTTACCCACTTTGGACAACAATATCAAAAGCGGAAACTCTTTGATTGACCTCGGTTATTACGACAACGAATTGGACTTGGGCGAAGAACGAAAGGTAAAACCATTCTCTTGGCAAAAAGCATTTCCCGAAGTGTTTGAACGTGATGTGCCGGTGGATAGTAGATTACCCTATAAAAGACAGTTTCAAAAGGTAAAAAAGTCGACTGACGATACAGACAAATTTTTGAAATCATTGATGGAAGAACCTCAATCAGCCTATAAAGAAATGAATGGGGGATTTGATGTCATCATTGGAAATCCGCCTTATGTTAAAGTTAGCGATAAAGTTATCTTTGATTATTTTCATCAGAAATATATACATCAAGATTACCAACAAGATTTATACTTGCTTTTTTTGGAAAAATACAAATCGTTATTAACTAATGGAGGAAAACTTGGAGTAATTATTCCGAACACTTGGCTGCAAAGTATCAAGTTTAGGAACATTAGAAGCTACTTGATGAATAATTATTATTGGGAAAAGATATTACACATTAAAGACAAAGTGTTTAATGCAGTTGTTGATACACATGTTTTAGTTTTTGAAAAGAATGCTGACATTAAAAATACAGAACTTGAAATTGATATATTAAGCAACAAAGAAATTGAACCTTTTCAAACTATCAACCAATTAAACTTGCCTGATAATGGTGATGTGATTAATATTTTAGCCATTGAAGATGATAAAAAATTGTTTGAGAAAATTAAAGTATTATCAAATTCAATTAAAGAAATAAGTAGTGTTTATAACGGTGTAAAACCATTTGAAAAAGGCAAAGGAACTCCAGCTCAAACTTCAGAAATCATGCAAATAAAGCCTTATGTTGTTGAAAACCAAACTAAACCAAAGAACGGTAAAAACTGGTTGCCTTTGTTACGTGGAAGTTTAATGAATAGATATACTAACTTATGGAATAATAATTATTGGATTGATTATGGCGAATGGCTTGCAGCACCACGAGACCCAAGAGTTTTTGAAGCAAAAGAAAAATTATTGTTCGTCAAACTGGGTATAGAATAATAGCAACTTTAATTGGTGCCAACATCATTTGCAGGAATAATTTACATATTATTATATCTAACGAATTAGACCACAAGTTTATTCTTGGTATTTTAAATTCAAAACTTACAGATTTTTATTATCAACAAATTAACCCAGAGCGTGGTGAGGCTTTAGCAGAAGTAAAAAAGACACACGTTGAACAATTACCTATTCCAAAAAATATTTCTGACAAAAAACAAAACGAAATCATAAAACTCGTTGAACAACTTTTGACGCTTAACAAAGAACTGCAAGCCGTATCATTGCCAGACAAAAAAGAGCAGCTGCAAAACAGAATTTCATTTACAGAAGATAAGATAAACCAAATCATTTACGAGCTTTACGACTTAACGGAGGACGAAATTAAATTGATAGAAAAACAATGACGAATATACTCAGCACAGCCCCCTACATCGTATTATCAAAAGCCAAGCTGAAGTGCAAAATTGAGCTTGTGTACTTCTACCCAATTTTTGCAAATTAGTTGAACGGAAGCACTTCTATTTTTCGCCCTCGCAAAGTTGCCAAAACGAAAGATTTATTGTTTTTACTTCTTAACTTTGAAAAAAATCTCAAGCAATGTCTTATTGTGCGGTAATAAAAGCAATGAAGGATGGGGAGCAAAAGCAGCTGCACCAGCATTATCACGATAACTGGTATGGATTCCCTTTACATAATGATAACGAACTCTTTGGCAGATTTGTACTTGAAATTTTTCAGGCAGGATTAAGTTGGAATACCATTTTACAAAAAGAAGAAAATTTTAAAAAAGCATTTGATAATTTTGATATATTGAAAATTGCAGCCTACGACGATTTGAAAATAGAAAGTTTATTAGAGAATGCCGGCATTATCAGAAACAGATTGAAGATTAATTCAGTAATCTACAATGCCAACATAGTTTTAGGTTTGCAAAAGGATTTTGGCTCTTTTGAAAAATGGTTAGACTTTCATCATCCTTTAAGCTTGCAGGATTGGGTAAAATTGTTTAAAAAAACTTTTAAATTTACAGGTTCAGAAATAGTGAATGAGTTTTTGATGAGTGTATCCTATTTGCCGGGAGCTCATGAGGAACATTGCCCTGAGTTTGAAAAGATAAAACAATTAAACGCCAAATGGCTGGAGCAAGATAAAAATATTAAACATTAATACAAGTACTAATAATTTAGTTTAATTAAAAAGAGCAGGATTTTCATCCTGCTCTTTTCATTTTGAATTTTTAATATACTTTTACCGGGCAAACAAAATCTTGTAATAAACCTACTTGTTCTGTTCTTTCTAGATTTTTATACCTGTTTTTATTGCTTAGAATGGTCCTTTCTGATTTTGGCAATTCATTCAATAATTGTAGTAATTGTTCTGCATGCACAGCATAGGTGGTACCAGTAGTATTTAATTGTTTTCCGGTAATAATTCCTATAATATTTCCTTTGTTGTCAAAAATTGGAGCACCACTTTGTCCGGGATTAGCGGTGATTTCTAATTGGTACGAAAGTGCATTGTCTTCGTAACCTTTATCTGCAGAGATATAACCTTCATTATAAACCACATCATCCTTAGGGAAGCCAATTGAAAATATTTTCTGTCCTAATTTACCAACATTCTTATCTATAGAATATGGAATTTTTGTTGGAAATTTAAAATCGTCTGCCTCTATTTTAAGAATAGCCAAATCGGCTTCAGGATTCACTTTTACAATGGTAGCTTTATGATTAATACCATCTTTGGTTTGGATAAATACGGAGTCTGCCTTTTCAACTACGTGATAGTTGGTAGAAAAATATCCGTTATCGCTCACCGCAAATGCAGATCCCCCATAGATAGCAGGGTTTGCAGCTTCTTCATTATTGGATTCTACATTTTTAATATCACTAATAATCTTATTTTGTGACTTTTTCAAGGTTTCCATATCTCTTTTTAATAAGACATACTGACTGTTATTGCCTTGATTGTTAGTAGTTTTTATAAGAGAATAGGTACTTAAAGAAGAAAATACAGCTATAGCAGCAGCAGCCGAAACAGTTTTCCAGTTTTTTCTTATCCACAAGAGTGCTAAAGTTTTATTGTCTTTAGTTTGGGGTATTGTATGCTCTACTTTTGTTGCTGCTTGAACAATAGGTCTTGTTGTTGCCTTATGTTTATTGGCAACCTGTGTTAATAAGCTTTTAAATTCGGACTTCTTTTTATAATCTTTAAGTAGAACCTGAATTTTTAAACTTTCTTCAAAGGCTTTGTTTAAGTTGTGATCTTTATTTAAAACCTCATGAAGTTCTTTTAATTCTAAAGAAGACAAGTCCTCATTAGCATAACGCTCTGCCCACTCCTCAATATTCAATAAATTAATCATCATGATTTAATCTTTTAATAAAACCTTAGAAGAAAAAAATATTTTTTTTAATCTGTTCAGGCATTTATATTTTTGTGTTTTTGCATTTTCAGCATTTGTATAATCAAACTGTATGGCTATTTCCTGCATGTTTTTATCTTCTATATAAAATGCTTTCAATAGCTGGTTACAAGGACTACCTAATACATTCAATGCATCTTCTAACTTTTCAAAATCAGCTTCTTTTTCCAGATGTAATTGTAAGTCCTCGTCATATTGTCCAAATTCTATTCCGCTTTGTGTTCCTTCATCATCATCAGTTTTTAGATTCTCTTCAAAACTACTGACATGACCCCTTTGTTGAGTCTTTTTAAACCAAATTCTCTTACAAACTGCCAATAAGTAAGTGCTTATTTTACTACTTAGACTGAACGTTGAATCTTTTGATTTTTCATATAAGACCATTAGACCTTCCTGAAATACGTCATAAGCATCATCTTCGTCTCCTCCTCTTGTTGTCAGCCAAGTCAAAACCATGGGTTGATACAATTTATATATCTCTTCAATAGCATGACTTTCACTATTGGAAAGCCCTTTCAAAAGCTCTTCGTCTGTATAGAAATGTTTTTGGTTCAATGTAATTATTCTAATATGTCTAAATTAAATTCTTGTTTGTTGTTTGTAAAATCAGTAAAATGTTTACAAAGATAAGAACTAAATTTTTTTCAATCCTCTAATTATTCCTATATATATTAATACAAAATGGGGTTAATTGTAACCCAAAAAAAATTTTTTTATTTTTTTTAAAAATGCGGGTTACCTTTTTTTAAATCGGGTATTAATGTACAAATCATTAATTCAAAATTTAAAAAAAACAAACAAATGAAAGCATTAAAATTAGGCGTTTTCGCTATTGCTATGGGTCTTTTCGCAGTATCTTGCGGTAACACAGAAGAAGCTGCTACTACTGAAGCTGCTGCTACTGAGCAAACTGCTCCTGAAGCTGCTCCAGCTACTGAAGTTGCTGCTCCTACTGCTGATACAGCTGTAGCTCCTGCTACTGAAGCTGCTGCTCCTGCTGCTGACGCTGCTGCTCCTGCTGCTGATAAAGCTGCTGAAGCTGCTACAAAATAATTTTGTAGTAAAAAACTAAACTAAAAACAAAAAGGAAAGAGTTACTATTTTGGTAGCTCTTTTTCTTTTTTTTGAAAAAATTTAATAAATTTGGTAAAAATATTAATATTATGAAGAAATGTTTTCTGCTCCTCATAATGAGTTTTCTCTTTTCTCAACAGATCTTTGCCCAAAAGAATCATAAACAAAGTATTCCTATTGAACTCAGTGTTTTTAATAATGGCACTTACTTGCCGGGCAAGGGCACTTTAGGTATTTGGAGCCCACGTTTTCATCCGGGAGTAAGTCTAGGTACACGATTTTATTATAAGGAAAGAAAGAAAACCGAATTATATCAAACAGCAAAGCTGGGATATTTCCATCATCGTTTTTCTCAAAGTGGTCTTCAAGCTTATACAGAATTAGGATATCGGTATAGATTTACTAATAATTTTTTTGGTGAAGCCCAATTAGGTATAGGCTATCTTTTATCTATTCCTGACTTACAGGTTTTTGAAATAGAAAATGGTCAATATGTTGAAAAATCACCTAAAAGTAGGAGCCAGTTTATGGGTAGTTTAGCATTAAAATTAGGTTATGATTTTTCTGGAATATTACATCAACCTCTCGATGTGTTTACGGGCTTTCAATTTTGGGTGCAATCTCCATTCGTAAATGGATACGTTCCTATATTACCCAATAATTCTGTTCATTTTGGTATTATTTATTATCTACCTAAAAAGAAAAATCATGAAAAATAAAATTACAATCCTTTTTAGCATTGCCTTTCTCTTTGCTTCTTGTCTTCAAAAACCCAGCATTACACCCACAGATGAATGTCTGATGACTGCTCCGAGCCCACATTCAAAAGGAGCTGCTTTTCAAGATATCATCACTCAATATTCAGCCAAAGGCTTACCAGGCATTGCTTTATTGGTAAAAGACAGTGAAGGTGTGTGGTTTGGTGCATCAGGCAAAGCAGATATCCAAAAAGGCATAGATATGAGCCCTTGTCATGTGTCTAAAGTTGCCAGCCTAACCAAAATTTTTATGGGGGCACTGACCTTTAAATTAGTAGAGGAAGGAAAAATAGATTTGGATAAAAAAGTAAGCGACTATTTGGATGCATCTGTATTAAAAGATATTGCAAATGCTGATAAAGTTACGGTACGGCAGTTAATGAATCATACCACCGGTATTTTTGATGTAATAACAGACAATGGTTTTTATCTTTCTGTTTTGAACAATCCCCCTGCTTTTCGAAATCAAATGGATATTCTAGAATTTGTTCGGGGAAAAGAACCCGCTTTCGAAGTCGGAACACAAGAAGGGTACAGCAATACCAATACCCTTTTGCTAAGTATGGTAATTGATAAAGCTACTGGTGAAGCTCATGCTAAATTGTTAAAAGAAAAAATCTTTAATACACTTGGACTGACCAATAGCTATTATTACTATCATGATGCCCTTCCGGAAAGCCGAGTGGCACAAGGTTATTTCGATTTGTATAATAATAATAGCTTGGTTAATGTTTCCAGTTATAATACCGGTAGTGGCAATGGTTATACGGGTCTTTATACTAATGTATTTGATTTATTAAAATTTTCAGAAGCCTTGTTTGAAGACAAAACCTTAATCAGTCAAAATTCTTTAAACCAAATGCTTACTTTCTCAATGCCTTTAGAGAAGGATGCTACCAGGCTTTTAGGAGCAGGAGTAATGAAGGATTTTGTTTTGAGGAACAATCCTAATGAATATGCCTTTGGTCACCGAGGTAGAGACTTAGGTTATAGTGCCGATATGTTTTATTTTCCGGAAAAAGGACAAACATTTATCCTGATAGTCAATTATGGCACCGATGGAAATAGTGCCTTACGTCCTATATTTTATGAGTTAAGGGATAAAATTGTGGACAAAATGATGGAATAGGTTTAATGCTTTTGATTTTTTTGTAACATTTCATTAGGTTTTAACTTGTTAATTAAAATAAATCTTAATTTTATTTTTAATGAATAATACTATCTTTGCAAACTTATAGCTTTATCCAAATTTTTATAAAAGCAAATGGGCTTATTTAATTTTTTAACACAAGAAATAGCAATAGACTTAGGAACAGCAAATACCTTAATCATCCATAATGACCAGGTGGTTGTAGATGAACCTTCCATCGTTGCAAAACAAAGAGATACCAATAAAATCATTGCCGTAGGTAAAAAGGCAATGATGATGCACGAAAAAACGCATGACAATCTAAAAACTATCCGTCCGATGAAGGATGGTGTGATTGCAGATTTTGATGCTGCCGAAGGGATGCTTCGTGAAATGATTAGAATGGTCTATCCCAAAAAACAATTATTCCCTCCAAGCTGGAGAATGGTCATTTGTATTCCATCTAGTATTACAGAAGTAGAGAAACGTGCCGTGAGAGATAGTGCCGAGCAAGCCGGAGCCAAAGAAGTGTATATGATACACGAACCAATGGCAGCCGCCTTAGGTATCGGTATAGATGTAGAACAACCTACCGGTAATATGATTATCGATATAGGAGGTGGAACCACAGGTATTTCGGTTATTTCATTAGCAGGTATCGTCTGCGACCAAAGTATCCGTATTGCGGGTGATGAGTTTACTGCTGATATATTAGAAGCTATGCGTCGCTACCACAGTTTGAATATTGGAGAACGTACTGCCGAGCAAATTAAAATTCATGTAGGCTCTGCCTTGAAAGATTTAGATAATCCACCGGAAGACATCGCTGTTAATGGTAGAGATTTGGTTACCGGTATTCCTAAGCAAATCCATGTTTCTTATCAAGAAGTGGCAGAAGCTTTGGATAAATCTATTTTTAAAATAGAAGAGGCTATATTAAAGGCTTTGGAAAGTACGCCTCCGGAGTTAGCATCCGATATATACAGAAGAGGTTTGTATCTAACCGGTGGTGGTGCACTTTTGAGAGGCTTGGATAAAAGGATTTCAAATAAAATTAAATTGCCGGTTCATGTTGCCGAAGATCCGCTAAGAGCGGTAGTAAGGGGAACGGGAATGGCATTGAAAAATTTGGATAGATTTACTTTCCTAATGAAATAAGAAACATTAATACCCCTCAAAAAAGGCTTTTTATAAAAAAATAAAGAGCCTTTTTCTTTCATTGATATATTTTTTGTCTAAATTCGCCCCATACAAAACTAAACAGTGGTAAAACTTTTTCAACTTATAAGTAAATATTGGAACATTATTCTTTTTGTAATGTTAGAAATTTTCTGTTTAAGATTGATAAAAAATAGCAATACCATACAAGGAAACGATTTGCTAAATTCTTCCAATGCATTAGCTGCTTTCTTTTATCAAAAACAAACCCAAATCATATCTTATTTTAATATGGGATCTGTCAATAAGCAATTATTAGCAGAAAATACAAGGTTGAGAAAAGAACTCAATGAGTTTAAATATTTTGATACCACCCAAAATGTAGTAGCAAAAATACCTTTGGTAAAATTTGATTCTGTAAAAATAAAACCAAACGATACGGTAGTGGCCAAGGATAGTGCCATAAATGGCAAACCAACAATTGTACAGGAATTAAAACCTTATGGTCAACCTAAGGTGACAAAATATGCTTCCTATAACTATATTGCTTCCAAGGTAGTGAATAACTCTATTGTAAATGATAAGAATAACTATATTACAATTGATAGAGGAACAGCTGATGGTGTAAAAAAAGGCATGGCTGTTGTTTCGGCTAATGGTGTAGTGGGTAGGGTGGTTTATGCTTCCAAGCATTATGCAGCTGTCATTTCCATGTTGAGTTCCAGACCGGTAAGTTCGCAAATTGCAGGAGGCAATTTAGGGATTACAATTTGGGAAGGAAAATCACCTAATTATGTAAGTATGACCCAGGTAGATATACAAACCCATGTCAGAAAAGGGGACACTGCCTATACCACCGGTTACTCTTTCTTTCCAGAAAATATAGCTATTGGAACAGTTACAAAAATTGATACCATAACTTCTAATAACTCTTTAAATTTAAAACTAAAGCTTATCAATAATTTTAGAAATTTGCAATATGTATATGTTGTAGAAAGTACGATAGGTGTAGAGAAAACAGAATTGGAAAAAGAGATTGAACGTCAGGAGTCGGCATTGAAAAATAAAGAAAACAATCCAAAATAAGAAGTAAAAGAAGCAATCAATGAGTGTTTATTTAAGAAATTTTTTAAGATTTTTATTCTTGGTGGGCATACAAGTTTTGTTGCTCAATACCTTATCCTTGCATTGGTTTTCCGGATCTGAAAGTTTTCCCACATTTATTCCCTATATATACCCTTTGTTTTTATTATTACTACCCATAGAAACCCCTGTTTGGTTTATGTTGGTATCGGGTTTTATTTTAGGGCTTACTGTTGATGTATTTATGAATACTCCGGGCTTGAATGCTGCCGCCAGTTTATTGATGGCTTATTGCCGGTTACCACTTTTAAAATTTATTTTACCTAAAAAACTGTATGAATATAGGAATGCAGCTCCATCAGTAGCCACCATGAATTGGACCCCCTTTCTTATTTACGCCGCATTACTATTGTTTATCCATCATATTGCTTTGATGTTCTTAGAAGTATGGAGCCTAAAAGCACCTCTATATTTTATCATTAAGCTTGTAGCCTCATTAATCACAAGTTTGATTTTTGTAGTTTTATATGCCTTATTATTTTCAAAACAGATTAATAATAGCTCAAGAGGGGATTAGCAATTGAAAAGATTCAAGCAAAGGTTACAAAAGCAATTTAGAGAGCAAAGCTTAAAGATTACCATTAATATCCATTATTCCTAATTTCCTTTAAGAGCCTGAATTATTAGCAGCAATTATTTTAGTTGCCCATTTATAATCAATGTTGTATTGGGAAACAATTGCATCACTCTTAGTTCCTCTTCCTTTGAAATAATTCCATTTAGTTCCATATTTTTGATATAAATTTTTGTCAATTCTACTGGAATAATAATATTTTTTAAGAATGAGATGTGTAAGTTGTCAATTTTTTCTAATGAATAAATGTCCAATGGGATTGTAGTAACATTTTTAATGGATAAATCGTCAATTTCTTTTTGATATCTAAATTCAGATTTTTCAGGGTTAAAGGTATTTTTTTTGTTGATTGCCCACCCAATTTCAGGTCTAAGTGTAAAGTCTTTTTTATTTTGAGATAATCCAATGAAACCTGCCCAAAATTCCATTTTATAGCTTTTGTTAGTAAGTATGTCTTCTAAAACAAAGGGTACTTTCACGATTTCGGATGCTAAGTTGTCAATTTTAGCAATAGGCTTTAAATTTGTTTTCTTTCCTTCTTTTGTATATGGGAAGAATTTAACAATCCAACCATCAATAGTTGTTGGTGACCCATATTCTTTCTTAGTATGTGCTTTCACCATATTCATCCAAAACTTTTTGTCAAAGTTTCCTTTTTTAGCTTTAATTATTTGTTCAATAATAGGTTCAAGCTCGGATGTCCACCATTCTAATTTATATTTTGAAATATATTTTGTCTTGGCAAGAACCTTTTCCCAATCTTCAGTCGTACCTTCAATTGTTATTCTGGGAATACCACATCCCATCAAGAATACTTTGTAATTAAAGTATTCTTTTACTGTTTCCATAACAGTAATCTGACTTACAATTTTTGAGATTGGTGTTGTGGTCGTAAAATCAGCTGTTAATATATCTGTCAACTCTTTGCCGGTATAATCATTAATTTGGTTAACAAACTGGGGAAATACGGCTTCCCAATTGCTTTTTTGATTTCCCAATTGAATATCATTAGAAACTACAATTAGGTCTTTCTTACTTTCAAAGTTTACAATGTCTTTTCTAAACGCTTCTGCATTATTTGATATATGTCTTGCAAAACCCTGACTAATAAGTAACCAAATAATGTCTGGCGAAATAACAAAAGGTCTGTGTTCTTTATAGGCAGTCAAAATACCCGTCAAGAATGGATGGTCGCCATAAGAAATTAAGCTGTCTGGAAGCTGGGACATTTTTTCAATATCGGCTTTTAAAAACTTGAAAATACTGGTTGGTGTTGTTTGATAAACAAATTTTTTTGGCTTTGATAATTTTTCAATTTCAAAAGTCGTTCCTTCTTGAGCAAACATTTGCGTGGAAAAAAGAATAAAAATAATGGTTATTATATGCTTCATTTATCGTAATAATTTTCGAAGAATAGATACATAATTCCGACTAAAGGCTGTCCATCTAAAAGCCGTATGATTGCAAATATAATTATTTTTCAGGAAGTAATAAAGGGTTGCTTTTAAAATATAACAGCAAGTCCTAAGGTCATCCACAAAAAGCTGCAAAATAAATTAGAATAAGACCAAATAGTTTTTTGCTTTCCCTTTTATTTTGCTTTATACCCTCCTTTATTCAAAACTTGATTAATTATTTAATTGAAGGTCATTCAATAATATATTCTCAATTTTATTCAAAAGATGTTTTATAAGTAGATTTTTTATACCTTATTTTTTCAAAACAGATTAATAATAGCTCAAGAGCAGATTAAAGAATGCTCTTTAATCTGCTATCTTGGAATTTCAATTCTATTCAATATTTCTTTAAGGATGTCATCTGCATCTATTCCCTCCATTTCTTTTTCGGGAGTAAGAGCTACCCTATGTCTTAATGCCGGTAAGACATTATCCTTAATGTCTTCAGGGGTAACAAAATCTCTACCTCTTAATACAGCAAGACTTTTAGAGGCATTAAGTAATGCAATTGATGCTCTTGGAGAAGCCCCTAAATACAAAGCAGGATTGTTTCTGGTATCTTGAGTGATTTGGGCAATATATTTTAATAGTTTTTCTTCCACAATAACTTTGGTAATTATTGAACGACAAAAATCTAAATCATCTTTGCTGATTACGGGAGTTAAATTTTCTAAAAGTTGTTTTCCGTTTTTTTGATGATGAAGGTTTAATATAGCCAATTCCTCATCAATATTAGGGTAATTAATATTTATTTTGAATAAAAATCGGTCTAATTGGGCTTCCGGTAATCGATAAGTACCTTCATGTTCTATAGGGTTTTGGGTGGCTACCACCATAAAAGGAGGATTCATTTTATAGGTAGTGCCATCAGAAGTGATTTGTTTTTCCTCCATCACTTCAAAAAGTGCAGCTTGTGTTTTTGCGGGCGAGCGGTTAATCTCATCTATCAAGATAATATTTCCAAAAATAGGTCCTTTTTTAAACTCAAAATTACCTTTTTGAGGATTAAAAATATTGGTGCCTAAAACATCAGAAGGCATTAAATCAGGAGTAAATTGAATTCTGCTAAATTCGACATCAATCAATGCTGCCAGTGTTTTTGCAGTTAAAGTCTTTGCCACTCCCGGCACTCCTTCCAAGAGGACATGACCATTTGATAAAAGTGCTGTCATCAACAGTTCAACCATATCATGTTGACCCACAATTACTTTTCCAATGGCATCTTTTACTTTTTCCATCATCAGTGTTACCTGCTCCACCGGAATTCTGGATTGATATTCGGACTGTTCCATATTTTCTTGCTCCATAATTTTTGTTTTTATTTCTTAATAAATTTTTGAATAAGGGAATATAAGTTAAAAAGATACTTGTCATCTACAATTACAGTATCATCCTGAATGGCCTTCAATTGCGTAATTAAGGCATTGGTGTCCGCTTCAGAATTACCGGTTCTAAGTGCAAGTTTTTGTTTAAATTCCTTATCTAAATTATTAGTGTTTAATTTATAATTATTTCTAACATTTTCCATAAAATGTTGTATCATTTTTTGAGCCATATTCTTATTGTTTCTCTTAGAATAATAGAGATTAGCAATAGTTACAATGAAAGATTTAGAGTCATTACTCAAAGGTTCGATCATCGGAATAATATTTTGTTTTCTTTTTAGGTGTATTAAGGTATATGTGAGTAAGGCAAATAGGGTTATTAATAATGCAGTGCGAGTGCCCTTATGTTTCCAGATGATTCCCCAGTTAGAAGCATAACTTTCTCTGGTTTTACCAACGGTAAAATATACTTTATCAATATCCTTATTGGTATAGGATAATATATCTGACAAATAGTTAATATTGTTATTTTGCAATAAGTAGAAGTTGGATAAAGCTATCGGGCTATTGACCACAATTAAATTTCCTTTTCCTACTTGAAAAGCAATGGCATTTATTCTTTCCTTATTTTCCTGACTAATTATTTTAGATTGGCTGCTGAGCGATTTATAAAATTTATCTTTAGTGTTAATGGAGAAATGATTGCCAAAAGGTTCATATTTATAAGGTGAAAAATTATAGTTAGATTTAATTCCTGTATCAGAAAAATTGTTTACTTGGATATTAATGTTTTTCACCTTAGTTTTTGCACTATCATTCATGGTTACATCAACGATATCATGGTAATAATTACTTAATAATACGGTACTATCATAACCAAAATAGTCCCCTAATTTTTTTCCAAAATTATTTGAAATTATTACGACATCATTTCCGTATAAGAGCCAGTTATTCAATTCTTGAAGTTCGACACTGCCAAACTCGGTATATTCTGCCAAGATGATATAGACAGAGGGTTCTACTTTTGAAATATTTTCAAAAATAGAAGAATTGATACCTACTTCCTGAACATTTGCTTTGGGATAAATTAATGGCAAAGTGTGCTTAAAGAGACTAAACCCAAAGGGTTCAGTGAATTTGGTATTGTATTTCAATGACCAGTCTGTCTTTTTGGGAGACTTACTGCAAGAAGTCCATAGCAAAAAGCTTAGCAATACAGAAAATATGGTTAAAACGCTTCTCAAAGTGGTTTAATTTTAGATTTTAAAGACTGATAGAGCAATGCTACATTTTTGTACTGACCAGCGTCTATAGTAAACTCACCATACCATACATATTCATAATGTTTTAGAAGTTTTCTGAAATCGTCTTTTTGCTGCTTATTGGAAAAGGACCTCAAATAGTCATAGTTAGAGGCCGAGTCGTTTTGTTTAATTTGTCCTGTGCTTTTTAAAAGTGTGATAATATGCCTAAAGCTATGTCGGGTTGCTAATCTGTAGTTGCCTTCTTTTTCAGACTCCAAAATTAAATGAGCCCATTGCTCCGGTAGGTATTGTTCCTCCGAGGCATTCAGGGTTTCATTAAAGTTTTTATTTTTATTTTGAAAAACAGAAAAGCCATTCTTTTTTAAGATTAAATAAAGGCCATAAACAATAATTATTCCCAATAATATCCACATTATTAGGATGCCGGTTGGGCTATTGAGTGCTGTAATAATCTTGGTTAATAGTTTTGTAAGAAAATCTGGTTGATAGGAAGTTTCTTTAGGAGCTGTTTCTGGTTGGTATTTATATTCTGGTCGGTTGCGTAAATCATTCCATTTTTGGTTATTAATATTTCTTTGAAGCCAATCTGAGGTGCTGATATTTTTATTATATTGAAATCCATTTTCATTGATATAGAAAGTATCCGTATTTTCCGGATCAACATTCAGGGATGCTTTTAAAAGACTGTCATTAGGGTTGTGGTTTTTTTTTGCTAATAAACTTAAAGAAAAGAACAATAAAGAGCTTGCTAAGACTATTTTTAGCCTGAGCGTTGCAAGGTTATATATTCTTTTATTATTTTTCATTAAAAAATGTTTCCTAATTCTCTTGAAAATAAATATTTATCTTTTCAAAATAAACATCAATTTTTAAAACTTCCAAAATAATTTCTTTTGAGTACAATCTTGAGCTTGTTTTTTATAAAAAAGAAAGTACTAATGCTGTTTAATCATCCTCTTTCATTCTTTACGTCCAGAATGTCTCTAATGGCATTACCTAAGATATTGAAAGCTAAAACCAAAATCATTATTGCTATACCTGGAAGTAATGCCGGAATAGGTTTGCCGGCAATTAAAAAATTATAGTGTTCTTTTATCATTAATCCCCAAGAAGGCATAGGAGGTTGAACACCTATACCTAAAAAGCTTAAACCGGCTTCTACTAAGATTGCCGTCGCAAAGTTAGCAGCGGCTATTACGATAATAGGACCGGCAATATTGGGAAGTATGTGTTTGTAAATAATTCTAAAATCTTTAAAGCCTAAAGCCTTAGCCGCCACGATGAAATCTTGTTCTTTTATTTGCATTACTTGCCCCCGGATTAATCTGGCAGCACTTACCCAAGAACTAAGACCGATAGCAATAAAAACTTCCCAAAAACCTTTTCCAATGGTTAATGTAATGGCAAACACCAGAAGTAAAGTAGGAATAGCCCAAAGAATATTTACAAACCACATAATGCCATAGTCTATCCATCCTCCATACCAACCTGAAAGGGTACCCATTAAAATTCCAATGCTGATAGAGAGTAAAACCGAGATGATACCTACTCCCATACTCACTCTGGAGCCTATCAAGATGCGGGAATATATATCTCTACCATACCTATCTGTTCCCAAGGGGAAAGATTTTACTACTAATAATTTTTTCACTTCTTGGTGGGAAGTTACTCCTAATGTTTTGTAGCTATATTTTATATTATCTTCCAATCCATCATCTATATAATGCCTGACCTGGATACCATCTGCAAGCAAAACCCAACCATTGATGGGTATCCAATTATATTTTTCGGCTGTCCCTAAAAAAGTTCTTTTAAAAAAACTTTCTTCCTTTGGAAGATTTGCTTTTTGCACTTTTAAAAAATGTTTTTTATATCCTACAGGTTTGGCACTCAGCTCCACTATCATAGTATTAGCATTAGGGGATTTGTCGGCGGCCAATGGATAAGCAAAAATAGCTACCAATACTGTTAAAAAGATACAGAGTATTGCTAATGAAGCCATTTTATACTTTCGGATAAATGTAAATATATGCTGGAGCAATGATGAATATTTGTTGCAAATTAAAGCAAATTCCCCGTATTATTTTCTGTCAATTTCTTTTATTCAAAATTTTTACTCGGTTTATCCTTTTTTATGCTAACTTTGCTTAGTAAAACTTTAAGTTCAATCATTTAAATAAAATATCCATGAGTAATAATAAAAAATTAGTTTGGTTTTGTACTATTTTAGTTGCTTTTTCTGTTAGTCTTCGTTTGATGACTACCGAGATGCATTGGTATAATTTTGCAAGCTTAGGAGCAATAGCCTTGTTTAGCGGTGCTATGTTTAAAAACAATAAAAAGTATGCCATATTATTACCTTTATTGGCTATTTTGGCATCAGATATTATTCTTCAATTAACTGCCGGAATCGGTTTCTATGGTACTTCACAGTATTTTGTTTATGGCAGCTTGGTGTTGATTGTTTTATTAGGTACATTGATGAAGCGTGTGCGTGTGGGTAGTGTATTGGGCTTTTCTTTAGCATCTTCTTTAATGTTTTTTTTCATTACCAATTTCGGTTCTTGGTTTGCAGGATTCTTCCCAACTGAAGCAGTTCCGGCTATGTATCCAATGACTTTTTCAGGTTTAGTGGCTTGTATAGAAATGGGAATTCCATTTTATAAAAATACTTTAATTAGTGATATGCTTTTCTCTGGAGTATTATTTGGATCTTATGGTCTTTATCAAATTTTATCTAAACAAAGAAAAGTTTCTATAAGCTAATTTATTATTAAAAGAACAAGAAAAACACCCTGAAGACAAGAACTTCAGGGTGTTTTTTCATTCTTCATTCTTCATTCTTCATTCTTCATTCTTCATTCTTCATTCTTCATT
>DAOMPL010000031.1:0-23109 GCA_035444785.1 Edaphocola sp. | reverse complement strand
TTCATTCTTCATTCTTCATTCTTCATTCTTCATTCTTCATTCTTCATTCTTCATTCTTCATTCTTCATTCTTCATTCTTCATTCTTCATTCTTCATTTTTCATTTTTCATTTTTCATTCTTCATTTTTCATTGTTGTTGTTGTTGTTGTTCTTGGATAAATCTTTGGTAGGAATTTAATTGATTATCATTTCCATTTTGTTTTATGGTATATGCCGAATTGTTGTCATGATTCATGATTAAAAGTTCTTCCTTGTCTAGTTTACTTTTATCTGTGGCAATAATAACTATAACATTTAGCGTGTGTTCCCTGGCACCTTTATAAGTACCTTTAACTGGTGTACAGTCATCAAAATTTCTTCCTACTGCAATTTTTATATGTCTGTCACTAACCAGACAATTATTGGTAGGGTCAATTCCTAGCCAACCATATCCGGGGATATAAGCCTCTACCCAAGCGTGGGTTGCCCCTTCTCCTCTTAATTCATTACTTGCCGGACAAATATAACCGCTTACGTATCTGGAAGGGAATCCTAGGTTTCTTAAAAATGCTAAAAGCAAATGTGCAAAGTCTTGGCATACTCCTGATTTTAATTCCCAGATTTCATCCACACTCGTTTCAATATTGGTAACTCCTTTTTCGTATTTAAAATTATTATAAATATAGTGCATAAAGGCTTTTACCACCTCTACAAGACCCATGTTTTCTTGAATGAGCTCTTTTCCTAGTTTTTCAAAATCCGCTTCATAAGAATGATGCGTTTTGTTTAAATAATCCAATACCCAATACTCCTTATTTAATTGCGTTAAAGCTTTCCATTGATTCTCAATACTATCAGTCAGTTCAGGTTCAGGAATTTTAGAAGTAACCACTTCTGCTAATACTGAAATTTTTAATTGCTGATGTGCAGGAATTATTGTAAAAACCCCTATTTGGTTATTAAAATAATCTTGATAATAATCTATTGGTGCATTGGGTTCTATGAGAATAGAATGATCTACAATTTTTTGAAACTCATTGCTAGGAGGAGTAAGTATTATTTGGTTGGCACTATCCTTTACCGGTTCAGAATAATCATATTTAGTAATGTGTTTTAGAAAAAAATGAGCCATAATCTTTTGTCTTTTTGTTAATGTTTAATAGCCGGTATGGTTATACCAAGCCAAAGTAATTTTTATTTAGATTGGAAACGATTTCAAGAATATAGTGGTTGAGTTTTTTAGTAAACTCAAATAAGTTATCATCACTCTTCCATTGCTCTCTAAATTTTAATGCAGCATTAGCTTTCCCTATGACAAATTTTAAATCTTCACTATCTTTGTTAGGGTAGTGTTCACTTAATTTTTCTCCGAAAAAGTCAATTTGTAAGAAGCTATAAGCTATCGAATGTGGGAATAAGACATCATCCATCATTTGGTTAAAAATTTCTTTAGGTTCTATATTACCTGCATGAGATTTTAAATAAAACTCATAACCACTCATTGCAAATAAAAAATAACGCCAAGTCAACAATTCCTCTCCTATTGCTTTAAACCCATTGCTGTATTCGTATTGGATTTGCGAGAAACGAAGGGTAAAGGTAGCTCTTTCAATAAATTTCCCAAAATTTAAGAAATAATATCCTTCACCTCTATACATATAACTATCTAAGACTCCAAAGTACAACATACACTGTTGGATAAGTCCATCAAAAACAGAGATGGGGTCTCCAGATTTCATATTATTTTGTAATTGACGATCTCTAATCATCAAATAAAATTCATTCAAGGTGTGCCATAGTTCAATGGTGATATGATCTTGGACACTTCTTGCATTTTCTCTTGCTTTAAAAATATTACTGATGATAGAATTGTCAATATCGGTATTAAAAATTACGTCAAATAACCTATCAACTAATTCTTTTTCTGTTTCGTCATTGTGTTGATTAAAAACATCGTTGATTTCTGTGGGATTCATAAAAGGGATACCATCCTGTACAGAAACATAATAGGTACGAATGGCCCTCAATTGGCTGTTGGAACGCTCCATATAACGACCCATCCAGAATAAATTCTCTGCTACTCTACTTAACATTTTTCAATATTTATACTGTAAAAACTATTTTAATAACACCCAGGTATCTTTGCTGCCTCCTCCTTGGGAGGAATTTACCACTAAAGAACCTTCTTTTAAAGCGACACGAGTCAAACCACCGGGAACTATCTCTATGCCTCCCGGGCTGGAAATGGCATAGGGCCTTAAATCTACCCTCCTTGGTTGCAATTTACCATCAATATAACAGGGAGAAGAGGAGAGGCTGATGATGGGTTGGGCAATGAATTGTCTTGGATTAGCTTTTATTTCCTGGATATAATTTTTTCTTTCTTCTTCTGAAGACCCACCTGCCATAAGCATACCATAGCCACCACTCTCATTGGTTTTTTTCACTACCATGGTAGAAATATTTTTTAAAGTAAAGTCCAGCTCATCTACGTTCTCCATTTTATAGGTAGGTACAGTTTTTAAAATAGGCTCTTCATTTAAATAATATTTTATCATTTCAGGCACATAGGTATAAACTGCTTTATCATCGGCAACACCATTACCCATTGCGTTTACTATGGCAACATTTCCACGACGATAAGCATGATAAATCCCCGGTACGCCCAATAAGCTGTCTGACCTGAATATTAGAGGGTCTATAAACTCATCATCCACCCTACGATAGATAACATCTACCTTTCTAAGCCCTTGGGTAGTTTTCATATATACGATATGATTTTCTACCACTAGGTCTCGACCTTCAACCAATTCAATACCCATTAACCTAGCCAAAGTCGTATGTTCAAAATAGGCAGAATTATAAATTCCCGGTGTAAGCAATACAACAGTAGGTCTGCTGCTTTGACGATTACTTAAGTCCAATAGGGCTCTTATCAATACATCCGGATAATGGTTTACGGGTCGCACCCCACATTCAGGGATGAGGTTTGGAAATAAACGATAACTGATATTCCGGTTTTCTAGCATGTAACTTACTCCGGAGGGCGTTCTCAGGTTATCTTCTAAAACATAATAACTACCATCGACATCTCTAATTAAATCTACTCCACTGATATGGGTATAGATGTCAAAAGGAACATCCACATTAACCATTTCTCTTAAAAAATAAGGGCAGGTATAAATCAAATGAGCAGGAATGATACCGTCTTTTATAATAAACTGTTGATGATAAATATCTTTCAAGAAAATATTTAAAGCTTTTAAGCGTTGTTTAATCCCTTTTTCTATATGTTCCCATTCATTCGCTTGAATAATACGGGGAATTAGGTCAAAAGGAAATATTTTTTCAATACCCTCACCACTGCTATATACTGTAAAGGTGATACCTTGCGACATGAAAAGCTTTTTGGCTAAGGCATCCTTTTGATTGATAGCTTCGGTACTGTATTGCTGAAAAGAATGTACAAAATTACGATAATGATTTCTCACTAATCCATCGGTTATCATTTCATCAAAAACACCTTGTTCTAATTTATATTGGTTTAAAAGAGAAAGATTTTCCATGTAAGAATATTTAGACTTTCAAATTTATTAAATATTTAACAAAATAGCAAGAAGTCTTGGTAATTGCAGGAATAAAATATATTTGCACTAAGCAAACAGTTTACGATTCCGTCTATTGGATAAAGCCAAATAAAAATTTCAAATATCCAATTTTCATCGTAAAGAAAATCTATAGTTAAAATACTTTACGTTACTTTGCAATACAACAACTCAAAAATATTTATCCAATGAGAACATTTTTACTTTCCATTTTTCTTTTGATTTTTACATTTAAAGGTTTTTCCCAAGACATTCAGGTTCCTGATAATAAAAATTTTCAGTTGGCACTTTTTGGTGGTGCAAGTATTCCGATTGGTGATTACTCTGCTTCTCATAATGCAATTGGGAGAGCAAAGCCCGGAATTAATATAGGTTTTAGCTTGGATTACTATTTTGGGAAATCAAATTTTGGAATAGGTATAGATGGTCGCTACCAAAAGCATAAAATGAACCCTTTTGTTACTGATTCCGGAATGGCAAATAGCATGGTTTTTGGTTTCTCAAATGGGTATTCTACTTTTGCACAACTAGAGGATGCTTTTTCACATATTGGTATTGCCGCCGGACCAGCATATAAGTTCAATATGGGTAGATTCAACACCAAACTATTTGTTAGAGCAGGGATGTTAATGCAACAATATGTAAGTTACCAGCAAAATATTGTAGCCCTCAACCCATTTACCAACAATTATGAAATTGTGTTCACCCCGTTTCAAACCACTAATGCCGATAATCAACCTATTGCAATGATGGGGTTGGCAGGTCTTAATGTTGCTTATAAAATCAACCCGATACTGTCCATTGGGCTACAGGCAGATTATTTAAGAACTTTTGGAGAAGAAGGACTTTTCAAAGTGGCTACTTATGAAAATACAGGTAAAGACATGCCGGGCATCAGATTTAATCAGGATAAAAATGGCATCACCACCACCGATATTTACAATTATTACCAAAAGGATAAGATGGTTTCTATTGCACGTATTCAGGATTTCAATATTGGCTTATCATTAATCGTTAATTTTGGAACTAAAATGACAAAGTCTTCAACTGAAGGTAACAGAGGTGCTGGAAGCAAAGCAGGTAAAGAAAGCACAAAAATTACCATTCAGGTAAAAGATCAAAAAACAGGATTGGCATTAAGTGGCGTTAAGGTAGAAATTACAGATGCAAACGGTGTGGCCTTTCTTGGTTTTACAGATGCTAATGGTATAGTTGAAACACAATTGCAAGCTGGAAAATATAAGGTAATAGGAGAAAAGAATAATATCACCACTAATCTTGAAACTATTAGTCAGACAGAATTTAAAAAGGCTAATATTTTTAAAGAATTATTACATGAGGATGACCGCTTTACTCTTAGTGGGGAAACTATTGACTGTGAAACCGAGCAAAACGTACCAAAAGTAGTCACAAGATTATTGAAAAGTTCAGAGGGAAAAATAATTGAGCAAATTTCAGATGCCTTTGGAAAATTTTACTATCAATTAGATCCTAATACTGATTACCAAATAGTGGCAATAGGGGATGGAAAGTTTTCACAAACAGAATTAATAACTACAAAAGGGTTGAACAGAAACAAAACACTTTATGTTGCACTTAAATTGGGTGTTTGTGAGATAAGTGCCGGAAAGACTTTTGAGGTTAAGAATATATTTTATGACTTTGATCAATCCATAATTCGTCCAGATGCCGCATTGGTTTTGGATAATATTGCAGACATTCTCCAACGCAATCCTAAAATGAAAATTGAACTTTCGTCCCATACAGACAGTAGAGGTGATGATGCTTACAACTTAAAACTTTCACAGAATAGGGCTAATGCTGCCGTAAATTATTTAATAAAAAAAGGAATTAGTAAAAATAGATTAGTCGCAAAAGGGTATGGAGAGCGTCGATTAAAAAATAATTGTAAAGATGGCATTAACTGCTCTGAAAACGAACATCAACAAAACAG
The DNA here is from genome assembly GCA_035444785.1 of Edaphocola sp. Lineage (GTDB taxonomy): Bacteria > Bacteroidota > Bacteroidia > Chitinophagales > Chitinophagaceae > Edaphocola. The sequence goes on along the minus strand of DAOMPL010000031.1, from coordinate 17,571 downwards.
ACGAACAGAGCTGAAAGTTTTACAATTTTAGAAAAAGTTTTAGGTTTCAGAACCATTGTTCCGATGGCATTTGACTACAATAGGCAAAGAAGTGCTGATTTTTTGAATGCTATTTTTTTTTCGATAATTTAGAAATATTGAATAACAGAGGACAGCAAGTATAAAAATATTTGATCAAGGTCTTATTAAAATTTGTTATTTTTTCTTTTATAGTTCAATCGGCTTCTCCAGCGAGCCAGTCTTCTATTGAAAACTGTTCTTGGAATACCATTGTCCTCATAATTCATTTTAAAAGCATCCAAAATATCGGTATAGGAAATTACTCCTTTAACCATTTTGGAAGTATTGCTGACCACCGGAAGTACATCCAGTTTTTTTAGCAGCATTATTTCTAAAGCTTCTTTTAAATTGTCATTTTCAAAGATAAATGCATCTTGTTCTTTTATCAATTTGGATTGGGAGAGTTTGGTGTTTTTATCCAACTTACATTCTAAAAATTCCCGACAATTTATTATTCCTTTAAAAGCTCCTTGTTTATTTGAAACAATAAAAAAATTTTGATTAGGGTTAGGGCTATTTTTAATAATTTCTTCTGTTTTTGAAATACTCAATTCTTCACTGATGGCTATAGGAGAGGTATTAATAATTCGGCCTACACTAATTTCTTCCAAAAGATCAGGCTCAAAAGAATCTGGAGTTTTCACTCCTCTTCTTGCAATTTTTTCTGTCATAATTGTGTTTTTCATTAAGAAATAGGAAATGCAAAAAGAGGCTGTACATGCTGCCAATAATGGCAACAGTCCATTAAATTGGGAAGTAGATTCGATTCCAAAAACTATCGAGGTTAATAAGGCACGAGAGGCTCCGGCAAATAAAGCCATCATTCCCACCAATGCCGCCATAGGTAAAGATACACCACTATTTGGAAACAAGCTAATGGCACAGACTCCCAGAAAAACACCCAAACCACCGCCAATGGTCATCATTGGAGCCAAAGTTCCTCCTGATGTACCACTGGAGAGTGAAAACAACCAAGAAAAAAGCTTTAAGGTAACCAAAAGAATAATGGTCTTTGTGGCCATTTTGTCGTTCAATATATCAGTGATATTTTCATATCCAACCCCTAAAGTTTTTGGCGAAAAATAACCTATTACCCCGGCAATTAATCCTCCTATTATAGGATACCACATCCAATGTATCGGAATTTTATAATACAAGTCTTCTATCCAATACACAGCTTTGGTGATAGCAATTGAAAAGAAACCCATAATGATTCCGATGACGCTATAAACCATTAAAGCGGTATTGCTAGGGATGGCTAAACTTTGCTCTATAGGAAATATGGGACCGGTTCGTATTAAAAAATGGCAACCGGCGGTTGCCGTTATACATGCTAAAGCACAAGGAATAATGGATCGGGGAGCATATTCAAAAAGCAAGAGCTCTATGGCTAAGAATAAGGCTGCTATGGGTGTTCCGAATATTGCTGCTGTACCTGCAGCTGCCCCAGCGGCTAAAAGAATCTTTCTTTCTCTTGAAGTAATTTTTAGGTATTGACCCAAGGTGGAACCTAAAGCTCCTCCTGTAGCAATTATAGGGCCTTCGGCCCCAAAGGGACTACCCGTACCAATAACTATGGCTGAAGAAATTGGTTTTAAAAAAGTAAGCATAGGATTGATCTTGCTCTTATTGGTGAGCACTTGTTCCATAGCCTCAGGGATACCATGCCCTTGTATGCCCCGAGAGCCGTAGTAGGCCATTAAGCCTGCCACTAAACCTCCTATTGCAGGAATAAAAATTAAGATTACTCCTACATGATTTTGAATAAGATCGGTAGTTTCAAAAGAGACTTTCCCATTGTAGAAAAGGTTGGTGATAAAGAATATTAAAAGTAATAAAACCTTTGCTACTATACTCATTAAAATGCCTATGAGTATGGCTAATCCTGAAATATACAATAGGCGTTTTTTGCTATTATTTGATTTTGGATGAATGTTTTCATTTTCTAAAGCAGATGAAAGTGAATTGTCTATTGGGATATTTACATTGGAAAGAGAAGTTGGCATAAATTGATCTTTTTTGAATTATAAAGTATAGGGTCTGTACTGTTTTAATCCTGTTTACAAAGTTAGAAAAATGGATTTAAAAATATTGGGATAAATATTACTGCATAAGATGGTAAAATCAAGATTTTTCTGCTTTAAGTTTTATATAAATGATTTTTCCTTGTGAGCATTGTTTTCGGATGTTGGGTGTATTAAAAAGTATTTCCAAATGCTTTTTTTTAGTAATTTTTTTTAGTTTTTTTAAAAAAAAATCCCCAAGGCATTTGCTTTGGGGATTTATATTTGAAGAATTTATTTAAGTGTTTACTGTCTTTATTTTACTACAGCTTTTACCGTAGCTATTCCATCATTACCTTTTAATCTAATGATGTGCATACCGGAACTTAAATTTAAATTACTAAGGCTTATTCTATTATTACCTGATTGTAAATTTACGCTTTGATTATTAATATTTCTTCCTAATAAATCAAATATCTGTAGTTCATATTGTCCATTATTAACCGCCTCAATGTTTAAATTAATTTGGTTAGATTGAGCCTGACCCAATACCTGAATATTTGCAATATTTCCTGTTATATTTTTGATTCCTGTGGTAATGCTATCCGTAACATTTATATCATCCAAAGTCCATTCCCATGCGGCAACGGTGTCACATTGATAAACAAATGCCATATAGAAAGGAGTGTTTTTATAACTGTTTAAAAGAATACCATTCACTTTATTCCAAACCGTATCAGATAGTGTGCCTAATTCTGGAACAGAAAGGGTTGCCCATACAGCATTTGCAGGATCGGTACCCGGAATATAGTTAGTAGAAACTTTGATACTGCGGGTGACATTACCGGAGAATCTTCTTTTTTGATAAAAGCTTAAAACCGGATTGTCCATAGCTGAAAAGTCTAAAGGAGCACTGGTGATCAACCAATCGTTACTGGCTTCTGCACCTGCAGAAGAACCTCCATTAAAATATACAGAATTAGAGTCTGTATGTCCAAATGAAGAACATTTCCATGTTTTTGCACCTTCTTTGCTATATTGTACAAATTTACCCATTGCTCCATTATTGCTACAAATAGTAAAGGTTTCTGATAGAGATGTCATTGGTGGAATTGGAGTGGTATCTATCGTGGAGAATGTCCATGTAGTAGAGTCAAAATTGCCATTATAACTTACAGAGGTATTGTTAAGATGTTGGATATGAAAAGAATCAACTATCACAAAATAATCTGTATTATTGTCTAATGCGATAGGGGTAAATATTGCTTTTTTACCATCTACAATTGCAGTTACACCACTGAATGTAGCCACAGGATTAGTCATACCTGTACCGGCTTTATACAACCAAAGCATATCTACATTATTGGGTACTACAGCTATTGAATCATTAAAAGTAATGATTAAGGAATCTGTAGCTAGGCTTACATTAGATCCAACAGGACTAAAACCGGTAGCATAAAGGCTAGGTCCAGAACCTGAAAATGCAGTAATATTAATATCGTCCATACAGATTCGGGAATTTGCAATGCCTAATTTTTGAAACTTTATCCTTACGTTTCCGGAAACATTAACTACATGATTAAAGGTTTGCAAAGCAGTATCAGAAACGACATCATACCCGGCAGAAGTCCAAGAGGTGCCATTATTTACACTATACAATACCTCCATGCTGTCTGCACCATCATTTCCATATTTTGCGGCTTTGTAAGTAACGGTTCCTGCTCCTGAAGGCAAATTTGCCAACATTTCCAAATATGCAGGATTTCCGTTAGTATTATTGGTTAATCTAACTCTTGCTCCTTTGGCTCCATTATAACGATCGGATGCTGTCATTGACCCTAAAAACACGCCCGGCATAGTCCAAGGCATATTATTCATTACAATAGAATCGGTAGATGCATAAGACTTGCTACTTGGATTGGTGGTAGCTACTTCAAAATCTCCCTCATAAGGATAAGTAACTTGTGCATTAGATTGAATGGCAACTCCAGAGCATACCATCATCCCAAAAATGGCGGAACTTAATTTTTTAAAATTTAATTTCATTGTTTAGCTATTTTAAGTGAATAATAGCAAAGGTAATTATTATTATTCAATCTATAATAGATTGAGTTTGATTAAGAATTTCTTAATCATTTAATAACCTAACGTTAAACTAAAAAACTCTAAAAGAGTAACGATGGAAGTTTTAAAGCAAAGTATTACCTTGACCATCTAAATATCCTTGTAACAGAATTCTGGCACTCATCTCATCAATAAGTGCCTTGTTACGTCTGTCACTTTTCTTTAATCCACTGTCTATCATCGCCTGAAATGCCATCTTTGAAGTATATCTTTCATCCCAAAGTATAACTTTTTTATCGGTAAATAATTTTTCTAATTGTGTACAAACCTTTTCAACCTTGGCGGTAATATCTGTAGGACTGCCATCTAAATTTTTAGGGTAACCCAATAAAATAGTATCCACATCATATTGGACAAAAATCTGTTTTAGCTCCCAAATCATTTTTTCGGTATCTACAGTTTTTATTCCGGTTGCCAAAAAGTGAAGCTCATCGCTGATAGCTAAACCGGTTCGTTTTTTACCATAATCGACAGCAATAATTCTTTTTTTCATTATTTTATATTGAAGGCTAAACCAATGCCGGGAATGATTCCGTAAGGGCTGGGTACAGCTGAAGGTTTTATTTTAAAACTTATATCATCACTAATATCAAAACCCTTTAAATGGGCAGCCGAATTGGCCTCTACTACCTGCAGGGCATAGCCCACCACGGAGACCATTACGGTTATATCTAACCATCTTTTATACCAATCTCTATCTTCTTGTACCTGTGTTGTAGTAAAGGCTTCATACCGCGGATACAAAAAATCATTGGAAACACCTCCTTTGTCTAAACGGAAGGCATATTCTGCCCTTGCCTCATTATAGCTTATACTGTTATCTATGTAAAAGTAAATACCGACACCTAAAGCTCCATAAATTATTGGAAGTTTCCAATAATCTTTATTATTGATTTGTCCTAATCCCGGGAACATCAATGAGTAATAAGCAGAACGTTTTGGAATGATAACGGAATCTCTCCAAGAAAACCAACCCTTTCTATTTTTTTGATCTTTAATGATGATGTGGTTGGCAGTATCTTTAATGCTATAATAGGATGGGGCTTTTTCGTCCACCGTATCCTGTTTTTTTATGATAGAATCTTTTGGCAAATGAGACTGAAACATCTTAGTGAGGCTACTCTCTTGTTGCCCCCAAGCAATATTAGAAAATAGTCCTCCTATAAAATATAGAAAAATAAAACAAACACCTACCCTCATTTTCTTTCGTAATTATAATATTCTTCGGGATTCTTTATTTGATTTTTTTGTTGTTCCAATTCTCTTTTATACTGTTTTACGGTCTCCTTGATATAAGAATAAAAACCATATTCATTTAAGCTTTTTATTGTTTCATAAGATGGTCGATACTTCTTTTTATAAGCTTCAATATTTTCAGCTTCTAAGCCGGTCAACTGTACTATAAGTCTATCATTAAATACATAATCAATAAATTTATCTTTCTCCCATATTTCATAGTTTTTCTGGAATCGCCATATCATTCTGTTACGCTTACTCATGGCATCAAAGGGGTGTTGAATGATATCAAGCCCTGTTAATTTATAATGGTTTAATGCTTTTTCATATAACTCGGCTCTTTTAATACTATCTATTTTTGCTCCCATAAAATAATCCTTCATCAATTGATTTTCAATATCAGAAGGCATCGTCTGCATTTGAATTAAGTAAAATTTGGCTACATTGTCCGACTTTATTTTTACACGTGCTACCTGAAATTGTTCCAATCTAAACTCTACTAAATCTCCTGCCTTTACCTCCATTTCAAAAGTACCATCTATTGAGGTTTTGAAAGTGACCCCTGAATGCACATTAGAAATATCAACATGAGCCAAAGGCTTATCTGTGTTTAAATTAACCACCTTGCCTATAATCTTTACTGCAAAAAGCTTATAGGTGCTTATGCTCATCAATAAGATTACCAATAAGCCTAATCGCAGAATATCGAAGTTTTTTTTCAAGAGTAATTAAGTGTTTTTTATTTTACCAAACTATTTAATACGGCAGTATTTATTTTTAAAGGATATTTTGCTTTAAGTTTATCGTTCCAGTTTTTTTCTATAACTTTTTGATAATCTTCTACCACTTTGTCCTTAGCATCAATAAACGATTTTGGTTGAGAGGTTTGATAAACTTCCTCTGGAATAATGATATATTCATTGCCTTGATCATCAGTAAGGATACCAATCACTTTATAGGCAACAAATTTATCTTGAGCAACCTGAGGGAAAAGGCTGAAATTAAATCGACCAATTTGCTGGTAGATTTTTTGATCATTATCAGGGGTATTCACTTCTTTTAAGGCATCTTCAATGCTTTTGCCATTATCAATGGCATTTTTGATTTGCAATAATGCATCGTGATTTTTACTTTGTAGTACTTCACCTTTAAACCCGGCCTCCCATTGATATTGCTTACTGTGTTTCTTGTAATATTCTTCCAGTCCAAGGCTATCCTGACTGGCTTTATTCCAAATGTTTTTTTCCATTAGGTCAAAGATTAAGACCCCATTGGTATATTCTTCTGATAATTTTTTATAATCAGTATTGGTTTTTTCTAAATGTGCAATATGAGCATCTGCTACCATTTTTTCTAAAAAAACTCTGTATAAATCTTTAAGGGTAGCTTCTTTATTACCGGCTAGTCTGCCTTGGGTTAATTTATTTATATAGTTCAAGAAATCTTGTTGATAATATTTTTTACCATTTACTTCCATCATCACCGCTTTTAGGTGAGGGTAGTGTCCTAAAGTCTTGTCTTTTTCAAAATCTTTATCGTCAATAGCACCAATAAGTTCTGTTAATGCTTGAGGATATTCTTTAAAGCCCAATTCTTTTTTTGTTGCTTCCATTTTTAAATCGTTAATTTCTTTAGTCCAATAACGATCCATTTTTGCAGTAAGTTCTGGTTTTTCTTCTTCAAAGCTACCAATAGGAATATCTTTTATCAATTTGAAGATGTGGATTCCCATGGAGCTCACAACCGGATTGGAAATATCTCCTCTGTTTTTTAAACCAAACACAGCCTTCTCAATACTTTCTTCTGTGCTGCCCGAGCTTATCGGTTTAATAACACCTTTGGTATTTTTACTGTAAATATCGTCAGAATATTCTTTTACCATTTGTTCAAAAGAAGTTGTTCCTGCTTTCAATTGCTGAACAATAGATTGAGCTAAAACCATTTGTTGTGCTTTATTATCATCTGTAATTGGTAATAATATTTGTGCAACTTCTACGGTTCCTAAGGCAGGGCGTTCGGCTAAAACTTTTACTAAATGGTATCCGGATTTTGTTTTAAAAGCTTTTGAAATGCTGCCAACGGGTGTGCTATACACGGTTTCTTCAAATTCATACGGAGTTTGAAAAGCATGAATAAAGCCTATGGCTCCACCATTTTGGGCAGTACCTCTATCTAAAGAAAATTCTTTTGCAGCTGCTTCAAAGCTCATTTTTCCAGCATTGATAACTATTGCCAAAGAGTCTAGCACTCTTTTATTAGTATTTTCCATTTCGGAACCAAAACCGGTAAGCATAATATGAGCTACAGACCTTTCTTGTACAGAATGCTCATAAGCCTTTGCTAATAACGCATCTGTAATTTTTTTATCATTACCAAAGCTCTTTGCAAGCTGTGATTTGTACATTTCAATATCTGACTGTATCGCCGGGATGGTATCAAGTTTTAAGGCATTGGCATCCATTACCTTCATTTTGTATAGTGCATATAAATTGACAAAGTTTTCTAATGAAGGCCTATCAAAACTGGGTTTTTGTGCATTATTTTTCTGATACCAATTTAAAAATTCAGTTTTTGAGACCGCTTGTTTACCTACAGTAAATACATTTTGTGCAGACAATTGACCGATTCCTAAAGATAAACCGAATAGACCTAATGTCAATATAGATTTAGAATACATTTTTATATGCTTTTGTTTTTAAGAAGTAAAAATAAGTTGCAATTTAGATAAAACGTCGTTTATGAAAAAATTAATCATTTTTAGATTTAAGTTTTAACATATAATTGATTTCGGTTTTTGGATAAAAATAATGCAATAATCTACTTAAAGCAATATTATCAGTGTTTTTGAACTAATTTAATGGGTTTAAACTTATTTTAAGTAATAAATGCAACACCTAAAAAAGTTAAGGTGTTGCATTTTTGATATTTAATTAATCGAGCAAAGGTTTTGCAGTATGTTTCAACCTTTCAACATGTTTGCTTTAATATTCAAAACAAAATAAATTATCGGTCAATTATTAATGAAAAGCTATTTGAATTTAAGTATCTCAACGAATAATTAACTTTGAAAGTTATTTAAAATATGGTAAAGCATATACACGTCTTCAAAAGAATTATACATTGGTACGGGAGCTACACGAATCACATTAGGCTCTCTCCAGTCTGCAATAACACCATTTTGTTCTAAATGTTCAAACACCTTACGGCCATCTTTTCCAAACAACATGGAGAGTTGTGCTCCTCTTCTATGGGGCTCTTTGGGAGTGATAATTTCAAAATCTAAATGCTTGATTTGAGCCAATAAATATTCGAGATAGGTAGTTAACCGGAGGCTTTTTTCTCTTAATTGTTCCATTGTAACCTTATCAAAAATATCTAAAGATGCCTTTAAACCTACCATATTAAAAACCGGAGCATTACTCATTTGCCATCCTGCAGCACCTTTGGCCGGAATATATCCTTTTTTCATTTGAAAGCGGGTAGCTTCCTCATTACCCCACCAGCCGGCAAGTCGGAAAGTTTCGGGATTGTTGCCATGCTTTTCATGAACAAAAATACCTCCTACCCCTCCCGGTCCGGAATTGAGGTACTTATAAGAACACCAACAGGCAAAATCCACATTCCAGTCGTGTAACTGCATAGGTATATTACCCATGGCATGAGCCAAGTCAAAACCACATAAAGCACCTACCTCATGAGCTGCTTTTGTGATAGCCTCTAAAGGATACCATTGGCCGGTATAGTAGTTTACCCCACCAATTAAAACACAAGCTAATTGGTCTCCGGCATTGCGGATGGCTGCTAAAATATCATTATCATCTAAAGTGTGTTCTCCTTCTTTTGGAGCAATTTCTATAATGGCATTTTTAGGATCAAATCCATGCATTTTTACTTGGGTTTCAATGGCATATTGATCGGAAGGGAAAGCTCCTGCTTCCATGATGATTTTATAGCGTTGTGCCGTAGGTTTGTAGAAAGAAAGTAGTAGCAAATGAAGGTTTACGGTAAGGGTATTTGTTGCCACGACCTCATCCACTTTTGCTCCCACTATTTTTGCCAATGTATTGCTAAACTGTTTATGATAGTACATCCATGGGTCAGTAGCCTTGAAGTGCCCTTCTACACCATATTTAGCCCATTCTTCTAATTCTTTTTGAAATAGGTATGCCGTGCTTTTAGGTTGCAAGCCTAATGAGTTTCCACAGAAATAATAACAATTTTTTTCTTCAAATTGAGGAAAGAGAAAGCGTTCCCGCAAAACATGAAGGATGTCCATATCATCTAAAGACTGTGCATATTCTAAATTGGGTTCAAATTGAAAATTCATAATAATATCTTGTTGGGCATTAACTAATCCGCTTTTTCAACACTGGCGGTTTGGGTGAATTGTTTTAAGAATTTTTTTTGAAAAACTAATAAAACAATGACTCCTGTTGAAATAGAAGCATCTGCAAAATTAAAAATAGGATCGAAAAAAGTAAAATTTTTACCTCCAATAATGGGCAACCAATTTGGTAATATGGTATCTATCACCGGGAAATAAAACATATCTACCACAGAGCCATGAAACATAGAGGAATAACCATTGCCGGGAGTAAACTGAGCCAAACCCAAATAACTTACATAATCTTTAATATTAGGGTCAAAGGCCAAACCTTTGTCAAACAATACACCATAAAACATACTGTCGATCAGATTGCCTAAGGCTCCTGCCAAGATTAATGCGGCACACACCTTAGCACCATTGCTCAAGCCCTTTGCCACCAAACCCTTTATCCAATAAAAACCTATACTTACGGCTACTAATCTGAATAAAGAAAGTATCAATTTGCCTAAGGTTGAGTCCAGAATTTTCATGCCAAAAGCCATTCCGGAGTTCTCGATGAAATAAAGTTGAAACCATTTTAAACCAAACACATTGATGCTTTCGCCATATTCAAAATTAAGCTTTATATATATTTTAATGATTTGGTCTATCAGTACGATTAAAAAAACTAAACCGATAATATGTTTGTATTTCATTAATTCTTTTTAAGATTATTAAGTTCTTTTTGTAGGTGTGTTTTTGTTATTCTGACAAAAGTAAAGAAAGGAATTTAATACACAAAGATTATTTGATAAAACTAAAGCGACTTAAAAAAAGTCGCTTTCAAATATTGTAAAAGAAATTCCAAATATTAACCTGGAATTCTGGCTATCTGTTTATTCATTTCTTTCAATTGATCCACTATTTCTTTATTAGTGGGTTTGGCTTCTTTTGCTTTAGCAAAATAGAACTTACAACCTCTGTAATCCCTTCTTTGTGCACAGATAGAAGATAATTGCATATAAGCTTGGGCAGTGGTGTTGTTGTCCGGTAATCCATTTTTTACTGCTTCTCTTAATTTCTCATAAGCCTCTTTCATATTGCCTTTTTGAGAGGCTATAAAACCTAATTGTAACAATGCCATCCCCTTCGATTCTTTATCGGTTTTTCCGGAACTCAAGCCTTTTTTAAGTTCTTCTTCTGCTTGGTCGAAATTATTATTCATGGTAGATAGATTGGCTTTTAACATATAAAAGCCGGAACGTACTTGGGAATATAGCCATTCTGGTTTCTTTACGGAGTCAATCAATTTCTGGGCTTCTTCTATATCTCCATTTTCTACATATTTGGTTAATATAGTCATAGGTCCTATTAAAAAGTGGGCTACTATCATTAAAATAGCTATTAAAATAGGCAACCAGCCTACCCACCAAGTAACTTCCATACCAATCCAAACACCTAAAGCTATCAAAACCAAGGCTATCCATAATCTGTTTAATACAATAAACCTTCTTAATGCAAACATGTATTTTGTTTTTAAAAGTCTGCAAAGGTAAGATTTTTATTGTTTCAAAATCAGGTATTTCTGGATATGAAATTTGGACAACAAGTAATAGCTTGAATTTCAAGATTAAGTAGTAAAATTTTCTCTTTTTGAGTTGATTAAAGGAATATTAAAACAAATAGTTAAATAGAGCTACCGAGGATGATTAATTGAAAAATTTGATACCTTTGTATATTAATCAAAAAAATTCATAAAAATGAAAAAGATAATAGGAATCAGTTTGTGTGCTGTTTTATTTTTAAGTTATGCCACTCAGGCTCAAGACGTGGACAAAGAACCAGGATGCACTAAGGTAGAGGAAACAACAGCTATCCCATCTGCAAAGAAAGGACAGGTATATGGTGCTGATATTGCTGCTAAAAATATAGTGAAGTCTAAAGATTTCAAAAAGCAACTTCATGGTGAAAATCCAGTAAAAATGCAGGTGAAAGGTGTGGTAACTTCTGTATGTCAAGCCAGAGGATGCTGGGCAATGGTAGATTTAGGAGATGGTAACGAAGTATTTGTAAAAATGAAAGATTATAATTTCTTTTTACCAACTGATATTAAAGGTAAAGAAATATTGCTAAGTGGTCAGGCTTTTGTGGATACCCATTCTGTAGAAGAGTTGAGAGATGCAGCCAGAGACCAAAACAAGAGTGATGAAGAAATCGAAAAAATTAATAAACCGGAGGAAGAATTAAGATTTACTGCTTTTGGGGTTACAGTATTGAATTAAATTTTTGTTAGAGAAATATTAATTATTAAAAAATATTCGGGATGCTAAGCTAATTCGATTACTTTTGCATCCCGAAAAAATATACAAAAATTCTAATAAAAAAATGGCAACAAACAGAACATTTACAATGATTAAGCCTGATGCAGTAAAAGCAGGTCATATCGGTGGTATTTTAGCAAAAATCAATGAAGGTGGTTTTCGTATCGTAGCAATGAAATATACGCATTTGACTACTGAAACAGCCGGTAAATTTTACGAAGTTCACAAAGAGCGTCCTTTCTATGGCGAATTAGTTGAATTTATGAGCAGTGGACCTATCGTAGCTGCTATTCTTGAAAAAGATAACGCAGTTGAAGATTTCAGAACATTGATAGGAGCTACCAACCCTGCAGAAGCAGCAGAAGGTACCATCAGAAAAATGTTTGCTAAATCTATAGGAGAAAATGCAGTTCATGGTTCTGATAGCAATGAAAATGCAGCTATTGAAGGTGATTTCTTCTTTAGTCAATTAGAACGTTTTTAAGATTAACATCATTAAGCAAAAAAGCCCTTCTGATTGAATTAGAAGGGTTTTTTATGTTCAAAATCGAATGCTAAAATATTAGATATTTTTATTTATATCAATAATATTTATTAAATTTATCTATTAAATATTATTAATTTTGTTGTACCTTTTTAGTAAAGAACTTTATTTTTAGAACAAAATAGTTGATTATATTGAAAGATAATTGTGACTTTGGAGATTTTAAAATTTGCAAATAAATAATAAAAATTATATAAATATGGCAACAACAAACACTTACTTGACCTTTAATGGCAATTGCGAAGCTGCTTTTAACTTTTACAAATCCGTTTTCGGTGGAGAATTTACTTACTTGGGAAAATTTGGAGAAATACCTGAAAGTGACGAATACAAAGTAGCCGAAGAAGACAAAAACAAGATTATGCATGTGGGATTACCCATAGGTTCTTCTATCCTTATGGGTAGCGACACCGGAGGCGAATGGGCTCCCTCATTTGTACAAGGCAACAACTTTTCTGTTGCTGTAACTGCTGCGTCAAAAGAAGAAGCAGACAAGCTTTTCAATGGACTTTCTGCCAATGGCATTGTCACTATGCCAATAGAAAACACTTTCTGGGGCGATTATTTTGGAATGTTTACCGATCAGTTTGGTGTCAATTGGATGGTAAGTTATAATGAACAAGAACAAAGTGGTAAGCAATAATAATCTGCCAAAACTGGTAATTGGACTAAGTGTTGCTGTATTAATGTTCTTTGGTATAGGAAAATGCGGGATAGAGGATGTGTATCAATATCTAATATTAGGTATAATCTTTGAGTTGTTATGGTTGCCCATGATTTTACTAGTTTTTACTATTCCGATTTTTTGTTTATACCAAATTTTTAAAACATCCAATAAAATAAGATTGTATTATTTTTTGTCTTTCCTAGTATCATTAGCGGCTGTTTTTATTTTGTTATATTGTTAAAAAAATTAATATTATTATGAATACACTATCACCCAGTATCCTTCACCAAATACCAGAAGATATTAAAGCTACTTTAAGCAAAGATATTGCTTTAGTAGAAATCTGGAACAAACTCACTCCAATCCAACGCAATGAATGGATCTGTTGGGTAAGCTTGGTAGTACTTGAAAAAACGCGGGAAGAGCATCTGGAAAGAATGGTAGCAGATTTATACGATGGTAAAAAGAAACCTTGCTGTTGGCCGGGCTGTCCTCATCGAAATCCAAAAAATGCAAAATGGTTCAAAAATCTAGATCAATGTCAAGTCCCCTAAAAGCTTATTCGGAAAATTTTTCAAGTGAAGAGCAAGCCATTTGTTCTTTATTGGAAAAAATTATCTGTCAATACCTAACTATGGCAGAGTTTAAAATCTGGCATGCCCATCCCGTTTGGTTTATAGATGGCAATCCCATTGTGGGATTTAGTAAGCAAAAAGCAGGGATAAGATTGATGTTTTGGAGTGGGGCAGATTTTGAAGAAGATAAATTAATAATTGGTACAGGTAAATTTAAAGATGCTTCTGTTTTCTATACTGCCGATGATCAAATAGACGAAATGGAACTCCAAGGCTGGTTAGAAAAATCTAAAATCATACAGTGGGATTATAAAAATTTGGGAAAAAGAAAGGGAAAATTAGAAAAAATAAATTTGGAATAAGAAAATGAAAACCACTCCAGAACATAACGAAAGAATTGCCAAGATGCTCTTTGGGTCGGTCTATCCACATTATGTAAGCAAAATAGAAAAGAAAGGCAGAACGATTGAAGAATTACACGAAGTGATAGAATGGCTCACAGGATTTAATGCTACAAAAATTCAAGAATTGATAGCCGAGCAGGTTAGCTTTCAATCCTTTTTTGACCAAGCTCAAATGAATACTAATGCCTCATTAATAACCGGAACGATTTGCGGATACAGAATCGAAGAAATAGAAAATCCACTTACCCGTAATGCCAGATACTTGGACAAGCTCGTTGATGAATTGGCAAAAGGAAAAAAAATGGAAAAAATTTTAAGGAAATAAAATCAAAAAAAATATAAACTATGCCTTTAATCAATCCACACATCAACTTCAATGGCAATGCCGAAGAAGCTTTTAATTTTTACAAATCCGTTTTTGGTGGCGAGTTTGCCACAGTGGTACGTTTCAAAGATTTACCCGGTAATCCGGATATGCCCAATAACGAAAATGATGCCGAAAAAATCATGCACATTGCCTTACCTATCGGCAAGCACAATGTCCTCATGGGCAATGATGTTCCTGCATTTATGGGCACAGTCAACGAAAACGAAAACAGATCTAAACTTTCCTTATCTGCAGAAAGTAAAGAAGAGGCCGACCAGTTATTCAACGGGCTTTCTGTCGGCGGTGCAGTAGAATGCCCGATGAATGATAGTCCTTGGGGTTCGTATTTCGGTATGTTCAGGGACAAATACGGCATAGAATGGATGATAGATTATGACCCAAAATACAAAGATCAAATTTCAAACTAAAAATAAAAAAAAGATGTCAAATAAAATCAAAGTTCAAGCCCTAATAAAAGCCGGATTAGATAAAGTTTGGGACTATTACAACAGTCCGGAACATATTGTCAAATGGAATTTTGCCGACCCTAGTTGGCATTGCCCTTCTTCTGAAAATGATATGCAAGTAGGTGGAAAATTTAAATCCAGAATGGAAGCCAAAGACGGCAGTTTTGGGTTTGATTTTGAAGCGGTTTATACCAAAATTCAACCCAAGCAAAGCTTTTCTTATGAATTTGGTGGAAGAAATGCCACGGTTTCTTTTAACGATCTAGGGGCTGAAACATTAGTAGAAATACTTTTCGATGCTGAAACTGAAAATAGTATAGAATTGCAACAGCAAGGATGGCAAGCCATTTTGAACAATTTTAAAAACTATACAGAAAACAATTAATCTAAACATAAATCAAAATGAGTGAAGTAGCCATATATCTTAATTTTCAAGGTAATACAGAAGAAGCCTTTGATTTCTATAAAAAAGTATTCGGTACAGAATTTTCGGCTCCCATCATACGTATCAAAGACATACCTGTTGATCCTGATGATCCTCCATTTTCTGAAAAGGATTTGAATGCAGTAATGCATGTAGCCCTGCCCATAGTTGGAGGCACACAACTAATGGGTACAGATTTGCTAGAATCCATGGGACATAAATTAGAAATAGGAAACAATATTACCATTAGTTTGCAGCTCGATACAAGAGCTGAAGCTGATAAATATTATGCAGCACTTTCGGAAAATGGAAGTGAAAACCAAGCTATGAGTGATCAATTTTGGGGCTATTGGGGTTGTTGTATGGATCAGTTTGGCGTGCGATGGATGTTCAATGTAAGGAACGAGCAATACCAATAAATAATTTCAAAAATATTTATGGCACAACAAAAAAATAAAGCAAAATAATTAATAAATTATGCAAAAGATAATACCCAACCTGTGGTTTGACGGCAACGCAAAAGAAGCTGCTGAATATTATTTATCCGTTTTTAAAGGCGGAAAAATCATTAATACAACTTACTATCCTAAAACAGAAGCCGAAGGATTGGCAGACTTCCAAAAAGATTTTGCAAGTAAGGTGCTGACTGTAGAATTTGAAATTTTGGGCATGCGTTTTATAGGCATAAATGCCGGACCTACTTTTAAATTTACCGAAGCAATTTCGTTAATGATTCCTTGCAAAGACCAAGCAGAAATTGATTATTATTGGAATACACTAACTTCTAACGGTGGAGAGGAAAGTGTTTGCGGTTGGCTAAAAGACAAATACGGTTTAAGTTGGCAAGTATGCCCTGAAAACTGGGACGAACTTACTAAAAAACCTGGTGCCTTTAAAAGAATGATGGGTATGAAAAAATTAATCATTGCAGACTTCTAAAATTAAATCCTTTTGGCAAAAACAGACTATAAAACCATAGATGATTACCATAAAGTTTTTTCTGGAGAACCCTTGAAAAGAATGGAGACTATTCGTGAGTGGGTACCCAAAAGTGCTCCAAATACAGAAGAAGTAATAAGCTACTAAATTCCGGCATTCAAACTGAAAGACAAATTCTATTTGATATACTATTGTGCATTTCCTAAGCATATTACCCTTTCAAGAGTGTGGACAGAATCAATGTTGAAGGAATTAGAAGCGGACTTAAAGGGTTACAAAATTTCAAAGTTAGCTATTCAATTGCCGTTGGACAAGCCTTTTCAATTTGAACTTGTAAAGAAAATATTAAAATTCAGAAAAACAGAATTTGAAGCAAAAAAGAAATAAAAATCACATTTAACAACTAAGATTTCATAGCACACGGAGTGCAAACCATGAATTGAAAATCATTGAATTTCAAAGAATATAAATATTAAAATGAGATAAACCGCTGTAGAACAGTCTGTCTTAGCTTTTTTCGGGAAAAGGGTTATGTTCCTTGCTCTAAAAAATAGGATATATACCCTTTATACAGAATGCTTTAGGACACTATAGCATCAAGACCATTGAGGTATTTAAAAAAGTCAATTTCATTAATAATAAATGCTTTACAAATTTATTAGATTTTATATATGCAAGTTTTACCTTTGTATTTAATAAAGTATAAAGTCCTTTACACAAACACAATATAGACTACATAAATAGCCATTGACGACATAAAAAAGGGAGGAGTGGTGTATATACAACCGTTAGCGGTCATTGTACATAGACACCAGACAACGATAGGCATCAGAACTTAAAAAGTAAACGAAACAACAAAAAATGGAATTTTCACCTTTCAACAAAATAGTTAAGATTTGTATCCAAGGTATGGAGAAAGAAGACCAGTGTAAAATGGAAGAAGCAAGAGAAATATTCTATCAAGGTTGGGAAGAAGCATCAAGTGACTTTGAAAAATTTCTTACAGCACATTATTTATCCCGACATCAACAAACAACTTCTGACAAATTGATTTGGCTTGAAAAAACTTTAAATTTTGCAATCACTACCGTCCGATAAAAAATAACAAAGCCTCATTGTAATGTATATTACAAT